>JBFYPG010000018.1:0-5049 GCA_041303415.1 Bacteroidales bacterium
TCCTGTGTAAGAATGCCTTTCTGAACGTCGATCTGACCCTGTGGTAATGGCCAGTAATCATCTTCAGTGGCATTGAACACTGCCCCTGTCATAAATGACCTGAAAGTAAGATCATCAACAATGTAAGCATCAAGGACCTGATCAAGAATACCCCAGCGGCGCAGGTCAAAGAAACGGTGATTCGTGCATGCAAATTCGAGCCTGGTCTCCTCCTGGATAGCTTTAAGAGCGTTGGCTGCGTTATTGAACGGATAAAGTCCCGGACCCGGATAAGGATTTACCAGGTAGTTTGCTGCCGGCTTCGTCCAGTCAACAACGGGATCTGTACCAAGATTGCTTGTGCTGCTGCAGAGCCCCATTACTGGAGTGCTGGTCTTGGCACGGTTGCGAATCTGGTTTACAAGACCCCTGGCTGACTCAAGATCGCCTGCGTCTACATAGCATTCAGCTCTCCAGAGAAGGACGCTTGCATAACGGTATGTCCTGAAGTTCTTGCCGTTAGAGAAACCGCTTCCATTCAGGTTCAGAGATTGCTCACTCTTCAGGTGCATGAATATTTTGGTCATGTAGGGACCTCCGTTGCTCTGCTGGCGGATCCAGTCATTTCCCGGGTGGATTCCCCATCCGAGGAAATCGACGCCGCGACGGGCAATGATCCAGTCAACACGCGGGTCAAGAAGCTCCTGTGTCGGTGTAAAGGTAGCGCTGCTGGCCTTCCCCATATCAGATACCAGCGATTGGCGAAGAGCGGGATCAAGAATCGGCAATCCGTTTGCGTCAACCTGGTAAGCCTCAAAGAGGTTCTGTGAAGGCTGATAAAATCCCCAGCCGCCGCAGCTTGCCGGACCGTTCTGGTGGAAATTACACCCTGAGCCGGCAACAGAAGAAGCAGCGGTGGCGGTAGTGGAACACTGTAATTCGAAAATGGATTCAGAGTTATTCTCATGAGTCATGTCGAAGTTCCAGTAAAACTCTGTTGCCAGGCTGAATACCCCGCTGCTGATGATCTGATCAAGAAGAGGTGCAGCTGCAGAGTACTCCTTCTGATACATATGTGCCTGCGCTTTGATTGCCAGAGCTGAGTATTTGGTTGCCCGGCCTTTTTCACTATAGATCTTGGTAGTAGGCAGATTGTCGATCGCATACTGCAGATCAGCCTCGATTCCATCCCATCCCGGATCTGTATTGGGAACATTTTCAGGTAATATATCACCCAGTTCTTTCTGAGTTTTAATATACGGGATATTTTCGAAGATCTTGTTTGCCTGCATATGGAACCATGCTCTCAGCATTTTTAGTTCTGCTTCCATCGTGGTTGCCCTTGCAGCATCCACTGGTGTAGAGCCTAACTGGGTATCCCACAGGAAATTAAGAGCTGTGTTTGCACGTGCAACCCCGTCGTAGCAAAGAGTCCATCTTTCATTCAGATAGGGGTTGTTGGGCAGAGCTTCATATCTCTCGAGCAGGTTAAAGTTACTCTGGTCGCCTGAGGATGTGCCTTTATAGGCGTCATCGGAGCATCCGCCGGAATAGGTCCAGTCGCTTGTTATGCAACCTCCGAACATTGATCCCCCGTTCTGCATCCTCTCGTAAACACCGTTGACAAGTGATTCCATGCCTGCAGGTGACATGACCAGGGAGTTTGGCACTACTCCAAACGGCTCCTTGGTCAGGAACTCTTCGTTGCAGGAATATATCATTAACAGGCTCCCGATAAGGACGGTAAATGATAATAGTTTGAATATTTTTTTCATATCTGTTTCTTTTAAATGTTTATAAAAATATTCATGTTAGATACCAAAGGAAATACCAAACAAGAATTGCTGAGTCGTGGGCCATGCGCCTGAATCTATTCCCATGTTGATGGCAGAACTCGGTATCGAGAGTTCAGGATCCAGCCCCGTATACTTGGTCAGAGTAAACAGGTTTGAAGCCTGGAAGTAGACTAACAGAGAGCCGAATCTCTTATTCAGGAGATTATTCAGATCGTAACCGATCCTCAGGGTCTTCATACGAAGGAATGAGCCATCTTCCAGGAAAGCAGTTGAAGGTTCCTGGTGCGGTGTGTCATTGTTATAAATGATAGGCATTGTGGCATCTTCGTTGCTGGCAAGGTACGGGCTGCCCCATGATTCATAGAGTCTCCTCTTGCTTTTTCCTGAAGCAAACTGGGTGTAGTCAATGAACCGGCTGACATAGTTAACCACTTCGTTGCCGACGCTTGAATAGAGGGTGGTTGATAAGCTTATTCCCTTGTAATTGACACCAAAGCTCAAACCTGCAGTGAAATCAGGATGAGGAGAACCGATATATGTACGGTCGGCTGCATCAATGTAGCCGTTTCCGTCAACATCCTTGTATTTGAAGTGTCCCGGCTTATTGTATGTTCCGCTAGCTCCGAAAGCTGCCGGCCATGTATCAACTTCATCCTGTGTCTGGAAGATCCCTTCTACTTCATAGCCATAGAATTCCGGGAATGCTCTTCCGGTTTCTGTTCTCGTATAAACTTTTTCACGGAAGCCCGATCCCTGGTAAAAGTCACCGGCTACGTCAGTAAGCTTGGTCAGCTCGTTCTTGTAATGCGAGAATACAAAGTCGACGTTATACAGGAGATCGCCGTTCAATGCATTGTTTGAGTAACCGATCTCAAGATCGAAACCGGTATTTTTCATTTCACCAATGTTGATTGACGGTCTTGTAGCTGTACCAAGCACCAACGGCAGCTGTTTCGGATAGAGCATGTCTTTTGTTTGACGCTGCCATACATCAAAGGCAACCGTCAGATTCTTGATAAGTATTGCGTCAATACCCACATTTAGGGTTGTTGTAGTTTCCCACTTCACATCAGAATTTCCGAATCTCGACTGGTAATACCCTACACTGGTCAGCTGTGAATTGATTCCTGACTGGTTGTATGATGCACTGCCTTCGCTGTAAGCAAACTGGGTATAGCTGTTATAGTTATTCATCTTGTCGTTCCCGACCACACCGTAACCGATACGCAGTTTCAGATCATCAAGCCAGCTTTTGGTAGATGCCATGAAATCTTCCTGTGAAACCCTCCATCCTACAGAGAATGCCGGGAAGATACCGTACTTCTGAGTTCCGAAACGTGATGAACCGTCACGGCGCACAACACCTTCAAACATGTATTTGTCGGCAAAGATGTAATTGACACGGCCGAAGATTGAGAAGAGGCTGTATTCACTGTTGTCGTCTGAGTTGCTTATGCTCCGCAAGCCGGTATTGATGGTGATATAATCAATTTCAAGCACCGGGTACTCCGACCTGCTCCCATTAAGATAGGTGTATGTATTGTCGTTAGCTTCAGATCCGGCCAAAAGTCTGATATTGTGCTGACCTGTTGTAAGGGCATACTCTATCGTATTTGTCCATGTCCAGTCAAGGCCGAATGAGGAAGTTTTAATGTAGCCGTCATAAGTTCCTCTTTCTGCAGCTGCAACTTCAACAAAGTTAATATCGTTTGTTTTCTGGCCATAAGTATTAAGTCCGATAAGCGACTTAACTGACAATCCTTTAACGATGTTCAGCTTGACGAAAGCATTACCGCTGGCGGTAAGCCGGTTTGTATAGTCATACTGGTTCTTGTCGAGCAGGAATACCGGGTTCTGGGCGTTACCGGTACCTGATGCCCTTGATCCTGCATAAGTTGTACCTGTGATATCATATACAGGTATAATGGGAGGAAGCCTGTAGCACCAGGATACCATTGAGGATTCAGAGTTATCACTCTGATGTCCATGGTCGTTCGTATACTGTACTCCTATATTTGTTCCAATATCTATCCATTTTGCAGGACTTGTAGTAATATTAGTACGGAAATTGTACCTTTCAAAACCTGTCCATTTGAAGATACCCTCATCGCTGGTGTAGCCAAGCATCAAAGCATAGGCGCTGTTTGCACCACCGCCGGTTACATCAATTGTGTATTCCTTGAATGATCCGGGTTCTGTTGATTCCTTGAACCAGTCGGTACCCTCTTTATTGGCTTTTGTTATCAGGTAGGTGTCATCGCCGTCGCGTACTGCCATCTGGTTGTCATAGAGTGCAGGGTTTACACCTGCAGATCCTTCGGCAGCTGCTGTGGGGACAATATAATCAGGTATTGTAGGAGTGGCGCCGTTTCCATACTGCTGGTGGGTCGGTGCCACGCCGAAGTTTGCTGCTTCGAGCCAGATCATTTCGCCCCATTCCTGAGTATTGAGCAGGTCGTAGTAGTTTGAGAACCTTGAAACACCCTGCCTTACATTCACATTCATAGAGACTTTCTGGTTCTTCTTACCGCCTTTTGTTGTGATAAGCACAACACCGTTGGCAGCCCTTGCTCCGTAAATTGACTGAGCGGCAGCATCTTTCAATATTGTGATATTCTCAACATCATTGGGTGAATAAGATCCGCCCGGCACTCCGTCGACAACATACAGAGGGCTGGCATCGTTAATCGTGGTCATACCGCGGATCCTGATGGAAGAACCTTCACCCGGAGTATGCTGGTTGAGGATCGTTACACCGGCAACTTTTCCCTGCAGACGGGTGATCGGGTTTACAGCAGCGCTTTCAGAAAGCTCAGCTGCATCTACAGTGGCTACAGCGCCTGTCAGCGTTTTCCTTGCCTGGGTTGAGTAACCCACAACGACAATCTCATCAAGCGCCGAGACTAATTCTTTCAGCGTGACATTGACAGTATTCTGTGTACCTACTGTAACTTCCTGCGTTTCATATCCTATGAAAGAAAATGTAAGGATTGAAGCTTCGGAAGCGACCGTCACCGTGAAGTTTCCACCCGGATCGGAAATAGCACCGTTAAGAGTGCCTTTCTCAAGGATATTCACACCAGGCAATGCAACACCGGATGGATCTGTTACTTTTCCTGAAACCCTCTTTTGCTGTGCGAATGCCGGGAGAGTGCCCAGGATCAGCAGCAAAGCAGTGAGTTTCAGTAGCAGACTCATCCTTTTGCCCGATGATAAAATAACCTGCTTTAGTTTTTTAATCATGCTTTAATGGTTTTAGGTTAGTAAAAAAAAT
>JBFYPG010000019.1:0-33694 GCA_041303415.1 Bacteroidales bacterium
AATATACGGTTATATTATTATTATACTAACTTTTTTATTGATTCCCGAGACTCATTTAAATTATCAACCTATGGAGTGGAGATGTCAGATTGAGAGCATAGGAGTTAAAATGCCGGTGAAGAGATTGAATACCTCTGAACTGCTGGGTAAACTTAAGGTACCATGCATGAAGAAGTTCAGCCTCCTTACAGGGATCGTTGAAAGAAGAGTATGTTCTTCAGGAGAAGATTCATTTTCACTGGCAGTGGATGCTGCAAAAGACTGCCTCTCATTCTCAAGATACAGACCCGGCGAAATAGACATGATAATCAATTGCTCAATTACCAAATACAAAGATGGACTATCACATCTGTATGAACCTGCATTCTCAGCATTGATAAAGAAAGCCATTGGGGCAGAGAAAGCCATAACATTTGATATTTCCAATGCATGCGCAGGCATGCTTACAGGGCTCTATCTGGCTGAAAAATTCATTAAACAGGGGGTAATTAAGAATTGTATGATAGTGAGCGGGGAATATATTTCGAATATCTGTGATCATGCAATAAAAAAAATTAAAACATCCCTGAGTTCGGAATTATCTTCCCTTACCCTGGGCGACGGCGGCGCTGCAGCTATAATTGAACGGGCAGATGATGAAAAAAACGGCATTATTGTTTCAGGCTTTACAACATTGAGTGAATACTGCAGCTTATGTACAGGCAGGCAAAACCGGAATGCCCCGGGCGGGAAAATGAAGACCAATGCAAAGAAAATTCATCAGGCTGCTATAAATGAATCTGTGCCAATAGTAAAGGATGCACTGAACAGGAGCAATCTGTCCTTTAAGGAAATTGACTGGCTCATACCTCATCAGACCTCACGAAGCTCTATTCTTTCAGGGGCAAATCATTACCTGGAGAGTTTCGGTGAAAAGCCGGGTCAGATTCTTGTAAATCTGAAAGAAACGGGGAATACCGCTTCAACTACCCATTTTCTGGCATTATACAGATATCTCAATGAAAAACGGTTCAGGGAAAATGAGAATGTAATGCTGCTCTGTTTTGCATCAGGGTTGATAATAGGCGCAGTTATCTTCAGAATGAACAATATGGTTTTCCGGTATGGGAACATTAATTAATATGGTCTCAGTGGCACGACCCCGTATCAGCTTTTTACAGGGGAATTCGATCAATCTGACAGCCAGGGCTGCCTGCCGCTGCCTGGATGATACCGGTATGGATCCCGGTGAACTCGGCATTCTGATAAATACCGGAATTTATCGTCACAGGAATACGGGTGAGCCCGCAATTGCTGCTTTGATCCAGGAAAGAATCGCTGCACACAGGAGTGTAAAGGTAAGTTCTGACAATTCCGGGAACACATTCTCATTTGACTTGAATAACGGAGGATGCGGTTTGCTGACAGGGATTGATATTATTAACAGGATGATAAGTAATAATGAAATTTCTTACGGGATGATCGTGACAGGCGATTCAGAACCGTTCCGTGGTTTATCAGAGGAGTATTCATTCAATGCTGCAGCCGGTGCAATCATCCTTTCAAACTCAAATGATTCACCGGGCTTTTCAATGTTCAGAACATACAATTACCCGGAATACAGCGGGGAGTTTGAAAGCTATACATGTTTCACTAAATCAGGACGCAACGGGAATGGCAGAAATATCCTGAAAGTGATGCAGAAACCATCATACACTGATTTTTGTGTTGAGTGTGCCGTAAAATCACTTTATGCTTTTCTTGATGAATCAGGGAAAACACTTGATGATATTGATCTGATTATACCATCACAAAGCCCTCATGGTTTTACAGGCAGGATGAAAAGCCATCTGGGATTAAAAGATAACTTTGTTGAGGTACCTGATAAAGGCCGCAAGGTTTTTCATACTGCAGGCCCTCTGTTTGCACTTAAAAAAGTGTGGGATGATAACCGGTTCAGAAATTCAGGGAACATTATCTTTATTACTGTAGGATCAGGAATAAGTGTATTAATTACACTTTATATAAATTAACCGGAAAGGATGCAAAGTGCAAATAATCATTTAATCTCTTCTGATATCAGGAATGTTGCAGACTATCTGACAATTAATGCTGAAAAACATCCTGATAAACCTGCACTTCTTCACCCTGAAAGGATTTCATACAGGGAACTCGAAGAGATTGTAAACAGGTATTCATCGGGGCTTATAAATTCAGGGATCAGTCATGGCACCCGGACGCTTGTGATGGTACCGGCGGGAGCTGATTTCTTCATCCTTGTATTTTCACTTCTGAGAATAGGAGCCGTTCCGGTAATGATAGATCCCGGGATGGGAATTAAAGCAATGATCTCAGTCCTTTCCGGCCTTGAGCCGGAAGCTTTCATTGGTATTCCGAGATCACACCTTCTGAGGTTTATCTGTCCGGAAATATTTAAAAGTACCTGCGTAAAAATTACCACCGGCAATCTTGGTTTCAGGGATACAATGACAGGGAATAAAGTTCTCAATTGCAGCACAGGCATGCAGTTATCCCATTCATCAGATGACGGAGAAATTGCTGCTATCTTCTATACAAGCGGAAGCACTGGTCCGGCTAAAGGAGTAATTTATACATCAGGGATGCTTAAAAACCAGATTGAGACAACCAGAAAGCAGTTCACAATCGGGTCTGACGAAATCGACCTTTGCACATTTCCTCTGCTTGGACTCTTTGCCATATGCCACGGGAACTCTTCAGTTATAGCCGATATGGATATGGTTCATCCGGCAAGACTTAACCCTGCAAAGGTAATCAGGAATATAATGAAATTCGGATGCACCCAAATGTTCGGGTCGCCAATGATCCTCAACAGGCTGGCGGAATACGGATCAAAAAGAAAAACAAAACTCCTGTCATTAAGGAAAATAATTTCTGCGGGAGCGCCTGTTCACCTTAAAATACTGGAATCATTCGGCAGGATGATTTCAGATAATGCTGCGATACATACTCCTTATGGTGCAACTGAAGCCCTTCCTGTAACAGATATTACTGCTTCTGAACTATATGGGCTCATTTCAGAAAATGACGAGAATGGATCAGGTATATGTGTTGGTAAACCGGTTGTGCCGGCGGAAGTAAGGATCATTGATATTACCGATGAGCCTTTACCCTCATGGGACAGGGTGAAAATTATGCCGGTAAATGAAATTGGGGAAATAGTTGTAAGAGGACCGTGGGTGTCACCCTGCTATTTCAGGAACAGTAAGGCTGATATGGTTTCAAAGATACCCGGTGAAAGCAATAAAGAGATCTGGCACCGCATGGGTGATCTGGGGAAAATTGATTCCCTTGGAAGAGTATGGTTTTACGGACGTAAATCACACAGGGTAATAACTTCTGACACAACCCTGTTTACCATACCCTGTGAGGCTGTATTAAACCGTCATCCCCGGGTGGCCCGTTCGGCACTTGTCGGGGTAAATTCTGACAGGTCAGGGGCAAAAACCCCTGTTATAGTAATAGAGCTGAAACCTGGTTTTCGTCCAACCAGAAGACTATTGAAAGAACTAAATGAACTGAAAAATTCGTCCGGTTTGACAAAGGGATTAGCAGAGATACTGTTCAGGAATAAGTTCCCTGTTGATCCCAGGCATAATGCAAAGATCTTCAGGGAGAAACTGGCTATCTGGGCTGAAAAAAGGGTAAAATGAAAGCACTTGTCACAGGGGGCGGCGGTTTTATAGGATCTGCGCTGGCGCGTGAACTTAATAAGAAAGGGAATGAGGTCACATCCTTTTCCAGGGGTGATTACCCTGCTCTCAGGGAATCCGGCATCAGGACAATAAGTGGTGATCTGTCCGGCTTAAGTGATGTATTACGAACCACAGAAAATAGTGATATAGTATTTCATGTTGCAGCAAAAGCCGGTATTTCAGGATGTTACAGTGATTATTACCGGACAAATGTTACAGGCACGGAAAATATTATTCAAGCCTGTAAATTGAATAAAATAAAGTACCTGATTTATACCAGTTCGGCCAGTGTTGTATTTAACGGGAAGAATATTGAAGGAGGTGATGAGACATTGCCTTATCCGAAAAGACCTTTATCATTCTATACTGGAACCAAGGCCATAGCTGAAAAGCTTGTTCTGGAGGCTGACTCTCCCTCTCTGAGGACCCTGTCGTTAAGGCCTCATCTGGTCTATGGCCCCGGAGATAACCAGTTATTTCCCAGAATCAGAAAACAGGCTGAATCAGGCTTGTTACGGCAAATAGGTGATGGCAGGAATCTGATAGATGTATCATATATTGATAATGTAATTGCCGCCCATCTTGATGCAGCTGAAGCTTTGGCAAGCAATCCTGAAGCTTCAGGAAAGGCTTATTTCATAACAAACGGAGAGCCTGTTCTGTTATGGGATTTTTTAAACGATATGCTCAGGATCTCCGGACTGCAGCCGGTAAGTAAATCAATCCCGGTATGGGCAGCAAAAGCATTTTCTTTTATGGATGAGGCAATTCATAATACTATTTTCAAAAACCGTGAGCCTCTATTGACCAGGTTTCTTGTGAGTGAATTATCCAGGTCACACTGGTTTAATATAACCAGAGCACGCAGACTCCTGAATTATAATCCGATGATATCAAATATTGAAGGGCTTAAGAGAATGACCGTGGATACAAATACTGTTCATATTTTCTGAAACTATGGATATGAAAAGAATAGAGAAAATATGGCTTCTAACCATCCTGATTGATATAGTGATTCAGGCACCATTAATTGCTTATGATCCGGGCGATATTCAATATAAGTTATCTCTGACCGATTCTACCCTTATCTTTTACGGCAGCTTCAGGACAGTTAGCAGGCCTGACTGCCTTTTAGAAATATTCTTCAATTACAATCATATTAAAGCCCTTGCTTCTGAAGGAATGGAAGTTCAGCTGGTTGATCAGGGGACTGACTGGAGCCTGATCAGATACAAATTCAGAAGATTCATTTTTTTTGAAAACACATCCGAATGGCACAGAAAACTTGACAGGGAAAACCAGGTACTTGATATCAAACTTGTATCATCAGTGAATAACCAGACCGCAATGCCCGGGATGATATCTTCTTCAGGCTGGTTTAAAGTACGGGAACAGGGAGATGAAATAATCGTGGAGTATCATCAGAGTTGTCAGCTTACTAAAACACTGATTACAGAACTGTTCTTAAAAATTCTCAGAAATGAAGCAATTCAGTTTATGCAAAAACTTATGGAATATACAAATACAAATTGCATTGATATACCTGCGAGATGAAAAATCATTTTATTACTCTTTTCAACCGGACCAACCGCACAGGGACAATCTATTTTCTGTCCGTTGCTGTTTTCTTTTTCCCCTTTGCTTTGTTTTTAAGAACCTTGGAATACCCTGCTGTTATCTGGATTCATCAGATATTGCTTTTTGCAGGAGTTTTTTCCCTTTTCACAGGGCTGTTTCGAATCTGGACTTTACCAAAATACTATTTTTTGTTTGCCGGTGCCTGTTTTGTAATTGCCCTGATTCCATTCTTTGTCATTGTTCCGGTTGTTAATGCAATTAATCCAGGTCCAGGAACAAAATTTGAGGAAGCCCTGACTGGTGTAATATTCTTTACCATCATTTATTTGTGTATTCCAGGGATAATTTTTGGACTTGCAGGTACGATTTACAGATCGGTAAAAGAGGCAAAATAAAATTACACCACGTTGCCCGAGAAGAGAAAAAGATAACCAGCCCATAGTTCCGCCGGGAGGGTATATAAACCCCACCGATAAAGAGATCTGAAAGAGCTAAATGTGAATAACCCCCGGCGTAACCAGAGGCATGCAGATCACATCCTGTGCTAGCTCTGAAAGAGCTGAATGTGAATAACCCCGGTGCAACCGGGGGTACGCAATCATCCACTTTGTTACAGCTCTGAAGGAGCTGAATATTTATCCTTTTGGTTTAACCCTGAAATGATAATACAGATACAGAATTCCCTGTATGAAAATAACTATACCGATAAAGATATACGGGCCCCTGTGAAGGAGTTCACCATACCGAAGCTGGCCAAAAAGAACCAGAAGATACCATAAGATGAAGAAGATTCCCGCATATGCCTCATGGTTCCATGAAAGTATAAATCCGGTAATAAAAAGCCCCATAAGCAGAGGCAGGAAGATCCCGGGGAGAGTTAAAAGATCAATGGAAGGAGAAAAGAACATTTCTCCGGCCACATAAATCAAGTACATAACAAAATAATTGACAAGCAGTGTATTAAGGATGAATTTATGTCTTTGCGGCCTGATTGGCGGTGTAGTTCCTGAAGCTTTATACCAACCAAGTATTAAAAGTGCACCAATGATAAAAAGCGGTACTGCCGGTATAATATCCATTCCTCTCTCCCTGTTAATGAAAAGCCCGTTGATCCATATACAAATATTCAGGACCATCAACAGTATCCCTGCGAGAAGCTTCAAGAGATTAATTCTTTTTGATCTCATCCTTTACCTTTTCCAGGTGTAGATATATTTCATGATCGTAGACAGGTTTCAGGTCCCAGCTTTTCTGTAACAGCTCAAGCGCTTCAGTCAGGTTGCCCTGCTTATACAAACCCCAGCCTTTTGTGTCGAGGTACAGGTAATTATCGGGACTCAGTTCGAGAGCCTTGTTTATCAGCTCTAAACCTTCTTCAATATTTATGTTTTCATCGATAAGAAACCATGCAAAGTCCCAGATCCTGGCCGGATTTTCAGGTTTCAGTGAAAGAGCTTTCCGGTAATATTCTTCGGCTTTTTCAGGCATGCCGGCTTCGTAATATATATTAGCCAGACCTTCAGCGATAGAAGATTCTGATGCGTTTTTCGTCTCCCTGGCCGAACTGTATTTTTCAACAATATCATTTGCTTTTTTCATCTTCCCGGTGGATAAATTAAGAACAGCCTCCCTGTAGAGTAAAAGGGGATCTCCCGGAAAATCTTCTTCAGCTTTCATATACAACTTTCTTTCTTCACTGTATCTGGCCGTTTCATGGTATGCAATGCCCAGGTCGGTATAATTATAGACCCACGAAGGTTTTGTTCCCCATTGATTCCTTATTTCAAGAACCTTCCTGAATTCCGGAATGGCCTCATCGTATAAGTGCAGGGCGGCATAAGCTAATCCCAGGACATAATATGCATTTTGTGCCTGATCATCTGTTTCGGTTATTTCCCTTAAATAAATAATCTCTTCCCTTGGTGTTTCAAAATAATTGGCATGCAGCCATTCAGCCCACAACTTCTGTATATGGGGCATTTGTTCTCTTTTCTGGTATGCTTTAAGACACCATTCTTTTGCCTGGTCATATAATCCCTGGTTCCCGTATGCAGTGGAAAGATAAAATATGGCTGCGGCAAAGTTGGAATCGATATCCAAAGCTTTGAGCAATAAATTCCTGGCAGAAGTATAATCAAGTTTGCTGAAAAATGAAGTGCCCTGCATAAAGTACCTGTATGCCTCCGGGGAATTTGTTGACACAACTGAAAGTGCTTCAGGAGAATATTCCTTTTCAAGTTCAGAAATCAGGAGAAAATTCTTTATCATTCCTGAAATTAATTCAGTGTGCTGAAAAATCTCTTTCTCCATCTCTGAACTTTCAACCTGGAACGATTTAAGTACATCCTCTGTTTCTGTGCTGATAAGCTGCGCTGTAATGCGGATAACCGAACCTGATTGTTTTATAGTTCCCAGAACGAATACATCTGCTTCAAGTTTTTTTGATACAGAACCGGCAAAAGAGAGGGTCAGTGAGGCATATGTCTCTGACGGGTCACTCCTGATAAGCCCGTTTATATTTTCAGGCTGACGTACTTTTAGTTCCCTGTAGTTGGTAAGATTATTTATTATTTCATTCTGTATCCCTGCCTGCCACACATTCCATGTTGTGTCATTTGTCATATTGCTGAAGGGCATTACCGCGATGGAGATCCTGTCGCCTGAACTTCTTATGCTTTCAATGGTTTGTTTTTTGAATATCCGGGGCCATACAATTACTGTGGTTGTGATCAATATTATCCCAATAAATATCCAAAGTAGCTTTAACCATTTCCGGCTTCGCTTTGTTCCTGATACAATTATATCATCGCCTGCTCTTATCTGTTCAATTTCATGGTTTATCTGTTCTTCGTGATCTGTTTTAAAGGAAGATACTGATTTCATACCCCGGATTATTTCCTTTATAGCCAGGGAAACTTTATTTATCTGGTTGCGGTATTTTGTTTTGTTCAGGTTTGCTTTTTCATCATCATCCGGGGTCAGCGGCCGGTTGACTCCGGGTTCCCTGTAAATAAATTCTATTCCCCTCAAAACACCTCCAAGCTCTCCTTCTATAATTTTTTTATCATCGGGATCAAGGTCGTTAATCTGGACTGGAAGAACCCGGATGCTGATATTCCCACCCTGCAGTCTGACCTTTAATCCATACTCATCTCTGGTAGCTGTTTCAATGAAGGCCTTAAACTCATGTTCCCAGGCAAATGATTTGGGATCGCAATATGTTCGGGAGACTATCGGAATGAAGACAAGGCATTTCAGCTTATTCTTAAGGGATGCATTAACATCATGTGTTTCAAGGAGCCCGTCATGAGGATTAATATCGAAGTAGAGAGAAACCTCTTCCTTGAAGGTGGCTTCGAGCTCACGTTTCAGGCTCTCGACAAATCCGGTCACCCATCCGTCATATTTATTATCTTTCTGGCGGTAGGAGATAAAAATATCATATTCGTATCCGGGGATGAGGCTGGCCATAAGAAGTAATTATTATAGTATCATCATTGGCTGACTGAAGGATTTTTAGGAAGTAAAAAAGTAAACCTTGTCCATACTCCCGGTTCACTGGTCACCCATATCTGTCCATTGTGGTCTTTAATGATCTGCTTAACTATTGAGAGGCCCAGCCCTGATCCGGTTTTAATATCCCTGGGAACATTTGAAGCCCTGTAAAATTCATCAAAGACTTTTGTAAGTTCCTCCTTAGGTATTCCTATCCCTGAATCAGAAATTTCCGTAACAATATGATTTATCCGGCTTTTGACAGTTAACTCAATTCTGCCATTTTGGGGAGTGTACTTGATGGCATTCATGAGCAGGTTTGAGTATAGTTCTTCAATTGTAAAGGGATTCCCTGTGATTGTCTGGATTGATTTATCGATATAAAAACTAAAATTAATCGCCTTATCCTTCATTAGCATCTGCCCCTGAGCCAGGACTTTATCTATCAGGTCTTTCAGGGAGAACTCTTCAAATTCAGTATCATGTTTAAGTCTTTTCTTTGTAAGGTTCAGAAGATCTTTTGTAAAACCCGACAGAATTTCGGTGCGTTCAAATGCCCGGTTGGCAAATTCATCCTGAACATTATTCAGAGGTCCCGTTGCTTTTGACCGCACCACTTCAAGGCAGCTCAATATTGCAGCAATATGCCCTTTAATATCATGGGTTACCCGCAGTACATATTCATTTTTCAGCTTGTCTTTGTTTTCCAGCTCAATGTTTGTCCTGACATATGTCTCTTCGCTCTTAATCGACCTGTGTATTATCATATGCGACAGGCTTACGACAAGAATTGCAGTGCACGCAAAGATGAAACCTGCTCCGAAGACATAATAAACAGATTTGTACAGATCGTGAACAACTAAACCTTCAAGCTGATAATGCGGGATAACCGTATAGCATTCAAGCATCCCCAGAAGAGCTGCAAGGACAATGGCAAATGCAGCGTAGATATAGCTTTGAAATGCAGAAAAAATTGAACTGGCAATTATCAGATGGAAAAAGTAGAAAAGTATCAGGGGATTTTCAACTCCCCCTGAATAATGAATTATCAGAGTCAGGATTATCAGATCCGTTACTATTTGCAGGTGAATGTCCTGCTTGATCTTTTTAACTACTTTACTGCCTTTGTCCTGTTTTAACCTGCCAAGGATGATCCTGTGAATGACATTCAGCACAAACAGAATAGCTGCGAGTATATAAATTGCCCTTTCCTGAACGTATATTCCCAGGAGGTGATTGACAATGATATTGGAACCGACCAGGATTATTATAGCAACCCATCTGATCCGGATGAACCATTTGACAAAGAAAATATGTGCCGGTACGAGTTTCTCTTCCATTATCAGTCAATGCCAAATAATCCGTCTACCTGTGCAAGTACCTGTTGGTCAGTGAAATGACGTCCTTTGATTGCTGATGACGGGCAGGCTGCCACACATACGCCGCAGCCCTTGCAGAGTGCGCTGATTATATGGCTCTGTTTCTTTTCTTCAATGAATTCTATGGCGCTGAACGGACAGAGGGTGTTGCACAGGCGGCATCCGGAGCAAAGGTTCTCATTTACCTCAGAGTAGAGAGCGTCAACCTCGATCCTTTCCTTCGCTATTCTTGCAAGTATCCTGGCAGCTGCGGCACGTGCCTGTGCTACAGTGTCGGGAATGTCCTTCGGGGCCACACAGGTACCAGCTATAAACACACCGTCTGTTGTGGTGGCTACCGGTTCAAGCTTGGGATGGCTTTCAATGAACCAACCCTCTTTATCCTGGCTTATATTTACGATCCTGGCTATCTCGTGTGAATCCTCCCGGGCTTCCATGCCCACCATCAGGATAACCATGTCAGCCGGAATTTCAATAAGCTCACCGGAGAGTTTTTCATTGACCTCAATCAGCATCTCACAGCCATCTTTGGGATCTGCCTTATGAATCACGGGTCTGTCGCCTTTTTCATACATGAGAAACAGAGTTTTGGCTTCGGAGGAGCGGCGGTAGAAATCTTCATGTCCTTTCCCGAATGCATGCATGTCGATATAGACATCAGATATATAACATTCAGGATTGGCAGATTTGATCTCATGAGCATATTTCAATGCAGTCATGCAGCACACCCTTGAGCAGTAAGTATGGAATTCCTGGCTTCTGCTGCCCACGCAATGTATAATTGCGACATATTTGGGTATCCTTCCATCTTTAGTCTCAATCCTTCCTGCCCGGATCATCTTTTCAAGTTCAAATGAAGTGATGACATTAGGAAGTTTTCCGTATCCATAATGTACAATACGGGATGCATCAAATTCCTTATATCCCGTGCAAACGACGACATTGCCTATTTCAACCTCAACCGGTTTATTCTTTCCGTTTACTTTGCCGTTCAGAGAGCTTATTTTTGCTTTGAAATTACCAATGAACCCTGTCAGATCAGTCACTTTTGATTGCAGATGCACCTGGATTTTCTTACTTTCATTTGTACGTGTTATTCTCTCTGTAATAAGATCCCGGGCAGAATAAAGATATGGGGCTGTCAGGTCGACACGGGCAAGATTTCCTCCAAGGTGATCGCTTTTTTCAACGAGATGGACCATATTACCTGCATCAGCGATTTCCAGAGCCGCTGTCATACCAGCAATCCCTCCGCCTATGATCAGTACGTTAGGGCACATGTCAACTGAAACACTCTCCAGTTCCTCGTGCAGCTCCACCTTCCGCACAGCTGCATGCACAAGCGCTTTGGCTTTTTCTGTTGCTTCCACAGGATCAGTATGAACCCAGCTGCACTGTTCGCGGATGTTGGCCATCTCAAAAAGATACTGGTTAAGGCCGGCAGAGCGAAGAGCGCTGCGGAAAGTACGCTCATGCATATTCGGGCTGCATGCTGCAACGACTATCCTGTTAAGGTTGTGTTCCCTGATATCCTGGGTTATCATCTCCTGTCCCGGATTGGAGCACATATATTTATATGATTTTGCCAGGGCAACGTTGGGCAGTCCGGAAGCAAACCTTGCAACTTCTTCAACGTCAACTATTTTGGCGATATTTGTGCCACACATGCAAATATATACGCCTGTTCTGCAATTTTTCATGGTTGGATTCTATTACTTTATAAGGACCGGATTTGTGCTTAAGATAGTATCCCGCTGTGTGATTGCATCACGACGGATGGCTGCAAAATACATAGCAAGCGGCCTGTAGATAAGGTGCGACCATTTGCTGAAGGGCATTCTTAAAAGCCATGGCACAACACTCATTAAGTGGATAATATAAGTAATGTTGGCCAGTTCTAGAAGACCGGTACGATGGAAAATATGCTGGGCGATCCCGGTCAGAACAATTATAAAAAGCAGAACCACAAACACCCAGTCGGTGCCATGTGATTTCTTGTACTGGATATAGTGTTTTCTGAAGCGGCCCCGGATGAAATAAATAGTCCCGGCAATCAATCCTATGCTGGCCAGGTACCCGAAGATATGTACCTCCCACCGGATTTCAGGACCTGCCTGAAGACGCTCAATAAATACCATGACCAGGATAAGCATGGTTACATATCCAAGCATTAAGCCCAGGTGCAGCAGCCATGGCATATAGAGTGCGTGGCCACGTTTTTTTTCACAATCCGCATAGCGCTTCTGTGTAAAGAAATGCCACGGAAGCTGGTATAATTGTTTAATATACAACCATGGTGATACAGGAAACGGGGATCCTTTGATCATAACGAGATACCACATGTGGATAGCGTTCATAATAAGAAAAAGAGCAAGTATCCCGCCAACAGTAAGGTCAAATTTATGAATGAATACGCTTGGAAGAAATGCTCCTTCACCATCATAAACATGGAAACTCCCGCGCGACAAACCATAATAAATCATAAAGGACCCGGTAATAACGGCAACTATGATTATTGCCATGACCTCAGTAGCTCTGGATTTGAAAAATTTTCCGGCCAGACCTGTGAAGTCATAGCGGGAAATGAGCCAGCGTCTGAGGCTCATCATCGTTTCCCCGGGGTCTGCTTCTCTGGGACATTGTTCCGAGCATTGTCCGCAATAGTAGCATAGCCATGGTTCCAGGGTGGTTTCAAGCTTCCTGTCAAGCCCCATCTGCAAAAAGCGCATCGATTTCCGGGGGAATTTGTATATCTCGTCAGCGTGAGGGCAGACTGTTGAACAGTCGCCGCACTGGTAGCATAATTGAACATCCTCTGCACCAAAACGGTCCAGGTCATCAATAAATGTCGGATTTACTCTTGTTGACATAACTTCCTCCTTAAATTGTGTGTATGGTTTTGGCTTTGGCTTCAATTTCACTCAGTGTAAGGCTGCTCATGTGTCCGATCCCTTTTTTGCTGGTAAAGCTTCCAAGAACTCCTGCGGCTACGGCAGACGCCTGTGCCACGGTATCAGGAATATCCTTCGGGGCCTGGCACATTCCTGCCACATAAATTCCACCCTTGTCTGTGTCGGTAGGGCTTCCATTATAATCGAGTTCAGAGAACCAGCCGTCTGAATCTCTTTGAATTCCAAGCATCCTGCTGAGCTCTTCTGTTCCCGGTGACGGAATCAGACCAACGGCAAGGACAACCATGTCGACTTTGAATTCTACCAGCCTGTCATTGAAAATATCTTCTCCCTTGACTATCATCTGGCCGTTGTTCATGGCTACTGATGCTGAATGTCCGCGCACCACAAATGTTCCCTCCTGTTTAATCCTCTCGGCAAATTCCTCGTAGCCTTTACCGAATGCTCTCATATCGATATAAAATTCGTAAACCGCCACGTTAGGTACTTTTTCCTTGATCAGGTGTGCAAATTTCAGCGAATACATGCAGCATACACGAGAGCAATATGCATTATACTTCTTGTTTCTCGATCCCACACAATGGATAATAGCAACGCTTGCAGGAGGAATGCCTTCGGGAGAAAAGATCCATTCGTCCTTCTCTGTCTTCTTGTTAAAACGTTTTGTCTTGGTTACTATCCGGCCGCCTGTAGTTCCTGAAGCATTGGTAAGCCGTTCAAATTCAAGTGATGTAAGTACATTGGGGAAGACTCCGTATCCGTACTGTTCAATCCTGCTGACATCAAGAAGTTCGTACCCTGTGGCCAGTATTATATTTCCTACCTCTATATCTATAATATGTTCCGGCTCATTCAGGTTGATGCATTCTTTAGGGCATTTTTTTACACATACACCGCATTTCTTCCCATCAGAAAGTATATAGGTGCAGCTTTTTTCATCCACAAGGTAGGCGTTTGGAACAGCCTGGGGGAAAGGAATATATATCGCTTTGCGCAGGGAGATGCCGGCGTCAAATTCACTTTTAACCTTTACCGGGCACACTTCAGCGCACAGGTTGCAGGCGACACATGACTTTACATCAACAAACCTGGGGCTCTGTCTGATCTTAACCCGGTAAGATCCGGGTTTTCCCGAAACTGCAACTACTTTTGCTTTTGTCAGAAGACGGATCATTTCATGCTGCCCGACAGAAACCATTTTGGGCGTCAGGATGCATGCGGCGCAGTCCAGGGTGGGAAATGTCTTGTCGAACATCGCCATATGACCGCCTATCGTTCCTGTTTGCTCCAGAAGGAAAACCTGTTTGCCCGCATTGGCAATCTCGAGGGCTGACTGGATTCCGGCAATGCCTCCCCCTATGATCAGGGTAGCATGGTTCACAGGATTACCTCCCGGTATAGCTGCCAGAGGGAAGGGAACCCCCATTGTAGCACAGGCCACAATGGCCTTTGCACGATCCATTGCATTTTCACCCCGTGCCCCGTGCTCCTGGAAGGAGGCAAGCCGTATCTCGTTAGCGTTGCCTTCTGCAAGCGCCATTGCTCTTGTGAATACCGGTTTATAATAACCCGGCACATCTCCCGCAATCACTATCCTCTCAAGCTTATATGTTTTTATCTGCTCCGTAATGAACTTCAATGAGGGAAGAGGTTTAATCCTGAGGATCTGTACCGTTTCGACATCAGGAAGATTTGCCGAGTATTTGGCAATCGAATCTATATTAAGACTCCTGTTGTCCTCTGTCTGTAAGAAAAAGACTCCGGTTCGCATAAATTTATTTTTATATAGGTTAATCTCTTATCAAACGTTGTTTCATTTCACCATTTGGTTCACGTATTTCAACAATCAGTGGCATCTGTCCGGGCAGGCTGTGTGTTGCACAGCTGAAGCAGGGATCATAAGCTCTGAAGGCCATTTCAACCAGGTTGAGGATCCCATCCGATACTTCTGTCCCTTTTTTAATAAAGCCCTGGGCAGCTTTCTTTATGGACATGCAGATGGCAGCATTATTATTGGTAGTGCCTACAATGATGTTGACTTTCTTTACAATGCCTCTGTCATCTGTCCAGTAATGATGCGTAAGTGTACCTCTCTGGGCTTCAACTATGCCGACACCCTCACCGGGGATCGGACCCAGCTGGGCTCTCAGTTCTTTGCCTGTTATATCAGGGTCCATGGCAAGCTCAAGGCAGCGTTCAGCGGAATAGAGAAGTTCCACCAGCCTGGCCCAATGCATTGCCAGCGTTGCATGGACCGGTTTCCCTCCAAGAGTGCTGTACATATGTTCATATTCCTTCTGGGCAAGAGGAGTGGCCATCCCGTCGGCAGCATTGAGCCTGGAAAGAGGGGTGGCATGATACACACCTGAATTCTGACCGTCAATAAATCCTGTCCAGCCGATCTTTTTGAGGAATGGGAATTTGAGGTAACTCCACGGTTCTACATGTTCGGCAACATATTCAAGATATTCATTGGGTGAATATTTGCATAATTCCTTACCTTCCGTATCGACAACCCTGACTTTCCCGTCATAGAAGTTTACCTTGTTGTTACTATCCACTAGTCCCATAGAATGAAGCTTCAGAGAATAAGGCCCGTTAAGGATTATATCCAGGTATTCTTTGTTTGCAAGGACTACATCCTCAAATAATCTGAGTGTGAATTTTCCGAATTCGACAAAACCATTTGCTTTGGTTACAATGTCATCTCTTTCACTCTGAGAGAGGCCTCTGCGGACACCTCCCGGTATATTCATAACAACGAATGTCTGATGCCCGCCAAGAAGAGCCTGTATTTCCTGGGCCAGGCGTCTTTGTTTGATCACTTCTGTGCCGACTTCTTTGCCGACTTTTTCTATCACTCCAAGGATATTCCTTTTTGACGGTGGAGCAAACGGTCCTACCACAAAATCAGGAGCAGCAAGAGCATAGAAGTGAGCCGTATGACTGTGAATAAAGTGAGCCATGTAGAATAGTTCCCTCAGTTTCTTAGCTGTAGGAGGTGGTTCGACACCAAAAACAACGTCTACGGCCTTACCCGATGCCATGTGGTGGCAGCCGGGACAAACACCGCATATCTTTGCCACAATGGCAGGGAGTTCTTCAACAGGCCGTCCTTCACAGAATTTCTCAAAACCCCTGAGTTCGGGCACCTGGAAATAAACATTTTCCACATCCCCCTCATCATTGAGGAAGATCTCTATTTTACCGTGGCCTTCAAGCCTTGTAATCGGATCTATTGTAATTGTTCTCATGGCATTTTTCTTCTTATAATTGAGGAAGGCAGGCTGAAACGATAAAAAGAACCGGCCGGATCAACAAGATCTTCAAGTACCCTGCTGATATCCTCTGGTTCTTTTTCGTCAATTATGCTTGCAATGGCTGACATCATCTTGGCTCCGGGGTCAGTTACGCCTGTCGGGGGACCGTAGCAGCCCCTGCACGGTGCATTGCCTTTAATGCAGCGGTAACCACATCCTGCCCTTGTTGCCGGGCCCATGCATAAAACACCCTGTTCCATGAAGCAGGTGATTCCGTCATCCTGTATTTCCCAGGGGCGGTAAAATTTCTTTATCTTCTTGTTTTCCGACTTTTTTCTGACGCATTCATCACACTGTGTCTTTGTTTCAGCACCGATTACCGATCCTTTGGGAGGCAGCTCGGCTCCGCTTACAATGGCAGTAAAAACTTCAAGAAGCCTTTCAGTCTGTGGCGGGCAGCCCGGGATTGAATAATCTACGTCTACTGTCTGGGAGAGAGACCGCACATCATCGAAAAATTCAGGCAGGTGCAGGTTCCCCTCAGCGACCTTATATAAGGTTTCAGGCCTCACTCCTTCAGGATTTATTGTTGATTCACTTTCGGAATAGATACGGTTGAATATCTCCTCCCTGTTTGAGAAGTTAGCGAGACCAGGTATCCCGCCAAGGTGGGAACAGCTTCCGTAGGCAACAAGGATCTTGCTCTTTTTTCTGAGCAGCCGGGCCATATGTTCGTTTTCACTGTTTCTGACAGCCCCGTTGAACAGGGTTACATCAATATGGTTATCCGGCATCTCTTCCACATCCTTGTATTTAATATCAAGGGCTATCGGCCAGAAAACCAGATCGGCTGCTGCCACAACATCAAAGAGTTTTTCATGCACATCAAGGACAGACACACAACAGCCTCCGCATGCAGCTGCCCAGTAAACAGCAAGTTTCAGTTTTGGTTTTGAACCTTCCATTTCCTTTTGGTTTTAGTTTCAGATCTTAATTGTTTCCCTTATCCTGCATGGTCCGAGTTCTGTGATAGTCTCAGTAAAACTGTTCACCAGCTCGGCAAATTGCTTTCCCTCGCTGGCGCTGATCCATTCCAACTTTAACCTCTCTGTCTCAATACCCATCTGCTGGATATATTTCTGAAGCAGGAGGAACCTGCGGAGACACCGGTAATTTCCCTCCTGGTAATGGCAGTCACCGGGGTGACAGCCACATACAAGCACTCCGTCGGCACCGTTCTTGAATGCCCTGAGTACAAACGTAGGTTCAATACGACCTGAACACATCACCCTTACAGCTCGCACATTTGCTTTGTATTCCATCCTCGATGTTCCTGCCAGGTCTGCCCCTGTGTATGAGCACCAGTTACACAGGAATGCGACAATTTTCGGATTGAATTCCATATTTGAGTATGAATTTTAAGAATATGATTTTTAACCTCGGTAACCAATTTATGCAAAATATTAATGCAAAACCCTTTATGTGATTTTTTTCACAATAAATCAGAAGATTTTTTCAGGGCTGATCAGGAAAGAAAATAAAAATAACAGCAGGAAAGAATTAAACTGCTGATTATCAGGCATAAGCAGAAATACGGAAAAAGGAGCCTGACTATAAAAATTAACTATAAACTGAATGCTACTCCTTTTTTTGAGGCCATTCGCTCCATTTACTGGTTTTTTGCTTCAGGAGCTCTTCAACTTTATTATACAGTTCTTCGGTTTTAACTGGCTTATCAATAAATGCATCAACCGGTAAATATTCCCCGTCAGTTTCAGGTGAAAAATTAAAAAATGGTCTTTCCGTATTAATTGCCGTTACCATAAGTACAGGAATAGTGGCGAATGACTTGTTATGTTTAAGTTTTTGTGCAAAATCAAAGCCTTTTGATTCTCCCTTGCTCCCGAACATCACATCAAGAATGATGAGGTCAGGCTTTTCCTTGTTCAGTTTATCCATTCCCTCCGAAGGGTCGTAAGCAAAGTTCACAGTATAATTCCTGTTCTCAAGTAATTTAACCATAGCTGCGACAAGGTCAGCATCATCTTCAATTATGAGGATCTTCTCCTTTTGATTCATATTAAGTTCCTCCTAGTATTTATTATAAAATTACAAATAAATTAAAAAACGGCAATATTAATCAGGAAAAAACAAAACAGAAACTTCAACACTCATGCCAGACACTCTTTCACTATTGTTTTAGCTTTCTCCAGGATGACGGGATATGCTTCCTTCAGTTCTGCTGAGAGTTCTTCACTGAATTCCAGGTCGCTGATAATCTCAACTGCAATAACATGCAAATCCGATGGCAGGTCAATATCCAGAAGTTCTCCCATTTTCAGGGCGGTAAGGAAATTAATATCATGAAGATTCGAAATATTGGAAGTCTCCCTGAAATCAGACGGTATAAAGTGATAAACCTCACCTGGTTTGCCGTTATCTGACCGTATTGCATCAATAAAGATCACTTTCCGGTATCCTTTAATATATTCCATTATCTCAAGCCCCCCGCAGGAGGCATAATTGAAAATGATATCAGGCCTCGTAAAAATCTTTGACAGATCCCTGGTAATTCTTGGTCCTATCCCGTCATCTGTGAGGATATCATTGCCAATACCAAGTATCAGTATTTTCTTTTCGCTCATTCCCGGGAATCTGATATAAGATACAAGAGACAAGATAAAAAAAAACAAGAGCGATGCCAAAAAATTTTCCTTAAGGATAAAAAATTCATGAATAATTCATCTTCATGAAATTATTTTTGCAAATAAAACAAACAGAATTATGAAAAAGATAATGTTTATTCTTGCAGCAATAGCCCTGACTCTGTTTTTTAACGCATGTGAAGAACAGTCAGGATCAGGGACGATGACTCTCTCAATCACAGACTCCCCGATTGACGGAGATGATGTCACGGGTGTATTCATTACCATAAATGAGATTCAGGTCCATACCAGCGACAGCGGATGGCTCACCATTGAGGATTTTGAGGGACCGGTAACATTCAACTTACTCGATCTTACCAGGGGTGAGTCGGAGATGCTCGGCACTCTCGAACTTGAGGCCGGCAACTATACTCAGGTCAGGTTCATGATTGATGCCCCTGAACAGGGAATGGCAAAACCTGTCAATCCCGGCTGCTATATTGAGTTCACAGACGAAACTACTGAGCCTCTTTTCGTTCCGGGCGGGTCACAATCAGGCTTCAAGGGTGTCGGCAATTTCAGGGTGCCGGTAAACGGAACGGTTGAAATAACAGCCGATTTTGACGTGAGGAAATCAGTTCATAAAACCGGATCTGCATCTCCGCGTTATATTTTAAGGCCGGTGATAAGGTTGATCGTCAATGACCAGGCAGGCGCTATCCGCGGGAATGTGACCAATATCCCTGAAAATACCGGAATAGTTGTATATGCCTATGAGGATGGGACATACTCGGCAGAAGAAGCAAATGATCCGGTTGATACAAGCACCAGCCGCTTCCCGGATGCGGTCAGCTCCGATATGGTTGACACTCTGGGTGTATATCATATAGCTTACCTGGCAGCAGGCAGTTATGACCTGATTGTAACGTCGGTTGCTGAAGGCAATTTTGGTGAAGTCATTGGGATCATTGAAGATGTCGCTGTTGAAAGCAGAAAGGTCACAAAGCAGGATATAGATATTTCCCTGTTAAAATAGCCGTGAGGCAATTCTTTGCATTGATTGAAAAATCCCGCAGATAACCTTATCGTACGGGATTTTTTATATCAGTATACTATTAGGAAAATTGATCAGGGTTCCTTGCGCCGGGTTTTAAGATAAATCTGATATACTGGGCTATTGTACTGAAGATCTTCATTTTTGATCTGTCCTTTCTGTTCAGCGATTTAAGCACCATGGGAATCTCAATAATGCCTGCGTTCAGCCTGACCGCTTTGAGCAGGATCTCAAACATGCACACAAATCCCTTTTCGGAGATAATTGTATTATAATTCTGTTTTATCCTTTTTATGAGACTTAAACGATAAACCCTGTAGAAAGAACTCAGGGTCTGGATTTTAATATTAAAGACAAACCGAAGGAAGATATTTGCAGAAAAAGAGATGAACTTGCGCATGAAGGAGGACTTTTCAAATCCGCCGCCCTGGGCGTAAACAGATGCCAGGACAAGGTCATAATCCAGCGCCGAGATACTGACCATTTTTGGCAGGAGGCTGATATCGGAGGTGTTGTCAGCCTCCATTGTTATAATTATATCAGCTTCATTATCACTTTCCTTTAGTATCCATTCAAAGCCCAGGTTAAATGAATCACCAGGTCCCTGGTTCCGGTCCTTTGTAATGACATGAAAGGGTCTGGACTGGAAGAGAGTCTCTATCTTAGAAACTGTATCATCAGTGGATGCATCATCAACAAAAAGATAAAACTTCTTCTCCTCAGGCACTGATCTGAGAAGGTTCTCAGCCAGCTGATCCAGGTTTGCCGACTCATTATAAACGGGTATGAGAAAGTACAGGCTCATGAGACGGGTCGGGTTAAATTCCCATTATGCTGCGTTGCCAGGCTATAGTTTTCTTTAACCCTTCTTCCAGTGTCCAGACGGGTTCAAAATTGAAAAAGTCTTTCATCCTGCTTATATCCGGAACCCTGGCCATAACATCTTCGTATTTCCCGAAATCAGAGTAGGGGATGAATTTCAGGCGTGGTTCTGAGCTATTGCCGTTTATCATCTTCCATATAAGTTCAGCCAGACCGATAATGGAGATTTCGCAGTCATGTGCCGATCCTATATTGAATATCTGGTTGTCAGACTTATTATTTGTAATAATATGCATCAGTGCATTTACGGTATCTTCAATAAAGGTGAATGTCCTTGTTTGCCTGCCGTCGCCATGGATATCGATTTCCTCATTCAAAAGAGCCTTGCCGATGAATACTGACTGTGGGCCCCCCCACCATGTCAGGTTCTGGTTCGGGCCGTATGCTCCGAAGAACCTGGCGATGGTATAATCAAGGCCAAACTCCTCATGACCGGCAATGATATACTGCTCCCCGTAAATTTTTGATACAGCATATGCCCATCGTTTGACAGTTGTGGATCCCAGGACCAGGTCAGATTCCTCAGAGAACGGTACAGCCTGGTTCTTGCCATATACATCCGAAGTGGAAGCGAAGATCAGTTTTGATTTGTCCGAAACGCATTTCCTTACCATGAACTGAAGATTTCTGATATTATCGTCGAGAGTACTGAAAGCGTTTGTATACCGCGGTATCTTCCGGGAGGCAAGGTGAACAATTATATCTGCCGTGATTTTATTCAGGCAGTCGGGATTGGCTATATCCCCTTCGGTAAAATTAAATTTCTCAGACTCTCTGAATTTACTGATGTTCCTTTCAAATCCATAGCTGAAATTATCAATCCCGATGACTTCATGGCCCGATTCAAGCAATTTACCGGCAAGATTGGACCCGATAAATCCTGCAACTCCTGTTATAAGTACCTTCATGACCGGAGGGGAATAAAGTTAAAAAGAAATCAATTTAAGGTTTTCTGCTGAACAAATCAAATTCGCGCGTATTGAGTTGAAGCCTGTCATATGTGCGGGCAATGGTATCGGAACAGAGTGACTTATTTATAAGCAGGAAGGAATGCCTGTTGTTCAGGTCAGGGTCCAGGCTGATATTCTTGTACCGGGCATAATATGTGTGAAGGCTCCAGTTTGTCCACATTTCGGGCAATATGTTTATTGTACTTTTTTCTGCCAGCTCTGATGAAATTACCTTCATATCATTGATCATATCCTTGTTTCTGCTTACATGTCCAGAGAAGTGAGCCGAGAGCGCGATTCCTGTCACGAGCAGTAACATGCTGGTTACTTTAAATATTTTATATTGTGTCGATTGAAAGTTGATACGAATAATAATGGTTTCAACAAGGGTACTGATCAGAACAGAAAGCGAGATGGCGAAAAACGGAAGGCTGGTGAGAAGATAGTATCCACTTTGTACTCTCGTGATCATAATCGGCAGTACGCCGGAAAGTCCCAGACAGAAAAACGCGGCAGCAGCGTTCAGATCGGGTTTCATCCGGTAAAGATCAAACTTTTTGAAGCGGGACCAGGCAAGAACTGCCAGGATGATCCCAAACACCGGAAGCAATTCCATCAGCAGCTGGTAAAGAATGAAAAACCGGGAACTTTTTGTTGCTGCGCCGCCAACCAGATCGAATGTTACACCAAGATACCCTGGCAGCGTTTCCCTGTATTGTGGCACTGTAAGGTAAAGCAAAAACAGAACCATCAATGATGTTGAAATAATAACCAAAGTGTCTGCGACAACTGACCAGAGTTTTGTCTTCCGCTCAAACAGCCAATAGAAGAATGGAAATGAAAGCGGAAAGAAAGTGACAAAACCCTTTGTAAGAAAACCAAGAGAAAGCATGATCCCGCTTAACAATAGGAAAATAAATCTGTTGGAACTCAGGCTCCTGACATAGAACAGAACTGAAAGACAAATGAAAATACCCATTGTATTCTCAAGCATATTGTTCGTTGCTGCCCAGGTGACTGAAGGCATTGCAATCCAGAAAAGCAGGGGCAGCCAGCCAAAAGGTGACTTCTTTCCGAGTGATTTCCAGATAGTGACAATTAAAACAGCTGTGATCAGAATGGCAAAAACAGAATAAAGCTTTTCAACAATTCTGATGTCACCAAGAATCCTGAAAAAGATACTTTCAATACCGATGGCCAGAGGAGGGTGGTTTATGAATGAAGGGAATATTATTTCGGAAAAATGCGGCTGCCAGAAGGTCCCCATTCCATTTGCCAGGTTTTTGGACATGGTGGCATACATCAGTCCATCCATGAACATCCCTTCAGAAAGAAACGCAGGGCTTATAATTATTAAAAAGATCCCTGCTGCAGCGATATAGAAAAACGTCCCCTTATTTAATTCTTTCAATGGATCCATTTACTGGCAGCTTGATAACATATCGTAATCTCCTACGATAAGAAGGTAAAGAAAAAACACCAGGTGATTGGTCAGCATAGCCGATTGGAATCAGATGAAGATCTGTGATTCCTTCACGATCTTACCGTCATCATCAACGCCATAGATCCTTATTCCTACGCTGAGGGAAGGGGTGCCTATATTATCGATGAGAGAACCCATTATGCCTTTTATTTCGTCTTCATCCAGTGAGTCAGTATCCTCAATATCGACATAAAGATGAATAAGGAGGACGCATTCAGGTTCCTTGATCGTGCTTAAAACCTTTATCAGCCTGGCAAGCCATATCGTGGATGCAGTGTTGAAATACTCGAGGTTGAGGCGGAAGTTGGTCGTCTTGCACGGTGTCTTGATATACTCACCGGCCCATGCAACAAGAGGGTCATATATATTTGTAACGTTCTCGGGGATGGACTTGCCTGTCAGTATCAGTTCTCCTGTCAGGTGATTGAAGTCAACATGGGGAGTCTTGAATGTCCCGTCAATTAATAAATTCTTTAGTTCTGCCATGTCGAGGGATTGATGGTGTACAGAATATAAATTTACGGCAAATTGTGATATTTTACCGGTTATAATAGTGCAATTCGTCAAAAACAATGGGTTTTTGTCAAAAAAACAGGCATTTTAAGCCTTAATATTAGAATTTGAAGGATTAAAAATGGCATCTCAGAAACCCTATTGGGAGGAATGGAAACTGATAGGAGTATTCAACCTCACCTGTCCGTGAATTAAAGTATTGTGTGAAAATGTCCTTATGATTTGTAATATTCATAAAATCAACAGCAAGCTCAATGCTGAATTTTTTCATGACAAGTTTGTAACTGAAACGTCCGTTAAGCCTGAAGTAGTCATTCCTGCGGTTCTCATAAGCCCTGCTCCAGTCCCAGGCCTGTACAAAATAATTTGAGCTGACCTGCTCAATGTCAAACGGCACATATCTCAGGCTCCCTGCATAAGTAACCTTCAGATCGAGACTCAGAAAATTGTATTTGCCTATTTTGAATTCCTTTCCAGCCAGTGTATTGAGGATAAAATTCCCGTTAAAGGCGCTGTTCCTCTCAACTCCGTCAAACCCTTTATATTTTGATTCATACAGCGAACCGGTAAGCAATGCGTAATAACCTTTGTCCAGGAACTTTTCAACTGTCAGCTCCAATCCATAGTTCCGTCCTTTTCCGGAGTTTATCAGACTGTCAATAACCGGAAGCTGGTCGAAGTAGCTGTCGCCGAAATTAAGCATTGACCAGGCAGGGTTACCTGCTTTTACCGGTATCCCGTACAGGTATTGATAGTATAATTCAAGCTTTAAGCGGAGATTTTGTGAAATCAGGTAGTTATATCCAAGCACTGAATGCAGGCTTTTCGAAAAACCAAGATTTTGATTCAGCGGGTCATACTCGCCAGGATTTGATTCATCCTCAACAACATAGAACATACGCGGAACAAGCTGGCCATGCAATCCCAGGCCTATGTTTACCGAATGCTCAGGATTAATGTCCCATTTCAGTCCGGCCCTTGGTTCAATGGATGTCTTGTTATTGAATGTAAATAGCATGAAATGCAATCCGCTGTAGGCAAGAAGATAATCGGAGAATTTATGCTGCCACTGAACATAAGTTTTCAGCAGATTATAGTTGCCTTTCTGGTTGAGGTTTACTTTAAATTCACTTCCTGATTTTATACTGTCTGTAAACCGGAAATTCAGAACCTGCAGGCTGATTCCCGACTGGAAAGTATTCTTCGGATTTAACTTGTACTTCACTGTTGAAGAAAGGTTTATTCCTTTTTCATCCGATATCTGGCGGTAATAAGCTGAGGGTTCAGGAAACTGAGTTGTAAAAGTATCCTCGGAAATATGACTGAGAGTGTATGAAAAGGAAAGGATATTCTCAATATTGATCTGTTTGTTTATCAGCAATTTGTGTATCAATCCGACAGATCCCATCCCGGATCCGAAAGTAAAATCCTCGCCTCTTCCGTTCTTTAGTTCTGAAGTATCCTTTTCAGAGTCGAACTCATTTACATAGCTGTAGCCGGCTATCCCCACAAGAGAAAATTGCCCCAGTCTGGTTTTATTCGAAGATAATTTGAATGAGGCATCCTGAAAGAATGGTATTGCATCGATTCCTACCTTGAAGCCCATTGCATCCACAACGGCAAGGGTCGAGTACCTGTAGTTTACGAGGAAGGAGGATCTGTTGTGTATCAAAGGCCCCTCTGCACCCAGTTCAAAACCGTTCATCCCTACCTGGGTAACAAATTCATACCTGAGGTTATTTCCTGTTCTCATTTTAAGATCAAAGACTCCGCTCAGGGCATTGCCGTATTCGGCAGGGAAGGCTCCTGTAAAGAAATCAGAATTTGTAAGAAGATTATTGTTCAGGATACTTATAGGACCGCCGCTCGCACCAAAAGATGAAAAGTGATTTGGATTGGGGATGTCTATCCCATCCAGCCGCCATAACACTCCAAGAGGAGAGTTCCCCCGGATCACTATATCATTTCTCTGGTCACAGATGGTCGCTATCCCGGCAAAATTTGAAGCCATCCTGGCAGGATCGCCTATACTCCCTGAATATCTTTCTGTCTCTTCAATGGAAAAAGCCCTGGCTGATACGGTGGCATTCGCATTTATCGGCTGATCCTTTTTCAGCTTGTGAGTTACAACAACCTCATTCAGCGAAGTAACAGATTCCTCAAGCTTGATCGAAAGGAATATTTCCCTGTTTGATGTTATAAAGATGTTTTCCAGCGAATTGGACAGATAACCGATATAGCTCGCTTCAACAGTCTGCCTGCCGACAGGGACGCTCTCAATTATGAAATTACCTTCAGTATCTGTTCTGGCTCCAAGCACAGGGTCGGAATCCTTTATTATCACAACACTGCCTGCCAGCGGCGCCTCAGTCTGGGAATCAACGACTTTGCCCCGAATGGTTTGAGTCAATTCCTGGGACAGTAATAAAGGATTGAATAAAATGAACAATATTGAAGTAATTACTCTGTTCACTGGTCGGTTTATGGTTCTCCTGTATGTATTTCTTTACAATTCATGTAACAGATTGAATTTTCATAATAAAGTATTAATTCTATTTATTTTTTATATATTAACCCCCTTCCCAGCCTTCCCCCAAGGGGGCAGGAGCTTCAAATCCTTTCCCCCTTGGGGGAAATTAGAAAGGGGGTTGTTTCAATAAAAAACTGTTACTTTATTTTGAAGTATTACACTGTAACGGCTTATACTTTAAAGTTATGAAAAAAAACAGAGCCCCGCAAATCTGTTATCTGCGGGACCCGGACCAGAAGCCTTCAAAGATTCCGGAAACATATGGTGATTAAACCCTGTCTGTTCCTTAAACCTGTCCGGATGCCGGAATGATCTGATCCCCGGCAGATTTTTCCTTACATCTCTCCTCAAATTTTTTCTTCCAATTCTTATCCTTGCTGTGATGTGAGCCGGGGGCAACTCCGGTAAGCAAAATCTTTGACAGGAAAAAGAGACCGACGGTCTGCCAGAAGGTCAGTGAAGGTCCGTTGAACAATTCAGGTATCAGCCAGTTCCACAAGGCTTGCACGCCGAATATTACACCGATCATGAATGCAACACCAAGAATTCCGAAACCAACATACTTCAATACATTAAGTGCTTTCATACTATTTATCTTTTAAAAGTTTATACAATAGTTCCAGGTTCTCCCTGAGGGCCAGAACAGCGTAACGTTTTCTCGAAATGAGTGTATTTACTCCAACACCGGTTTTTTCTGAGATCTCTTTGAAGCTCATCTCCTCAAATTCATTTTCAACGAATACGCGTCTCTGCTCATCAGGCAATTCCGACAGCGTCTCATCAATGGTTTCCCATATCATTTCCTTAAGCTCATCGTCTTCGGGAGTCGACCCGACTGATGGCAATATCTCCTCAAGCGTCAGGGGCCCCTCTTCTCCTTCCGATGCGTTCGCCCTGTATCCGAGGGTAACTGGTTTCTTCTTCCTGAAAAGATCAATGATACGGTTATCAGCCACCTTATAGAGCCATGCTGTCAGGTTGTTTATTCTCCTTAAATCGTTAAATCCAACGGTCAGCTGGTAGAAGACATCCTGCAGAATATCCTCTGCCTCAAACCTGTCGGAGGTCCTGCGCCTGATATACCCGAGCAGACGATTCCGCTCTTCCTTATAGGCTGCTGTGATTCTTTCCGACTCTTTTGGACTCATTGTAAAGGATCTTTACTTCCTAAGACGACACAGTCGTGAAAATATTTTAAATATTTCTTAATTTATTGAAGTACAGGCTTATCTGGTACGATCTGTGTCCAGGAGCATCAGTTTAGTTTTTGTTGTTTTTACCAGTTTCTGACAGTATCGATCATTGCAATAATATTTTCGACCGGTGTTCCTGCCTGTATATTATGGCATGAACAGCAGATATAGCCTTCACGCCCCCTGCCCAGAGTCTCAAGACAATTGAGAGTCTCTTTTCTTACATCTTTTGCAGATCCGCGCGGCAGGGCAAATTGATTATCGACACCTCCATGAAAAATGACACTGTCGCCATATTTGCGTTTCAGATCCTGCATTTCCATTCCGGGACAAACATGCTGGATCGGATTAAGCACATCAATGCCGCAGTCAATCAGCGGGGCAATAAGCTTTTCCGAAGCGCCGTCAGTATGATAAAAGACCTTAAGTCCGTAGGAATGGATCAGGTCACACCATCTTTCCATCCTTGGCTTAAGGAAATATTCCCAGTTTTCAGGGGAAATGAGAAGGTTATTCTGGCCGCCGACATCATCGCTTATGAAAACGAGGTCAAGAAATTTAGACGCCCTGTCAAGAAACCTTTTAAGCATGGAAGTCTGTATATCCTCAACATGATCAAGTGAAGCGTTGACCAGATCAGGGAAGGCCAGGAGATCCATGAGCCCCTGTTCAATCCCGCGCAGCTGGCAGTAGATCTCAAAGAAGGAGATCCATGGGCCGATTACTGCGAAATCCCTCGAAGCCCGTTCTGCCAGTTTTACAGCTGATTCATAGTCAAACAGGTCGGGGTCTGGCCAGAAGGGATAGTTATGTGCATCCTCAGGAGTTGAGTATCCTCTCATGGGGGGATCCCTGAATTCCTGGTAATGCGCAGGTCCGGCCTGCACATCGGTCAGGGGAACTCCCCACATCGTACGAGTGCCTGTTGCATTTGCGCCAACCTGTGATCCGGCACTTTCGCCCTCAGGGGTCTTGTAATCCATGAAAACCCAGACTATTTTATCAACTCCGAGCTTCTTCCACATTTCAAAATCATCCTTTGCCCCGCAATAGTTTTTCAGGGCAGTTTCGACCTCCGGAGTATGCCAGATATCTACAGGAATTCTGTCGACGGCTTTTCGCCTGAGAATGCTGATTATACGCTCCTTTGAGTTCATCATCAGATCATTTTTCCGTGATGCGTTACCTGTTTCGATCTTCTTTTTTCAATATGTAAGATACAAAATCCGATAATACGATGCGTTAATAAGGCTGGTCAAATAATATAAGGCTAAATAATCTCTAACAGAATTTGTTATTTTTTTTCTTTTCCTGCATATTTCTTAATTTTAGAGAGAATTGATTTCTAAACTAAAATTAATGATATGAAAAGGACTATTATTACTTTTATTCTGGCTGCCCTGATGCCGCTGGCATCGTTCACTCAGAGCAAATTCAACGGTCTCGATATGAACATGGGAAACCTCTACAGGCTTTCCGATGGGAAATCCCGCTCAATAAGCCCTGAGAACTTTACGGGGGAGAAGGGCAAAGCCGCCATGGCCGACCCTGTTGCCGATAAAGACAAGCCCAATGTTGCAAATGCATCCAATGCAGCCCGCGACCTCGGGCAGGGATGGAAGGTAAATCCATTTATCAGGATCATGCCCGGTGAGACTTTTACACTTGCAGATATCGAAGGTCCGGGAGCAATCCAGCATATCTGGATGACGCCGGCCGGCAAATGGCGGTATAACATACTGAGGATCTACTGGGACGGTGAAACAGAACCATCTGTGGAGTGCCCCGTAGGCGATTTTTTTGCAATGGCGTGGGGGACATACGCTCCCCTGTCATCGCTTGCAATATGTGTCAATCCGGGCAGCGCCTTCAACTGCTACTGGACAATGCCATTCAGGAAAAGATGTAAAATAACAATGGAAAATACAGGTGATGAGGACAGGATGACACTCTATTACCAGATCGATTATACACTGACAGATGTTACTGCCGATGCAGCATATTTCCATGCGCAGTTCCGCAGAACCAATCCCAATTCAACATCAGATTATACTATTGTCGATGGAATAAAAGGAAAAGGTCATTATGTAGGTGTTTATATGGCTGTTGGTGTAAATAATAACGGATGGTGGGGGGAAGGTGAGATTAAATTCTTCATGGATGGGGATACAAAATTTCCAACCATATGCGGAACGGGCACCGAAGATTATTTCTGCGGTTCCTACGATTTTGACACAAGAAAGAAAAACGCTGCAGGAGTTGAGGAGGTCAATTACACCGAATTCTGTACTCCATACGCCGGACTTCACCAGGTAATCAGGGGCGACGGTCATTACAGCGTGATGCAGCGCTTCGGGATGTACCGCTGGCACATTATGGATCCTGTCAGGTTTGATAAAGATCTGAAAGTCACTATTCAGGACCTTGGATGGCGGCAGGGAGGAAGGTATCTTGCACAGAAATCAGATATTTCCTCAGTGTGCTACTGGTACCAGACAGAGCCTCACGCAAAATTCCCCGCTATTCCGGGATGGAGAGAGTTAGAAGTGTATTAAATACACTTAATAATACAGCCACCCTAATAATACCAGTATGAAAAAAGAAACCACAAAAAGAGAAATAGGCCGGAGAAAGTTTATCTCGGAGACAACAATGGCAGCTGCAGCCCTGGGATCGATGGGAATCATAGCATCATGCAGGGAAAAAGAACCAGAAAAAGCAGAAGAAAAGCTTCCGGTACTGCTTGCACAGGCGCCTGATGGTCCTCTGCTTAAAGCCGGGCTGATAGGATGCGGCGGAAGAGGAACCGGTGCCGCCGTGAATTTTCTCGACGCAGGTCCAAACCTGCAGATCACAGCTCTCGGCGACGTTTTTCGAGACAGGCTTGACCAGTGCCGCGAACAGCTGAAGAAGGAAAAGAATGTTGAAATTGCTGATGATAAATGCTTTACAGGGTTCGACAGCTACCAGAAAGTCATTGATTCAGGTGTTGATATCGTTCTTCTATGCACTCCTCCGCACTTCCGGCCGGCCCATATTGCAGCAGCGGTTCAGGCAGGAAAGCACATTTTCCTTGAGAAACCCTGTGCCGTCGACCCTGTCGGTGCCAGGTCAGTGATGGTATCGGTTGAGAGGGCAAAGGAAAAGGGACTCTGTATGGTGAGCGGAACCATCCGGCGGGTGCAGAAAGATTTTATGGAGACCCGCAGACGAGTGATGAACGGCGAAATAGGCGATATCGTCAGCGCCCATGTTATCCGCAACGGCGGCTCATTGTGGGTTGTGAAAAGACAGCCCGGCTGGACAGACATGGAATACATGCTGAGGAACTGGGCAAACTTCTGCTGGCTCTCAGGTGATCATATCGTAGAGCAATTCATCCACGAGATCGATGTAATGAACTGGTATATAGGCAGGAATCCTGTAAAAGCGATTGGCTGGGGCGGAAGGCAGAGAAGAATATCAGGTGACCAGTACGATTTTTTCAGCATTGAATACATCTATGACAACGGCATGCATACTCATTGCGCAGCCCGTCAGATAACAGGATGCAGCAACCTCACAAAACAGTTACTTGTAGGAACGGAGGGGTTCGCTGATGCACGGGGAAAACTCTTTAACCTGAAAGGAGAGGAGATATGGAAATATCCGACGCCCGAAGAGGGATCAACTGACGAGACATGGAAAGTAACCGATCCGTTCGTTCAGGAGCACATTAACCTGGTTACCGGTATCCGCACGGGCAATGTGGTAAATGACACTGAAGCCCAGGTAATGTCAACTCTTGTTACTATTATGGGCAGAATGTCGGCCTATACCGGCAAGGATGTGACATGGGATGAGGTGCTGAATTCCGATCTTTACCTTGGCCCGAAAGCATATGAATTCGGACCGGTCCCGGGAATTCCTGAAGTTGTTCCTGTAATAGGTACTGAACCTATCTAAACTTTACGACAAACAGCCGGGGAGATCAGAAGAAGGAGGAGGAGAAGGGGTGAGGGGGAGAAGTGGATATGGGAGAGAACCCCCTCCCGGGTGTAATAATTCGGAATAAAGTAGACAGTATTTTAACGAGACAACCCCCTTTCTAATTTTCCCCAAGGGGGAAAGGTTAAGAGGCTCCTGCCCCCTTGGGGGAAGGGTGGATGGGGGTTGAAATAAAGAAAACAAATGAAAAACCAACAATTACTTTTTTTCTATTTATTTTTAATTGCAGGTATCTGCCTGCCATCATGTTCCCCGAACGAGAATAAAGATGAACCTAGCGGTCATGAATACAATGGTACTTATTCAGGCGAGTACCTGAACCGGATCGCATTCCCGGTAGGAGGGATGGGTGCTGGGATGTTCTGTATCGAAGGCACCGGAGCCATTTCTCACATGTCGGTAAGGAACCGGCCCGAGGTATTCAATGAACCATGTATGTTTGCGGCTATCTCTGTCAAGGGAATAGAGAACGGGGCCAAAGTGCTTGAAGGACAGGTGCCGGACTGGAAGAGGTTCGGACAGCCGGGCTCGGGGAACGGATCAGCGGGTTCCACATATGGCCTGCCGAGGTTCGGGGATGCGACCTTCCATCCACGGTTCCCGTTTGCTGAAGTTGAACTCCTGGATGATGATCTGCCTGTAAAAGTTGTTATCAGAGGATGGAGTCCTTTTATTCCAACAGATGCCGACAATTCAAGTCTGCCTGCCGGTGCCATAGAATACTCATTTAAGAATTCAGGCAATCAGAAGATTGAAGCAGTATTTTCTTATAATTCCAAGAATTTCATGAGTCAGCCCGGAGGCAGATCTTCAATAAAACCTGTCGCCGGAGGATTCATCCTGTCTGAGGAAGGCACAAAGGAGAATCCTGAGAAACAGGGCGACTTTGCAATATTTACAAATGAACCCGGAACGATAGTCGATCACTGCTGGTTCAGGGGTGGATGGTGGGATCCCATGACAATTGCCTGGAATACAGTTTTAAAGGGAGAGACAAGAAGCACTCCTTCCGTTGAGGGAGAGGCCCCGGGGGCTTCACTTTATATACCGCTGGAACTTGATCCCGGAGAGACAAGGAGCATCAGGCTGATGATGACGTGGTATGTGCCAAACACCAATATGAAATACGGACAGGATTCTCAGGAACCGGATGATGAGGAATGCAACGATCCTGATTGCACCTGCAGGGATCCCTTCTACAAACCGTGGTATTCTTCGAAGTTTTCAGGGATAAATGATGTCGTAAATTACTGGAAAACAAACTATAATGATCTCCTGGAAAAATCAGAGCTATTCAGTGATGCATTTTACGGATCAACATTTCCTGCCGAGGTGATTGAAGCCGTCGCCGCAAACCTCACCATACTGAAATCGCCCACGGTTCTCAGGCAGCGCGACGGCAAGCTGTGGAACTGGGAGGGCTGCAGTGATAATTCAGGATGCTGCGCCGGCTCATGCACTCATGTATGGAATTATGCCCAGGCAATCCCTCATCTTTTTCCTTCCCTGGAAAGAACGCTAAGGGAAACAGAATTCTTTCCGAGCCAGGATAAGGAAGGACATCAGACTTTCAGATCAGCTTTACCGATCCGTCCTGTTGCAACAACTTTTCATTCAGCATCTGACGGACAGCTCGGAGGCATAATGAAAATGTACCGCGACTGGCGCATAAGCGGCGATACTGAATGGCTGAAGAAAATGTATCCCATGGTCGTTGAAAGTATGGATTACTGTATCAGAACATGGGATCCCCGATCCACAGGCACCCTGGAAGAACCGCATCACAATACTTACGATATAGAATTCTGGGGGGCTGACGGGATATGTACAAGCTTCTATCTTGGAGCCCTGAGGGCAATATCGGAAATGGGCAGGTACCTGGGGAATGATGTTTCAAAATATGAGGCTCTTTACACCAGGGGAAAAGAGAAACTGGAGAGAGAGCTTTTTGACGGGGAATATTTCATCCAGAAGATACAGTGGGAAGGACTCATCTCACCCGACCCTGTAAAAGCATCGGAGGGATCATGGTCTTCGGATTATTCTGAAGAGGCGAGGGCATTGCTTCAGAAGGAGGGGCCTAAGTACCAGTACGGCACAGGGTGTCTCTCTGATGGCAT
>JBFYPG010000020.1:0-35388 GCA_041303415.1 Bacteroidales bacterium
TTCAGGAAAACGCATCCTGAAACTCCTTTTTTCATTATTGCCGTAACGCCAACGTCATCGCGGTGGAGTGCCTGGACTGAGATAAGCAAGGCAAATGAACTGATCAGGGAAGCATGTGAAAATAACCGGAATACTTGCTTCATCAAAACCGACTTCGCTTTCCTTGATGAGGCAGGAAAACCTGATGACAGCCTCTTTGTATCCGATAAGCTGCACCTTAACAGCGAGGGATACCGGATATGGACGGCGATCATCAGGCCAGAACTTGATAAAATACTTAAGAAATGATCATTATCTCCTATTTAAGGAAAAAACCATTTTTAATCCTGCTCATAATGTTACCGGGAATCTTTGCATCAGGTCAGGTAAAAATTATTGCACACCGCGGAGCATCGTACCTGGCTCCTGAAAACACTGTCGCTGCATCAAGGCTTGCCTGGGAACTGGGCGCCGACGCAGTGGAATGCGACATATATCTTACCGGAGATAATAAGATAATTGTATGCCATGACGGAACCACTAAAAGAACAACCGGAGAGGACTACAGGATAAGCGAAACAGATTCGAAAACTCTCAGGAAACTGGATGCCGGATCGTTCAAGGATGAAAAATACCGCGGGGAAAGACTCCCCTTTCTTAAAGAACTGATCCGTACTGTTCCCGCAGGCAAAGAATTGGTAGTCGAAATCAAATGCAAAAGCGAAATCCTGCCTTTCCTGAAAAGAGAAATAGACAGATACCATAAAGGCAGGTACTTCTCATTCATCTGTTTCGATTTCCAGACCATCTGCGACACAAAAAAAACCTTTCCCGGATACCCCTGCTACTGGCTCTGCAGCAATGCCGCACTGCTGGAGGCAACCTTTGACAAGGTTCCGGCTGCTGAACTTGAAGGAATAAGTCTTGGATATGCTATTATCAACGAATCAGTGATAAAGAAAGCCGGAGACCTGAACCTTGAGGTATATTCATGGACCGTCGACGATCCCGCTGAAGCAAAAAGACTGACAGGCCTTGGTGTTAAGGGAATAACTACCAACCGGCCGGGATGGCTGAATGAAAATACAGAAATGATTGTGAAATAATTAACAAATTCTTGGTGTTACTTGGTGTCTTGGTGCCTTGGTGGCTGATTTTTTTTTTGCCACCAAGACTCCAAGACTCCAAGATTCACCAAGGAAATAAACCAGACAAGTATGAAAAGAACAATTTCCCGCCGCAATTTTTTCAGCAAGACTGCAGGCATTAGTGCAGGAGCTCTTATTCTGCCTTCCTTAAAAGGCTATTCAGGTTTACATGATAAAGGCAAGGGTATCAAACCCCTGATCATTACCAGCCATACAAATGAGACCGGTCAGAAAGCAATGGAGGCCGGATGGGAGATCCTTGCCAAAGGAGGTTCTGCAGTTGATGCGGTTGAAAAGGCTGCCAACATAATTGAAGTTGATCCCGAGGATACCAGCGTTGGATACGGAGGCTTGCCGAATGAAAGAGGAGTCGTTCAGCTCGATGCCTCATTCATGGATGGCAAAACCTATTCTGCAGGCGCCGTCGCCTGTCTGGAGAACATCAAGACACCTGCTTCGGTCGCCAGGCTGGTGATGCAGCGTACCGACCATGTGCTTCTTGTCGGCACAGGAGCACTGGAATTTGCAAAAGCATGGGGATTTCAGGAGGAAAACCTGCTGACTGAAAAAGCAAGAAAGATATGGCTCCGCTGGAAGGAAGAGATGAGTCCGAATGACGACTGGGGTGCTCCCGAGCATCTTCAGAACCTGCAGAAGAAGGAGTCGTACTGGCACGATTTTCCGGATATTGAACATCATTACGGAACCACAAATGTAATTGCGATCGACTCAAACGGCGACATTGCAGGATGTACAACTACAAGCGGGCTCAGCTTCAAGCTTAACGGCCGTGTGGGCGATTCGCCGATCATAGGCGCCGGGTTATATGTCGATAATGAAGTCGGAGCCGCTGGTGCAACAGGCCGCGGCGAGGATGTGATCAAATCGTGTGCATCCTATTATATGGTTCTTAAGATGAAAGAAGGCCGCTCACCCCAGCAGGCCTGCGAGGATGCTCTGCAGATGATAGCAGACAAATACAAGAAAGTTAATCCTGACTTTTTCCCGGGTGAGAAGTTTGTTGCCATAAACAAATATGGCGAAACAGGATGTGCTACGATGACGGGAACCCGTAATCCTCAGATGTCGGTGATGACGCCAAATGGATTCACAAGATACGAGGGAGTTGTGGCGTTTCAGGGGAAATAGGCTCACGGCTCACGACTCACGACACAAGGTTCAACCACAGAAATCCCCTCCTGGGAGGGGATTCTGTTGAATATGCACCACGCACCCTGCACCATGCAACACGCACCTTTATTTCACTTTGATACTCTTTTCGTAAAGTGATTGCCAGTCTTCGTTTGTGCTGATGTCTCTTGATTTATCCTCCGGCTTTCTTTCCAGCTTTTTGATCACCATCGTCCGGTCACGGGTGCCGTCGCTCTTGGTGCTCTCCACATAATCGACCCATGCGACAAACCTGTTTATCCTGTGCGGCCTTATCTCGCCTGTCCTTATGAATCCTACATCTTCTGCTGCCAGCTGGTAATTGTTATGATTCTGTTCCCAGACATCAACATAGTAAACATATGGGCCCAGGTGTGAGAACACTACTATACCGTTCTCATCGGTAAAGCCTTCAGCCTCCATGTTTTTTTCATCTTCCCAGTCGATCAGTGTGGGGTATAATCTTACACTTGCATTCTCTACAACATATTCATCGTACCATTCAACAACCTCTATTTCCAGGAGGGTGGGGATCATAACGTCGATTGTGATGAATGCCTTATCCGAAAGACCCGATTTTGAGAAAGCTGTCAGTTCAGCTTCATAGGAGCCTGAAGCCGTGTAATAATGTACAGGATCAGGTTCTGAGGAAATATATCCGTCACCGAAATCCCACTCAAAACGTGTGGCATTATCCGATTCGTTTGTAAAATAAACATCCTGGCCCACCACAGGTGTGGTGGTATCCACGGCAAATCGTGCATCAGGAGTTGATTCGCAGGAAAGTAATATAACCGGCAGAATCATAATGAAATAGAATATCCTTTTTATCTTAAAATCTGCTGACTTTAAAAGGCTGAAAGGAACCGGCATACAACTTTTCTCATGCACATCAGCCTTGTTTAAGGAGTTAGTTGGTTTCATTGTGTTAAGTATTGGTATCTGTACTGATAAAATCAAAATGTGTGCCACGTTTTACCGGATGCTTCATATTAAAATTATAATTATCTTTGCACTCCTGTAAAAAAGGCTTCAGAATGATAAAGATAACATTTCCCGACGGATCAGCAAGGGAGTTCAAGGAGGGCATAAACAGCATTCAGATTGCTGAACAGATAAGCCCCGGACTTGCCAGGGAGGTTTATTCGGCAACAGTTAACGGCGAGGTGTGGGATCTTATACGTCCGATAACCAGGGATGCCGCGGTTAAGCTTCACAAATGGGAGGACGAACAGGGCAAACATGCTTTCTGGCACTCATCGGCTCACCTTATGGCCGGCGCACTTGAATCCCTCTACCCGGGTATTAAATTTGGCATAGGGCCGGCTATCGAAATGGGATTTTATTACGATGTTGACCCCGGTGAAGGAAGAGTTATCACCGACAGCGACCTTGAGGTCATCGAAAACAGGATGAAAGAGCATGCTTCCAGGAATCTTATATTTACCAGAAAGGAGATCAGCAAGAAAGATGCTCTCGATCTCTTCAGAAAGAAAGGTGACGAATACAAGACTGAACTTATAAACGAGCTTCAGGACGGAACCATCACACTCTATTCTCACGGCGACTTCACGGATCTTTGCCGCGGGCCGCATCTTCCTTCCACTGAACCCATAAAAGCCATAAAGCTTACAAGCGTTGCAGGCGCTTACTGGCGGGGGGATGAAAAACGCAAAATGCTTACCAGGATTTATGGCATCACATTCCCTAAACAGAAGATGCTTGATGAGTACCTCGTTTTCCTTGAGGAGGCAAAGAAAAGAGATCATCGCCGCATCGGCAGGGAACTCGAATTGTTCCACTTTTCTCCCAAAGTGGGAATGGGATTGCCCCTGTGGCTTCCCAAAGGTGCTGAAATACGTCAGAATCTTATCAGCTTCCTGACTGGCATTCTTAAGAAAAGAGGATATAAAATCGTTACAACACCGCATATCGGAAACGTTGACCTGTACAAGACATCAGGACATTACGAGAAGTACGGGGCCAGCTCTTTCCAGCCAATGTCGACACCCCAGGAAGGGGAACAGTTCATGCTTAAGCCCATGAACTGCCCGCATCACTGCGAGATATACAACGCAACTCCGCATTCCTACAAGGAGCTGCCGATAAAGATGGCGGAATTCGGTACTGTGTATCGCTATGAGCAGAGCGGTGAGCTTCATGGACTTACCAGGGTCAGAAGCTTTACCCAGGATGACGCGCATCATTTCTGTACTCCTGAACAGCTCAGGGAGGAATTCAAGAGCATAATTGACCTGATGCTCTATGTCTACAGGGTTATGAATTTCAATGATTACACCGCTCAGATATCCCTGAGGGATCCGGATAACATGGAAAAGTATATCGGAACCGATGAGAACTGGGAAAAAGCTGAGCAGGATATAATTGCCGCAGCTGGAGAGAAGAATCTGAAGACGGTTGTTATAAAGGGAGAAGCTGCATTTTACGGCCCTAAGCTCGATTTCATGGTGAAGGATGCCATTGGCCGTAACTGGCAGCTGGGAACCATTCAGGTTGATTATAATCTCCCTGAAAGGTTCAATCTCACATATAACGGCAGTGATAATCAGAAACATCAGCCGGTGATGATACACAGGACGATCTTCGGATCGCTTGAAAGATTTGTCGCCGTAATGATCGAAAACAATTCAGGCAAGTTCCCTCTGTGGCTCGCCCCCGATAAAGCAGTGCTTCTGCCAATCAGTGAAAAATTCAATGATTATGCCGCGAATGTTTTGGAAATTCTAAATAATTCCGATATTTGCACACTGATTGACGACAGGAGTGAAAAAATAGGTAAGAAGATCAGGGATAATGAATTAAAGAGGATCCCTTACCTTCTTGTAATTGGTGAGAAAGAGGCTGAAAACGGAACGGTCTCGGTCAGGAAGCAGGGTGAGGGTGACAAGGGAAGCATGAAAATCGATGAGTTTGTGAACTTCATCCGCTCAGAGATCAACAGGGAAATTGCAAATTAACTGCATAGTGAATTAGTATTAACAAAAATCAGGAGGAAAGAGTTATAACCGGACCAATCAGAAGAACCCCCGGCAGGATCACCCAACCGGCGCATAAGATCAACAACCGTATCACCGCAAAAGTGGTGAGGGTTGTAGGTGATGAAATTGAAGCAGAAGTTATGAGCATCCAGGATGCCCTCAGGCTGGCAGACAAAATGGAGCTCGACCTCGTTGAAATTTCTCCCAATGCGGACCCCCCGGTATGCAAAATCATAGATTATCAGAAGTTTCTTTACCAGCAGAAAAAGAAACAGAAGGAGATCAAGGCGAAGGCAGCAAAGGTTGTTGTGAAGGAGATAAGGTTTGGTCCCAATACTGATGATCACGATTACAATTTCAAGCTCAGGCATGCCGTCAGATTCCTTGAAGAAGGAGCCAAGGTAAGGGCATATGTCTTTTTCAAGGGGCGTTCAATTCTGTTCAAGGAACAGGGCGAAGTGCTGCTTCTGCGTTTTGCCAACGACCTTGAGGAATACGGAAAGGTTGAACAGCTCCCCAGGCTCGAAGGGAAACGAATGATCATCTCCTTCTCCCCTAAAAAGAAGAAGTAATTTTAATACATATTACAGACAAATGCCAAAAATGAAAACAAATCCCGGTGCCAAGAAAAGATTTTCGCTCACCGGAACAGGAAAGATCAAGCGTAAACATGCATTCAAAAGTCACATCCTGACCAAAAAAACAACAAAGCGCAAGAGAAACCTTGCATATTTCGGACAGGTTGATAAAGCCGACAGGAAGAATGTAAAGCTTCTGCTGGCAAGCAAGTAATGCTGACGATTGATCAGAAAGTAAAATAGTATTAACCGGATGCCCAGCAGATAAGAGTCCCGCAAAGGGAACGCTGACATCCAAAAAGAAATGAGTTATGCCAAGATCAGTAAATTCAGTTGCAGCGAGAGCCAGGAAAAAAAAGGTTCTCAAGCAAACAAAAGGTAACTTCCTTTCAAGAAGAAACGTATTCACAGTAGCCAAGAACACCCTCGATAAGGGCCTGGGCTATGCATACCGCGACAGGAGAAAAAAGAAAGGCGAGTTCAGGTCGCTGTGGATCCAGAGAATAAATGCAGGAGTGCGCCAGTATGGAATGAGCTATTCGGAATTCATCGGGAAGATTGAGAAGAAAGGTATCGCTCTCAACAGAAAAACCCTTGCCGACCTGGCAATGCACCACCCCGAAGCCTTTAAGGCTGTGGTGGAAAAGGTGAAATAAGAAGGTACATGTACCCATCCCCCAACCCCCTTCTTTAGACAACACGTACCCTCCCACTTAGTCCCCCTCCCTGCTGTCGCAAGGAGGGGGAAACTTGTTGATACACAAGTATATAAGCCCCCTTCCTTGCGTAACAGGGAAGGGGGTTTGTTTGGGGGATGGGTGCGTGTTTCTTAAGGGAAGGGGCCGGGGGGTGGGTACGTGTACTAAGGAAAGGGGGGTGAGGTTATTTTACTTTTTTGAAGAACCTCTCAAACCTGATTCTCTTCAGCCCTTTGGCTTCCTTGTCGATTGAGAGCCAGATGAATTTCGGCTTGCCGATTACGTGGTCTTCCGGGACGAAGCCCCAGTACCGCGAGTCGGCCGAATTATGACGATTGTCCCCCATCATGAAGTAATAATTCATCTTAAAGGTGTATGAAGCAGCCGGAGCACCATTAATATATATGGTACTGTCTGTCACCCTCAGGTCATTATCTTCGTAAATATCTATCAGGTGCTCATAAAAGCAGAGGTTTGACATATCAAGGTCAACGGTTACTCCCTCAGCCGGTATCCAGAGCGGACCATAATTATCCTCGTTCCAACTCAGCGAGGGATCATACGGAAACATCCTCGGATCATATTTTCCTGCAGTCTCATACAGAGGATATACATCCCTTACATTTGAGAATTTGGATATAGCCTCCACATTCTGCCGCGTCAGGGGAAGAATGTAAGCTGCCCCTGACACAGCCTGGTCGGCCCGGGCGATCTTAAGGCGCTCAAAAGCTTTTGGATTTATGCTGTTGCCGTTCGTCACAACGCTGTAAGTGGTCTGCTGGCCGTCGCTTTCAGGTGCAGGTTCCCCGTTGACATAGAGCACACCGCCACTGACAGCAATCGTATCTCCCGGCAGTCCGACACATCTCTTGACATAATTGTCTCTCCTGTCGACAGGTCTGTAAATGATCTCATAATTGTCCCAGAGTTCTTTTCTTGAATCGTCAAGATAATCATTCAGCGGCCGCTGCCTCTGGTTCAGATAACTGTCCCTGGCCTGCATCTCCCGGGCATTCCTTCTTTTTATCTCGTAATAGCTTACAGCAGTCTCCTCGAGAACTACAGTATCACCTTCCGGAAAATTGAATACTATCGGATCAAATCTCTTAACCTCTCCCCATCCTGCCAGACGCTTGTAAGGCCATATAACCAGGTTTGACCATGATTTTGTTTTGATTATGGGTATTGTGTGCTGGGTAAAGGGAAAAGCAATCGGAGTATTCGGCATCCTTGGGCCGTAAGCAATCTTGCTGACGAAAAGGTGGTCCCCAATAAGCAGGGATTTCTCCATTGAAGGTGTCGGGATGCGGTAATTCTGAAAGAGGAAGATATTAATCAGTGTGACCGCAATAACCGCAAATATTAGCGCGTCAAGCCATTCAATAAAGGAACTGTTATTGCCGTCCCTCCTTTTCCAGAAGGTCCAGTTCACCTTTTCCGTAATGTACATATCGAAAATTATTGGCAATCCAAGCAGCAGCCAGAAATTGCCTATCCATATCACAACCAGGATAAAAATTATCGCTGCAATTGTAAAGCTTATATATTTCTTCGGAACCTTCGGAATTTTCAGAGTCATGTCAGGAATGATTTTTTTGAAGCCGTAAAAGTAAGCATTTAATCAGAAACCGAGTATATCGTCCATTGTGAAAACACCCTTTTTATTAACTATAAACTCTGCGGCAAGAACTGCACCGAGGGCCAATCCTTTCCTGTTTTTGGCTTCATGCCTGATGCTGAGCATGTCAACCTTCGAATCCCATGTTATGGTATGTGTACCGGGAACGCTGCCTTCACGAACGGAACGGACAGGTATTAAATTGTCTTCCTTCTGGTTTTCAAAGCACCAGCCTTTGTAACCCGGATGCTGTTTTTTTATTCCGTCGGAGAGGGTTATTGCCGTTCCGCTGGGAGCATCAAGCTTACGTGTGTGATGTATCTCTTCAATTGAAACAGTGTAATCGTCATACCTTGACATCTGGCTGGCCAGCTCAGCATTGAGCCTGAACAGAAGGTTAACGCCTATGCTGAAATTTGATGAATGGATAAATGATGTCCTGTTCTTTTTGCAGATCTCAGCCGCTTCGTCATAATCATGAAGCCATCCTGTTGTGCCGCTCACGACCGGCACCTTTAACGAAAGACACTTTGAGACATTCTCAAATGCCGAATGGGGAGATGAGAATTCGACCGCAACGTCCACATCCTTCATCTTCTCCCTGTTCAGATCCCCGGTATTATCAATATCTATCATAAGTTTGATGACGTGCCCCCTGGCAACGGCAGCCTCTTCAATTTCATGGCCCATCCTGCCATACCCGATAAGCGCTATGTTCATTTCTTTGATTTTATGCGAATTTATTCCTTTTACCAGATGCGCCATGCTAATAAACTTATAAAATTCTTAACAGGAAGTTAAAAAAGTGATCCTTTGTGAACCTTTGTGAAATCCTTCGTGTCCCTTTGTGGTTAAAAAGTCGTCTACCACAAAGGCGCACAAAGGCCACACTAAGTAACACAAAGGGAAAAGATTCAATCTAAGTTCTTCAGATTTATTTCATATATTTCATTCCTGAAAAATCTGTATCGATGAAAAAATCAGTATTTGTTCTACTAATACCAATTGCTATGTCAGCATCATGCGGCACACAGGAAAAAGCCGACCTTGTAATCATAAACGGAAAAGTCCTGACCATAGACAAAGAAAATCCTTCAGCCGAAGCGATAGCCATGAAAGGCGAAAATATTATTGCTGTTGGTTCAACTAAAAAGATTTCAGCGATGATAGAGGATGGCGCAACTGAAGTTATTGACGCCGGCGGCCGTTTGGTGATTCCGGGATTCAATGACGCTCATGTCCATTTCGGTCCGCTTGATCCCGATTTCATTGAGCTTCGCTATACCACCGATCCTGCGGTGAAAACCGAAAAAGTGAAAGCCCAAATTGCAAAATCAAAGCCCGGGGAACTGATCCGCGGAGGTCACTGGGTGCATGAACTTTTTATCGATAAGAAGTGGCCGACAAAAGAGCTCATTGACAAGGTCTCTCCCGATAACCCGGTTATCCTTAACCGTGCCGATGGCCATTCAACTCTGGTCAACAGCTATGTTCTGAAACAATCAGCCATTACAAAAGATACACCTGATCCCTTTGGCGGTGAAATACAAAAAGATCCTGTAACCGGCGAGCCGACGGGCATTCTGAAGGATGCAGCGATGGATCTTATTAAAACAGGTGAATCAAAGTCCAAGCTGAGTGCAGAAGAAGAGAAGGAGAAGGAGTGGCAGGGATATCTGCTTGCTCTGAAGGAAGCCCGCGAATACGGGGTTACAAGCGTCCAGAACGCCGGGTGGGGCGATTTTGATGCCTATGAAAGGCTTCAGAAAGAGGGAGAACTGACGCTCAGGATCGACCTTGGTGCACCGCTGACAGCCGATGAAACGAAGCTTGGAAACTACATTAAGCTTCAGAAGAAGTACCCCGATGAAGGCAACTGGATCAGGTTCGGGTACCTCAAGGCATTCTCCGACGGATCAATCGGATCCTCTACCGCTCTTATGTTTGAACCATATACCGATAATCCTTCAACTTCAGGACTTGCCATGTGGCAGTATGAGGAGCTGGAGGAGATGGTTGTGAAAGCCGATAAGATGGGATTCCAGATAGGGGTACATGCCATTGGCGACAAGGCAAACAACTGGGTACTGAATTCATTTGAAAAGGCAATTGAAATTAATGGAACCCGGGAAAGCCGCCACCGCATTGAGCATTCCCAGACATTGCAACTATCAGACATACCAAGGTTTGCACAGCTCGGAGTTATACCTTCCATGCAGCCGACACACTGCATCTCCGACAAGCTCTTTTACGAAAAGAGAGTAGGTTATGAAAGATGCCTTGGAACCTATGCATGGAGGAGCCTAGTTAATGCAGGCTCCACTCTTGCATTCGGAACCGACTACCAGGTTGAACCTCTGAATCCGATGGAAGGACTATATGCAGCCGTTTCAAGAAAGGATCGTCTCGGAGAAGAAGGCGAAGGATGGTTCCCTGAGCAGAAGCTCTCTATGGAAGAAGCAATTAATTACTATACCCTCGGATCTGCCTATGCCCAATTCATGGAGGAAAGGAAAGGAATTATCAAAACGGGTTACCTGGCTGATATAGTGATAGTTGACAAAGACCTTCTCACCATTCCCGAATCGGAGATAATGAAGACTAAGGTGGATTATACGATTGTGGGCGGAAAGGTTGTGTACGCTTCCGGTAAATGAGGGAGATTGCTTCGTCTCTTCGTTCCTCGCAATGACAGTACAATAAACAGCATCTGTTTATCAGCTGATAGAATCCATCAAAAGTATTAACGTCATTGCGAGGATCCCGAGTACTCGGGAGACGAAGCAATCGGATCAAGTTTCCAGTAATCCCAATATCTGCATTGCATCTTCCCTTGAACTCCCGCAAAACTCCGGTTCAGCCTTAAAATCACTACATACCTTCGGCCTTGAGGGATCGCCGTACAGTGCACATCTGTAATCCTCCATAAGGTGAATGCACCTCACCCCTGCCGGCTTGCCTTCGGGCATTCCGGGAATTGGCGATGAGATTGATGCTGCAATACAGCATGCTCCGCAACCAGTTCTGCATTCCATCCGGAGGTGAATTAGTTAAGTAGTTCAAATATATCAATAATGAGTTGAAAATCTTGCAATCTTGCAATCATGCAATCGTGTAATCATACCACTTAACCGCTGCACCGTCATACCATCATACCGTCGTACCTTTTTCTTACCTTTACAAAAACAAACCTGATGAGAATTGATATTCTTACCGTCTGTCCTGAACTGCTTGAGAGCCCTCTGAATTACTCGATTATAAAAAGGGCTAAGGATAAGGGTCTTGTAGAGATCAACGTGATCAATCTGCACGATTTTGCAAATGACAAATACAAAAGCGTTGATGATTATGCATTCGGCGGCGGAGCCGGGATGGTAATGATGATCGAGCCTGTTTATAAGGCAATTGAAAAGCTGAAGGGCGAACGGGAATACGATGAGATAATCTATGCATCACCTGACGGTGAGAAGCTCACACAGAAAACAGCTAACATCCTGTCACTTCTCAATAACATAATAATCCTCGCCGGCCATTATAAAGGCATTGATCAGAGGATACGGGAGCACCTGATTACCAGGGAAGTATCGGTAGGCGATTATGTATTGTCGGGTGGCGAAATACCCGCTGCAATTATTTGCGATGCGATCGTAAGGCTCATCCCGGGAGCGATATCCGATGAGCAGTCGGCCCTCTCCGACTCCTTCCAGGATGATCTGCTTGCACCTCCAGTATATACCCGTCCAGCCAAGTTCAGGGACTGGAAGGTTCCTGATGTTCTTCTCTCGGGACATGCAGCCGAAATTGAAAAATGGAGGCATGAGCAGGCAGAGGAGCGCACCCGGAGGCTGAGGCCGGGGCTGCTTGAATAGGTCTCAGTGTCTCAGAGTCTCAGGGTCTCAGAGTCTCAGGGTCTCAGAGTCTTGACTATCAAACTATCAGACCATCAGACCATCAGACCATCAGACTATCAGACCATCAGACCATCAGACCATCAGACCATCAGACCATCAGACCATCAGACCATCAGACTTTTTTTGGAAATTCCAAAAACCTTTGCTAAACTTGTGACTTACATTTCATTTATAATAACTGCTTAATTATCAACAACATGAAGACACAGGATTACATTAACCGGGAAGACAAGTATGGTGCACATAACTACCATCCGCTTCCTGTAGTTCTTGAGAGAGGTGAAGGACCATTTGTATGGGATGTTGAGGGAAAAAGGTATTTTGACTTCCTGTCGGCCTATTCAGCCGTGAACCAGGGTCATTGCCATCCCTCGATCATAAGGGCCCTTACAGAGCAGGCAAAGAAGCTTACACTCACTTCAAGGGCATTCTATAATGCTGTGCTCGGTGAATATGAAGAATATATCACGAAATATTTCGGGTACGACAAGGTGCTTCCCATGAACTCAGGCGCTGAAGCCGATGAAACTGCCCTTAAGCTTTGCCGTAAATGGGCATACAAGAAGAAAGGCATTAAGCAGGACAGGGCAAAGATCATCTGCTGCGAAGGCAATTTCCACGGCCGCACTATTACAATAGTATCAATGTCAACTGATCCCGATGCCCGGAACGACTATGGTCCGTTCACTCCGGGATTCATCGTCATACCATATAATAATATTACGGCTCTTGATGAAGCTCTTAAAGATCCCGATGTTGCAGGGTTCCTTGTGGAGCCTATCCAGGGGGAAGCCGGCGTTTATGTTCCTGATGACGGCTATCTGAAAAAGGCATACGATCTGTGCAAGAAACACAATGTTCTTTTCATAGCTGACGAGGTCCAGACCGGACTTGCCCGTACCGGCAAGCTTCTATGTTGCGACCACGAGGGTGTTCGTCCTGATATCCTGATTCTCGGCAAAGCCCTTTCAGGTGGAGTTATGCCAATATCAGTTGTGCTGGCCGATGATGAGATAATGCTTACTATCAAACCAGGTGAACACGGTTCAACATTCGGGGGCAATCCCCTGGCAGGAAAGGTTGCTATTGCAGCACTCGAGGTCATTAAGAACGAAAAACTTGCAGAAAATGCCGAAAAACTGGGTAAGATCTTCCGCGACGAGATGAATAGCATCAAATCGGAAATGATCGAGCTGGTTCGCGGAAAAGGTCTCCTTAACGCTGTAGTTATCAGGCCAAAGGGAGGCAAGACAGCCTGGGATGTCTGCCTCGCCATGAAAGACAAAGGCCTCATTGCAAAACCGACACATGAGCATATAATAAGGTTCGCTCCTCCCCTCATCATCACCGAAAAACAGCTGAGGGAGGCAATAGGAGTGATAAAGGAGGCGTTTAAGTTGTTTGTGTAGGTTGCTGGTTGCTGGTTGCTGGTTCCTGGTTCCTGGTTGCTGGTTCCTGGTTCCTGGTTGCTGGTTCCTGGTTCCTGGTTCCTGGTTCTTAGTTCTAGTTAACAAGCAACAAGCAACAAGCAACAAGCAACAAGCAACAAGCAACAAGCAACAAGCAACAAGGAACAAGCAACAAGCAACAAGCAACAAGCAACAAGCAACAAGCAACAAGCAACAAGCAACATTTACTTTAGAGACAAAGCTCTGCTCACATGAAGAAAACCCTCATCTGGATACTAGCCCTGATCATCACCCTGGCTGCGGCTTATTACCAGAGGAAGACCGGACCCACATACCCGAAAAGTGTAAAAATTACACTTAATAATTCAGAGTATGATCTTAGGCTGGTGCGCAGCCTGGGGCTGGATGAGAGGCCGGAGGTAAAGCTTCATATATATGACACATCGGTAAAAGCCGCTCTTTTCTATAAAAGATTTAAAACTGAGGAAGAGTATCAGAGAGCTGACTTCTGTTATAAAGTGTATCCAATACACTCATTCGTGATGAACAATATCTTCAAAATGAACGAGGAAAAAGGATTCTTTGCTGAAGTACCTCCCCAGCCGCCGGCCGGAAAACTGCAGTATTACATCGAGATAACCGATAGCAAAGGGACACAGGTCATTCTCAAAGATGCCCCGGTAGTGATAAGGTACAAGGGAAGCGTACCGTCAGCTGTACTGACCCCGCATATTATAATAATGTTCCTCGCGATGCTCTTTTCGACAGCTGCCGGACTGCTGGCCCTGTTCAGGATCGATATATTCCGGAAATATAGTATATGGACGCTGATCCTTCTTACTGCCGGCGGAATGATCCTCGGTCCTGTGGTCCAGAAATATGCTTTCGGGGAACTATGGACCGGCATTCCGTTCGGATGGGATCTTACGGACAACAAAACGCTTATTGCATTCCTTTTCTGGCTCCTTGCAGTGATCATGAACCGGAAAAAAGAGAGACCGGTCTATTCAATACTGGCTGCTATCATCCTTTTGCTGGTATACTCAATACCTCACAGTTTGTTTGGATCAGAGCTGGATTACAGCAGCGGACAGGTGATTCAGGGGGCTTTCGCTGCATTTTTCCTCTCAATTAAAAAAAATTCTTAAATTGAGTGCATCATTTATAAAACGCCCACGTCTTTTAGTCAGAAAACTGATAGAAAAAGAAAAGTGGGTGCAGCATCTAATATTCAACCTAGTCTTTTTTACGTAAAGATGGCAAAAGTAGAAGCGGCATTCAGGAACTTGCACCAGGACCTTCTGGACGGGTGCAAGATCGGGGACCAGAAGGCACAGTTTCAGATATATAAGTTGTACTACAAGGCTATGTACAACACGAGTCTGAGGATAGTGAATGACACAATGGAAGCTGAGGATATAATGCAGGAATCGTTCCTGTCGGCCTTTGAAAAGATTGATACATACTCGGGAACTGTGAGCTTCGGTGCCTGGCTGAAAAAAATAGTGATAAACAGGTCACTCGATTCTCTTGCAAAAAGAAAAGCGGTCTTTGAAGATATTGAGTCACATGCAGGGATAAGGGATGAGAGCCCGGACGAAGAGCTCAGGTACCAGGAAATGGACGTCAGGGTCGAAGAGGTCAAGGGAGCCATTGAAAGGCTTCCTGACGGTTACAGGGTGATCCTCTCCCTCTACCTCCTTGAAGGCTATGACCACGATGAAATTGCCGAGATCATGGGAATCACAAGCAGCACATCACGGTCGCAGCTCTCAAGGGCAAAGCAGAAGCTCATAAGTGAATTGAAGGAATATTGAAAACATACAGGGAATGAAAACGATAGAAGAAATAGTAAGAAGCAACAGGGACCTTTTTGAAGCCAAAGAGCCTTCGGAAGGTCACTTTGAGAGATTCAGCAGGAAGCTGGAAATGAGGTTCGGAACAGTTACGCCGGTCAAGCGGAGTATCGTTCCCTACCTGCTTAAAGCTGCTGTTGTAACTCTGCTGGTCACACTCTCATCACTCTGGACCTGGGATCATTTTATCAGACCGGAAAGCAGAAGGATGGCGCTCGGTGATGTATCCCCGGAGTACAGGGAGGTTGAAAATTATTATCTCCACCAGGTTAACCTGATGGAGAATCAGATCAGCTCTGCCTCATTCATCAGTGATAAGGAACACAATGATATGCTTATGAATGAGATTGAAAGCATGGATTCAGTGTACGTCCAGCTTCAGAAAGAGCTTAAAGCCAATCCCGATGATGAAAGAATTATCAATGCAATGATCGAGCACTACCAAACCAAGCTGGAAGTCATGACATTCATTGTCAATCAGTTGAAAGCCTTAAGGAATGAAAATACTAATACCACGGAAAATGAAAAAGTCAGTATATAAGCCAGGAATGCTCCTGCTCGCAGGGGTTATGCTCCTTTCTGCAGGGGTAACAGCCCAGGAAGAAGTAAGCAAGGAATTTCATAAAGACTATACGGTAAAAGAGGGTATGACCCTTGACCTGAGCAACAGGTATGGGAACATTGTTGTTCTCACCTCAGAGACAGATCAGGTTGTAATCGATGTCAAAGTGACAGTAAAGTACCCAAGCAGAGAGAGAGCAGAAAAGCTGCTGAGCTACATCGATGTCCAGTTCTCTGAAAATCCGGAAGTTATCTCCGCAGAAACGATCATTGACGATAAATTCACCTTTACCGGATGGAGCGGCGAATCGCGAAAATTCATGATCAACTACAACGTGAAGATGCCCGAATGGATGAATCTGAATCTCGCCAATAAGTACGGCAATACCGACCTGGATGACATCACCGGGCTGGTAAACCTTACTATCAAATACGGCGACCTCAAAGCTGCAAAATTCGCCAGGGGCAATGAGAAACCCCTTAACAGGCTCGACCTCGCATACGGTAAAGGCTCCATTGAAGAAGCCGGCTGGATGGACCTTGTGATAAGATACTGCGGGAACCTTACGATAAACAAGAGCCAGGCCCTGCTCCTCGACAGCAAGTATTCCAAACTGGTCTTCGGAACGGCAAGCTCTATAGTTGCAGAAACAAGATATGACAATATCAGGATTGAAACTATCAATAACCTGATCCTCGATACAGGTTACGCCGATGTTAATATCGGAACACTCACAAAGAAATTTAAATTTGACGGCAGCTACGCCTCCATTAATGTTGACAGGGTGCCGGCAGGATTTGAATCGGTTGAGATAGCTTCCCGCTATACCGGTGTGACAGTCAGAATAGACGAGGATGCCAGCTACACACTGGACGGAAAGGTAACCTATGGCGGATTGAAATTCAACGAAGAGAACTTCAACTACAAGAGAAGAATAATTGAGAATAACTCAACTGAAGTTTCAGGAACTATCGGCAAGGATGAATCACCGTCATCAAATGTAATCGTAAGCGCATCATACGGTACAGTGAAACTATATTAAAGGCTACAGGCGTCAGGCTACAGGCTACAGGCAAAAGACGCACGACGCACGACTCACGACGCAAGGCTGAATTACGAAAATCCCCTCCTGGGAGAGCCTGTCCCGCGAAGCCTTGGCGAAGCGGGAGGTTTGGGGTGGGTTTTCTACCGGCTATCGGCTAAAAACTTAATAACCAAAGAGTTACACAGAGTTAAAACAGAGTTTGCACTGCTAACAAACCGTGTAACTCCGTTAAACACCGTGCCACTCCGTGGTTAAAATCTTCTTCTCTTGCTGGCGCAGTCCCGATAGCTATCGGGATGTGATCCGTGCCTTTTTTGTCATACGTACCCACCCCCCGACCCCCTCCCTACTGCGTAAGGAGGGGGCGATTTCCGTTGGCGCGGATCTGTGATCCGTGCCTTTTAACTAACTTTAAGTAAAATTTATATAATGATACATGTTGAAAAACCTACCGAGCAGAAGCTCCGGCAGCTCGATGTGGAGTCATGGCCGGTATGGACTAAGGAAGTCTCGGAATTCTCCTGGGAATATGATGAAAAAGAGACATGCTATATTCTTGAAGGCGATGTTGTTGTGACACCCGAAAAGGGTGAGCCTGTAAGGTTTGGCAAAGGCGATCTTGTTGTCTTTAAATCAGGACTGAAATGTGTCTGGAAAGTCCTCTCCCCTGTCAGGAAACATTACAGGTTCGGATAAAAACCTATTAACCACGGAGTTACACGAAGTTAAAACAGAGTTGCACTGCTATCAAACCGTGTAACTCCGTTAAACACCGTGCCACTCCGTGGTTATACTCTTCGTTAGAAATCCATTTCAACAACAGTAATCCCCGACCCTCCAAGCTCGATATGCTCGTCGCGGAACGATCTGACAACATCAACAGTAGCCAGGTACTCCCTTACAAGCTGACGCAGGATCCCGTTGCCCTTGCCATGAAGGATCCGCAGATTCTTATGCTGGACCATCAGGGCATTATCGATCAGGTCGCGGACACGGTTTATCGCCTCCTCTCCCCTCACCCCCCTTATATCAATTTCTGGCTTGAAGTTGAGCTTCCTCTGACTGATCAGCGGATCAGCCTGGGTAAAAACCTGCCCCGTCCTGATGCTCTTTTTAAGCTCTGCACGGGATATACGTTCTATCTTGTCACCTGAAACCTGAAACCTGAAACTGCCGGTTTCGACAAGTATTGTTTTCCCCTTGATTTCAACAATTTCACCTGCAACCATGGTATCGATCATCCTCACAGCATCGCCGACCTTCAGAGGCTTCTCTTTTTTTAAAGGTTCGACAGCGCTTTCCGCCGTCTCCTTTGATTTGATTTTTTTTGCCCTCTGAGCCAGTACGGTTATCTTTTTCTCCGCTTCAGACTCATGCGCTTTTGCTTCTTCAACAACGTTTTCCCTGAATTCCTCAAGCTGTTTCCGGACATCCTTCGTCTTCTCCTTCTCAGCCTGTGATTCCTTTATCTGGCGTATGGTATTCTCAATAACCCTGTTCGATTCCCTGAGAAGCTCCTGGGCTTCATCCTTTGCCTTCGTTATTATCTCTTTCCTCATAGTTTTAGCTCCGGAAAGCTCCTTTTCATACTCTTCGATCAGCTGGTCAAGCCGTTTCTCATGCTGGCGGATATTTTGCCGCTTTGTCTCCCAGTACCGCTTGTCACGGGCAATATCCTTCAGATGCCGGTCGTATGTTATGTTCTTCACTCCTGCCTTCTCTGATGCAACATTCAGGATATCCTCGGGCAGGCCTATCTTCCTGGCGATCTCAAAAGCGAATGAGCTTCCCGGTTTCCCGATGAACAGCTGGAACAAAGGCTGCATAAGGTGGTTGTCAAATGCCATCGCACCGTTGATGATCCCCTCAGTAAGTGAGGCAAAATGCTTCAGGTTGGTATAGTGGGTGGTCAGCACCCCGAATACTCTTTTCCTGTTAAGCTCACCGAGAATGGCTTCAGCAATTGCACCTCCAAGCATTGGCTCCGTGCCTGTTCCGAACTCATCAATAAGCACCATGCTCCTCTCTCCCCCGTGTCTGAGGAAGTACTTCATGCTTATCAGATGTGAGCTGTATGTACTGAGGTCATTCTCAATGCTTTGCTCATCTCCGATGTCTATCAGAATATCTTTGAAAACACCTGCTTCTGAACCCTCCTCGACCGGGATGGTCAGTCCGCATTGCAGCATGTACTGAAGCAGTCCTACCGTTTTAAGGCAGACTGATTTGCCTCCGGCGTTTGGGCCAGAGATGACAAGTATCCTGTTCTTCTCACTGAGCTCAATATCAAGGGGCACCACTTTCCTTCCCGGAAGCTTCCCAAACGCGATCTTCAGCAAGGGGTGGACAGCTTTTTTCCACATTATCAATGGCTTATCCGATAATAAGGGTACTATAGCATTGTGATGGTTGCCGAAGAGCGCTTTAGCCCTGAGAAAATCGATCCCGCCCAGGAAGCTGTTGGCCTCAAGGAGGTCGTCAATATATGGCCTGATGTTATCGGCAAATGCAATAAGTATTTTGACAATTTCCCTTCTCTCCTCATATTCCAGCTCAACCAGATCGTTGTTTATCTCAACAATATCCTCAGGTTCGATGAATACTGTTTTGCCGCTGGCCGACTGGTCGTGGATCAGTCCTTTTATTCTTCTTTTGTTATACACGCTTACAGGTATAACGCCTCTTCCGTTCCTTACTGAAACCGTTGTATCGGATTCCACGATTCCCTCTGCCTGGGCCTGTCTGAGGATGGTGCTCAGACGTTTTGATGCCTGCATGGCTTTTGAACTCATCTCCGACCTGATCTCTTTAAGCCTCTGAGATGCATTATCTTTGATTGCTCCATGCCTGTCGATTATCCTGTCGATTGATTCCAGCACATATGGATAGGTTTTTACCGAACCGCACATCTTCTTCAGCTCCGGATACCGCACATCATCCCTTGTCCTGAAGAAGCTGAGGATCGACTTAACGGTTTCGAGCGACCGTTTCAGGTCAAACAGTTCACGTATCTCCGGGAAGGTGCCCTCTATGCGTATCTTATTCAGACAATCGGAGAATCCATAATAATTATCCGCCGGGAAGTTCTCCTCATAATTCAGAAGCTGCTGGAATTCGCTTGTCAGTGCAAGATTGTGACTGATAATATCATAATTGTCTGAAAAATTGATCTCCCCAACTTTCTCAATGCCCATCGGACTGAGGCATTTCTCCTTCAGCAGTTCCCTGATGCGGTCGAAGCCGATCTTGGATTCAAAGTTGTCGGGATAAATCATTGACAAGACAAAAGATAAAAGATAAAAGATACAAGTATAAGGACAAAAGTAAGAAAAATCCCCTCCGGGATGGGGTGGGGTGGGTTTTTACGACACATGACACACGTTAATCCTTCACACACCGCATTGTGAAACCGAGACTCTTTTCGTGGTTATACCTGAGCAGATAGACATTTTCGTAGTCTATGGTCCTCATCCAGGCAGTTTCCGGATTATAATTCGTTGAGGACCACCAGTTGGCGTCATAGCCAAGATATATGAATGTTCCATCGCCTTCGCGGGCTCCGCCGGGAAGACCTGAAAAGCCGCTTTTATTCCTGAAGGCCGGGTAATCGGTGTTACCAGGTACCCCCGTAATTCCTGATGAGACCCAGTTTGTTGTGGAAGTCAGGGCTTTTGCAATTTTATTTTCGGTTGTGGTGCCATCGTAATTATATCCGTTTGCGATGAGGTAATTCTCCAGGTCTGTCCATTCGGCATCTCCCGGAACATGCCAGCCGGCCGGGCACAGTTTCTCCGTATTTACAGCATACCAGTTATAAAGAGCGCCATAAGTGCTTTTATATGTAGATGCATTGTTGTTATACCAGCAATATGCGTCTGTGGTAAGACTGCCCCAAGCTGCATTGTCTGTAATGTTCGGAATGGAAGTCCCGTCGTTGTATTTTGTTGTCTTAAGGTTTGACTTCATCCACACCTGGGAGCTGATGGTTACAGTAAAGTATGTATTTCCGTCAACATCGGTAACCATGATCTCATCTGTAGCGTAGAAGCTTCGTTCATTTCCGTAGGATGTACCTCCGGCATTGGTCGCATAAGCCCTTACGTAATAAAGCGCATTGGTTGTCAGGCCTGTAAGGCTGCTGGCAAAGCTGCCTGTACCGGTACCATCTGATGTCTTGCTGTTTGCAATGGTTGGATTTGATGAAGTATTCCAGCAAACACCGCGAGCCGAGACCGGGGTTCCTCCTTCGCTTGTTACATTACCGCCGCAAACTGCAGTTGTTTTTGTAATATTTGTTACATTTTCGGTTGTTACTTCGGGAGGGTCTGCCGATGATGTAGTGAAGCTTATTTCGCTCCCATACTCGGTTTCTTTGCCGTGGCTACAGTAGGCTCTAGCGTAATATTTTGTCTCTGTATCAAGCCCGGTAAGGTTGCTGGTAAAAATACCTGGTGTAGTCTTTGAGCCCAATTCTGTTTTTGTCCCTGATGTAACTGGTCCTGGAGTTTTACCATAGCAATGTCCGTGCTGCGTAATACCTTCGCCGATATCGACTATCTCTCCGGACACATCTGCAGTTGTAATCAGGACATTTGATACCTCTCCTGTTGCGATCATCATCTTTTTCTCGGGTTCGCAGGAAGGAACTAATAGTGCTGCGGCAAAAAAGAAATTTAGGACTAACTTATTGAAGTTCATTATCATAGATCATATATATTAAAAAAACTAATTCTTTAAACAACGGACAGATAAACCGCACATCTTATTATAAGTGGAGTTCCAGACCTTGCTGAGATCATTATCCATACCCCGGTAAATGGAAAAGGTGGATGATGATTCTGTAAAGGACCACCAGCGACCATTCTCATTAATACCGTAAAATGACCCAGCGTAGTTGCGAACGCCACCCGGGAGGGCTGTGAAACCAGATTCATTCGTGCCACCGTTAATGCTAAGCCAATGTATTGTTCCAGCTTCTTTGAGTTTGTTTCCCGCAACGGCTGTTCCTCCCAGATAGTCCGTTAGAACCGTCCACTCAGCATCTGTAGGCACATGCCAGCCTGTAGGACAAAGCTTGCCTGTGTTCACTGAATACCAATTATATAAAACTCCATATATATCATTATAGGTTGATGCATCATTATTATACCAGCAATAGGCATTAGTAGTAAGGCCTCCCCATGTTGTTTGATCAGTAACATATGGGATACTTGAGTTATCATTATAACGGGTAGTTTTCAGGTTCTCCTTAGTCCATAACTGCGTTCCTATACGAATTACATTATAAACGTTACTTTCGATGTCAGTAACCGTTAAAGGATCGGTTGTAAGACTAACCTGTTCTCCGTAAGCTGTGCCACCGCTGTTTGTTGCATAAGCTCTTACATAATAAGTTGTATTTGATGATAATCCTGTAAGGCTGCTGGCAAATATACCGGTGCCGGGACCATCATCAGTATGACCATCAGCAATGGTTGGATTCTGGTTTGTGCTCCAGCAAACACCTCTTGCTGTTACAGATGCACCTCCTTCGCTGGTTATGTTACCTCCGCAGCTGGCTGTGGTCGCTGTAATTGAAGTTACTGCCGTAGTGGTGAGAACGGGAATTGCAACAGGTTCTCCTTCAATACACCGAACCGAGAAGCCATCTATTTTAGAGTAAGCGGCATTGTCGATTAATTCATAATTGCAGTGTATGAACCACCCCCATGCACTTGAGGCATCGTACTCTGAAGCTGACCACCACGTTCCTATAAAACTCATCCATACAAACTCTCCGTCAGAAAAACGGTATCCACCACCAGTAGCTGAAAAACCTGTTTCATTTGTTGCTCCGACATTTGGATTCCACCAATGAGACGTACCGGTTTCTTTAAGTTTGCCCCCTGCCACACTTTTTCCTCCAAGATATTCAGCCAATGTTGTCCATTCAGCATCGGTTGGTAAGTGCCAGCCTGAAGGGCAAAGATTGCCGTTATTGACCACATACCAGTTATAGAGTGCTCCATAAGTATTCTTATTCGCAACTTCATCATTGCTATACCAGCAATAACCTGATGAGGTCAGATTACTCCATTCTGTATTACCAGTTACCAGAGGAATACTTGTACCATCATTATATTTGATGGTTTTCAGGTTTTCCATCATCCATACCTGGGTGCCAATTGTAACAGTATAGTAACTGTTTCCATCATAGTCAGTTACCGTACCTGTTGCAGTTTTAATGATATATTCATCACCATAAGCTGTTCCTGCACTGTTGGTAGCATAAGCCCTTGCATAATAAGTTGTATTCGATGATAATCCGGTGATACTGCTTGTAAATGAACCTCCTCCGGTACCATCACTGGTTTTTGAATCAGTAATGGTCGGATTGGCAGTTGTACTCCAGCACATACCACGTTCTGTTACTATTACAGCACAATCTCCGCTTATGCTGCCGCCCGAAAATGCTGAGGTTAAGGTTATAGAAGAAATTCCTGTTGTAGTAACTGTTGGTAATACTGCTCCTGCAGTAAAGGAGATATCGCTCCCATAAGCTGTCCCTGCTGAGGTAGTTGCATATGCTCTCACATGATAGGTAGTACATGGAGTCAGTCCTGTTATGCTGCTTGCAAATGATCCGGTACCGGCACCATCATTGGTTTTTGAATCAGCAGTAGTCGGATTTGATAAGGTGCTCCAGCATACTCCGCGTGCAGTCACAGATGAGCCACCATCAGAAGTGACATTCCCTCCAGATGCAGCTGTGTTTGAAGTTAAATCAGATATTGCCGTTGTCGTGACAGCAGGTAAAATTGCGCCTGCAGTAAAAGCAATATCCGCACCATAAGCTGTTCCCGCTGAATTTACGGCATAAGCCCTGAGGTGATATAAGGTGCCAGGTGTTAATCCTGTAATACTGCTTGAAAATGAACCCGAACCTGTTCCGTCAATCGTCTTTGAATCAGCAATGGTGGGATTTGCAGATGTGCTCCAGCAGGCGCCTCTGGCAGTTACCCCGGTACTGCACTCTCCAGAAATATTTCCCCCGGACGATGCCGTGGTTGAAGTTATGGCAGATATTTCAGTAGTATTAACAGTCGGTAAAATCGTGCTTGTGGTAAACGAGATATCGTTACCATAGGCAGTTCCGGCAGAGCTGGTTGCATAAGCCCGGACATGATAGGTTATACATGGAGTCAAGCCGGTAATGCTGCTTCCAAATGAACCGATGCCGGAGCCGTCACTGGTTTTTGAATCTGCAACAGTAGGATTCAGTGAAGTGCTCCAGCATACACCCCGGGCTGTTACAGAAGATCCACCATCTGAGGTTATATTGCCGCCTGAGGATGCTGTGGTTGAGGTCAGACCGGAAATGGCTGTGGTAGTAATCGCAGGTAAAGTAGCACCTGCTGTAAAAGTAATATCAGTCCCGTAGTCAGTACCGGCAGAATTGGTAGCATAGGCTCTTACATAGTAGGTTGTACCGGATGTCAGTCCGGTAATGCTGCTTGTGAATGCACCTGAACCAGTCCCATCACTTGTTTTTGGATCGGCAGTTGTAGGATTGGCTGTTGTGCTCCAGCATACTCCCCTGGCTGTTACAGATGCTCCACCTTCAGATACGATGTTGCCTCCGCTGCTTGCAGTAGTTTCAGTAATAGATGTTACTTCTGTTGTAGTAATTGTTGGTGTTGTCGGTGCGGTTTTAAAGTCGATTTCATTACCGTAACCAGTGCCTGCACTGTTGGTCGCATATGCTCTCAGATAATAAGTTGTATTTCCTTTCAGTCCGGTCAGGCTGCTGGAATAAGTGCCTGTGCCGGGACCGTCGCCTGTATGTTCAACATTAATGGTTGGATTTTGTGAAGTGCTCCAGCACACACCCCTGGCAATCACTGTACTTCCGCCATTGTTAGTGACGTCTCCCCCGCTGCTGGCAGATGTCCTGGTTATTGAAGTTGGAGGAATGGTTGTCACAACTGGCACAATAGCACCGGTTGTAAAGCTCAGTTCCTCTCCATATGAGGTTCCCACGCTGTTTGTTGCATAAGCCCGGATATAATAAGTTGTTCCCGGGAACAGATTTGTGATACTGCTTACAAAACTTTCTGAGCCGGTTCCATCATTAGTCTTGCTGTTGACAATTGTAGGATTCACCGAAGTGCTCCAGCATACACCTTTTGCAGTAACTGACGCACCTCCCTCACTTGTTATAGCTCCCCCACTTACAGCTGAGTTTGATGTCACCGAGGTCACGGCAGCAGTTGTAACTGCAGGGGCTACAATAAATTCCGGACTTGTTGAAAAACTAATCTCGTTGCCATATGCGGTGCCTCCGGCGTTGGTCGCATAAGCCCTTACATAATAGATTGTTATAGCATTCAATCCGGAAATGTTGCTCGTATAACTTCCGGAGCCGGAGCCATCTGAGGTCTTACTGTTGCTGGTAGTTGGTCCGGTTGTTGTGCTCCAGCAGACACCCCTTTCTGTAACAGGAGTTCCTCCTTCACTGGTTACCTCGCCGCCGCTTACAGCGCTGTTCTTTGTTATTCCGGTAATTGCTGTGGTTGTCATTTCGGCAAGTGCAGCTGATGCTGTTGTGAAAGTTATTTCACTTCCGTATGCTGCCTCACCGCCAAGACTGCAATATGCTCTTGCATAATATTTTGTTGAAGGTTCGAGTCCGGTCAGATTGCTTGCAAAATCTCCCGTAACCGCAACTCCCAGAGATGTTTTTGTTCCCGTTATCAGTGGGCCGGCTGTTGTACAGTAACAGTGTCCGTGCTGGGTGGCTCCTTCTCCAACGTCTATAACTGTTCCTGAAACATCGGCTGTTGTGGTTGAAATATTTGACGCCTCACCCGTATCGACAGCCATCTTTTTGTCGGGCTCACAGGAAGGGATGGGGAGGCATAAAGCAACAACAAAAAGTAATATTAACTTATTGTTTATCATTATATTATATTGATTCTTTTTTTTATCATCGCCAGATTCGCTCTTCTAAATTTATCAGGATCAATCTTTAAGACAGCGGATTGTACGGCCGCTTCTTTTACTATAGGATTCCATAAAGCAGTTTACACTATTCATCCAAAGGTAATATGCGTAACCAGCAGTGATGACTTGCGTACTGCTCCAGTAGCTGCCGCTGCCGAAGCTTCCATATTGGTCAATGTAGCGGCTATACAGCGTACCATCGACCATCAGACCTCCGGCAGAATGTATCTTTAAAACGGATGTATATGCCTGACCTACACCCGTCCATCCGCCATTGGCGTCCACATTAGTCCATTCTTCTTTTGTAGGAATACGCCAACCAGCCCCAAGAAGGATGGTGCAGGGGTCGTTTTCGGGTGCCCAGTTGCTATCCTCACTGATAGAACTTTGCCATGCTGCAGAGGGTGTAAGAGTGATCCCATCCTGTTTGTAACCCTGCTTGCGGTTAAATTGCCAGTACCAGCCTGCTGCTGCTTCAGTAGTATCGGAAAGTGAAGCCGCCTGGTTAGTAGCCCCCAGGTTTCTGGTTATCCAGCGTTTATCCTCACCAGTCAGGTTAGTTACCATCGTTCCATATGTAACTGTTTTGGTTACAGGGGCTACGTCGCCTGCTGTGTGGGTAACTGTAAGGGCGGTGTTGAAGCATATCTGGTTACCATATTCAGTACCTACACTATTGGTTGCATAAGCCCTTATATAATAAGTTGTAACAGATGATAAGCCGGTAAGGCTGCTGACATAGCTTCCTGTACCACCTCCATCATCAGTATGGCTGTCACTTATAGTCGGGAACTGACTTGTGCTCCAGCATACACCTCGTGCCGTAACTGTAGCTCCTCCATCACTGGTTATGTTTCCTCCACAGGTGGCTGTTGCTTCTGTAATTGCAGAAACAGCAGAGGTTGTAAGAGTCGGAACCACAGCTATTGTAGTAAAGCTGAGTTCATTCCCATAACCTGTTCCTGCACTATTTGTACCATAAGCTCTTATATAATAGAGAGTTCCCGGTTTCAGCCCGGTAATACTGCTGGTATAAGCACCATTACCAGAACCGTCGTTAGTTTTGCTATAGGCTGTTGTCGGATATGGAGAAGTATTCCAGCAAACACCACGTACTGTTACTGCTGCTCCTCCGTTGCTGGTAATGTTTCCTCCACCAGCAGCAGTAGTTGATGTAATTGCGGTAACATCCGTTGTAATGAGAGCAGGAAGCTCAACACTTGTAGTAAAGCTTCGCTCAGTTCCATAAGCTGTACCGGCACTGCTGGTCGCATATGCCCTCACATAATACAGAGTTCCCGGACTAAGCCCGGCAATATTACTTATAAAACTGCCACTGCCTGTACCATTATCCGTTTTATCGTTGGCTGTTGTCGGATTCTGGGAAGTATTCCAGCATACCCCACGAGCTGTAACAGGAGTTCCTCCGTCACTGGTTACCGTACCTCCGCTGCTGGCTGTCGTAGATGTAATCGAAGATACAGCGGTTGTGGTAACAGTAGGTAAAACAGCGCCTGCTATAAAAACAATTTCTTCTCCATAAGTTGTACCTGCAGGATTAGTGGCATAAGCTCTCACATGATAAGTCGTACCGCTGGTTAAACCAGTTATACTGCTCGTATAGGAACCTCCGCCTGTGCCATTGGTAGTTTTTGAATCAGAAGTAGTGGGATTAACAGAAATGCTCCAGCATACTCCACGTGCTGTTACTGTGGCTGCACAATTCCCTGCTATGGTACCACCGGAAGATGCGGTGGTTGTGGTTATGTCGGATATTTCGGTTGTGGTCACGGTTGGTAATACTGTTCCTGTAGTAAAGGAGATATCTTCTCCATAAGTTGTTCCTGAAGAATTTGTTGCATAAGCCCGCACGTGGTATATTGTACATGGTGTTAATCCTGTAATACTGCTTACAAATGTTCCTATCCCTGCATCGTCAGTGGTTTTAAAATCGGAAATGGTCGGATTTGATGATGTGCTCCAGCATACGCCGCGTGATGTAACAGATGCTCCGCCACTGGAGCTAACATCTCCCCCCGAAGATGCTGTGGTTGAAGTTATTGCCGAAATTGATACAGTGGCAACAGTCGGAATTGTTATACCTGATGTAAAAGGAACATCTTCTCCATAGGATGTACCCATGGAATTTGTTGCGTAAGCTCTTACATGATATGATGTACCGGGTGTTAAACCTGTTATACTACTGGTGAACGAACCAGTGCCCGCATCGTCACTGGTTTTCGAATCGGCAATTGTTGGATTTAACGATGTGCTCCAGCACACACCACGGAATGTAACTGATGTGCCACCATCAGAAGTCACATTTCCCCCTGAGGATGCTGTAGTAGCAGTTATGTTTGATATTGAGGTTGTTGTAACAGTAGGTGTAACGGCTCCTGCCATAAAAGTGATGTCCTCACCGTACGCTGTGCCTGCGGGATTTGTAGCGTATGCTCTCACATGATATAATGTACCATTTGTCAAACCTGTTATATTGCTTGTAAATAACCCGCCTCCTGTCCCATCAGTAGTTTTCGAATCCGCGGTTGTCGGATTAGCAGTTGTGCTCCAACATACTCCACGGGCTGTTACTACAGACAAACAGTCTCCAGTGATATTCCCACCAGAGGATGCTGAAGTTGAAGTTATGGCAGATATTTCGGTTGTGGTCACGGTTGGTAATATTGTGCCTGTTGTAAAGGAGACATCTTCACCATAAGCTGTTCCTGAGGAATTTGTTGCATAAGCCCGCACATGGTATATTATACATGGTGTTAATCCCGTAATACTGCTTACAAATGATCCTGTACCTGAATCGTCAGTGGTTTTAAAATCGGAAATGGTTGGATTTGATGAAGTGCTCCAGCATACTCCCCGCGATGTTACAGATGTTCCGCCATTGGAGATCACATTTCCCCCGGAAATTGCAGTAGTTGAAGTTATATCAGAAATTGAGGTTGTTGTGACTGTCGGGACTGAAATATCTGTTGTAAACGGAATATCTGCTCCATAGGAAGTACCTACGGAGTTAGTTGCGTAAGCTCTTACATGATAAGATGTACCTGGTGTTAACCCGGTTATATTGCTGGTAAATGACCCGGTCCCTGAGCCATCTGTTGTTTTTAAATTGTCAATTGTTGGATTTGATGATGTACTCCAGCAAACACCCCGCGATAATACTGTAGCCCCTCCATCGCTGGTTACCTCGCCACCGCTGACAGCTGAATTTGGGGTAATTGAAATTATTAAAGACGTTATTACTGCGGGAGATACAGGATCTTCGGGATTTGTTGTAAAACTTAATTCATTACCATATGCAGTTCCTCCGCTGTTAATTGCATAAGCCCTGACATAATATTTTGTATTGGGTGTAAGTCCTGTTATACTGCTGCCAAAATTACCTGATCCTTCGCCATCCATAGTTTTGTTGTTTGTAGTCGTTGGATTGGCGGCTGTGTTCCAGCAGACACCTTTGGCCATAACAGGAGTTCCTCCCTCACTGATTATATTACCCCCGCTTGCGGCACTGGTTTTTGTTATATCTGTTATTGCAGCTGTTGTTAGCTCAGGTGGGGCAGCTGATGCTGTTGTGAAGGTGATTTCACCGCCATATACAGACTCGGATCCCAGGCTGGCGTAAGCTCTGACGTAATATTTCGTTTCAGGCTGGAGTCCGGTCAGATTGCTTGCAAAATCTCCCGTAACCGCAACTCCCAGAGATGTTTTTGTTCCCGTTATCAGCGGACCGGCTGTTGTGCTGTAACAGTGTCCGTGCTGGGTCGCTCCTTCACCGACATCAATGACATTACCTGAAACATCTGCTGTTGATACAGAAATATTTGAAACATCGCCCGTCTCGACAGCCATCTTTTTATCGGGCTCACAGGAAGGAACTGACAGGGCTCCTGCGATGATGAAGTACAGGATCAGCCTGGTGGCTTTCATTGTTAATTGATTAACAATAATAAATTTATGACATCGTACCTAATTTTAATTTATTAGTCTGTTGAGCTGCCTGATGGTTTCAGGTAATGCAATGATTTCCTTCGTCTTTGCATTCAGAAGGAGCATCACCGGAATACCAAGTATATAATAATCATTTGCGACTTTGCTTCGCACACCCTCTTTTGCCTGGATGTGCCTCCAGCCATTCAACTCTTTCATCCTCTTCATCCATGCCTGGATCTCAGTATCGGTTTCATCCAGACTGATTGCCACAATGTCGAGCTTTTGCTTTATCTCCGGCTGCTGCGACCACGGATAGAGCTCTTCGATCATTTCATGACAATGATTACAGTCTGCCGACCAGAAAAGAAGAAGTAAATAATTACTTTCTGTCGTGAAACTAAACAAATCAAACAGCCTGTTATCAGCATCCTGCATGCTAATATGAGGAGCTATTATTCCCGGGACCAGCGTCTCAATTCCCGTCAGTCGTTTATTGATCTCCTGCCGTTTCGAAGTGAGGCAATCAGGATCATCGAGGTAAGGCTGAAGCATCTGGATACCCTTCTGAATATTGAAGCTCTCATAGCCGTTGAAGAAATAATCGACCATCCATCCGTACACCAGGGGATCACCGTTTCGTGCCTTTTCAATGGCATGTTTCCCGGCAAGGGTGAAGAGTGAGTCGCGCAGGGCAACGGTCGTAGCCAGTTCACCATATAGATTCACAAAACCATCCATCCACTCCTTCATCAACGAGGTCTTTACCAGCAGCGGACCGCTGAAATCCATTCCTTCAAAATAATTGTCCCTGAGGCTCTGTTTCCTTTCATCTTCGGTGCCTGTCCAGTTGATTGTTGGTATCAGCTGAAAACCGAACAGGTTGCTGGCGAAGAGGTCTTTATTATTTTTGATCTGATCTTTAACCCATGCATTGAAAGCCTCACGCCTCCTTTCATATTCTTTGATGCCTTCATTATAAAATTCTGATTTGGGGTCATCGTAATTCAGCAGGAAATTCTGGAGCAGTCCGAGCATCTCTTTTTGTCTTGAATTTTCCCTGTAGAAATTTAAATAGGCAGTGTTCTCTTTTTCGTCTGACTGGAAATAAGTACTATCGGCAAAATTTGAGAAGACGGGATGCACCCAGAGTTCAAGGTCCTGGCTGCCGACAATTATTCTTTTTTCGGAAGGATAAGGGGTGCTGTATGATTTATCCTTATAATCGAACCTCAGGACAAATTCTCCCGGGAGGTTTTCATCAGGGACTTTTATTGTTGCTGTTCCGCCGTTTTTGACACTGTCAATTACCACGACAGGTTTAAGTGCATTGGGGCCGGTGAGAGGCAGAAGGCTGATTTTGGAAGAGTGAACGCCACGGAGGTGGATAGATATGTTCACGTTGTCAGCATGAGATGAAACAGGTAATAATACTGAAAACAGATACAAAAGGAATAATCCGGCTGCTTTGAAAATAATGTTATGATATTTATTCCAGACTGAATTCATATATGATTGCAGTAATCTAATTCACCAATTTAAGTGTTTTTTAATGAATATATTCACTATAATCATATATATCAAGGGTTCTCGCGATGATGAAGAACAGCATTACAGGGGAACTGATCTTATGTTTACAGCCTGTGGAAGTATGAAATTCTAATATAAAAATCCAATCAGCCATAAAGGTAATTCGTTTCTGTTTCCAATCTGAATCCGTATATATTGCGTGGACACTTCTTCAATAGCTCGTTCGGATATTTCATAAATTGTTCTCATTTGATAACGGTCAATGCATTGACCGGATATAATACTTTTTCAGTCAATTTACTAATCGTTTGCTGATTCATCAACTTATTATCAGGTTCACCGGAAGGGAGTAAAAACAAGACGTTTGTAGTAATCAAAAATATCCCCCTGGTAGTTTGCATTCTTTCAGATTTGAAAAGAAATTATACTTAAAAGAATTAGTCTTTGATGCACCGGACTGAGTAACCTCCTGTTTTGAGATAATGGGAATCATAAGTAAAACTTTGATCACTATACATGCCAACAAAATATCCATCTGAAGTACTATGCTCTGTGGATTTCCACCAATAACCGACACTTCCGATGAGACTGAATGTACCATCACTGCCAGATCGCATACCTCCGGGCAAGGCTGTATATCCGCTTGAATTAGTACCTGTATTTGATAAACCCCAATGAGTTGAACCAGATTCTTTAAGCTTATCTCCTGCTATCGTATATCCTCCAAGATAATTTTCCAGAGTTGTCCAATCCGCAAGTGTTGCATGCCACCCAACAGGACACAACTTCCCGGAATTTACTGCGAACCAGTTATATAAAGCACCATATGTATCTTTATATGTAGTTTCACTATTATTATACCAGCAGTACGCTCCGGAAGTCATTCCTTTCCATATATTGTTATCAGTAACGCCCGGTATTTCCACCCCGTCATTGTAATGCGTAACTTTAAGATTCTCCTGCATCCATAACTGTGTACCTATCTGTATAGTACTATAAGAATTACCATCAAAATCTGCTACACCGGTAGAAAGACTCAGTTGATCTCCGTATGATGTTCCTCCAGCATTAGAAGCATAAGCCCTTACATAATAAATTATACTTTGTGTTAAACCAGTAATATTACTTAAAAACACCCCCGTTCCAATACCGTCATCGGTTTTACTATTAGCAGTAGTTGGATTCGGACTTGTACTCCAACAAACACCCCTTGCAGTTATACTTGCCCCTCCACCTTCAGTAACTGTTCCACCACTTGATGCAGTGGTTGAAGTAATATTTGATATTGCAGTTGTTGTTACAACAGCAAGAGTAGTAAATGTCATATCACTGCCATAAACAGGACCCGGATTACAATTAGCAGCTTTCACCCTGTAATGATACAGGGTATTTGTAGCCAATCCTGTGAGTGCTGCATTTACAGAAGTATTGCTGCTTCCAGTTACGGGACTCGGTGTCGCTGCTACTGTGGTACCGTAACTCGTGCTCGTCCCATATTCAAACGAGACTGTAGTTGAAAAACCATTTGCATTCACTGTTCCATTAAGTGTCGCAGTCGTTAATCCTATGCCTGATGCAGCATCCGTCGTCACAGTAGGTGCTGAACAACTGGTAGTAAATTGCTGATCTCCACCATAAACCGGTGTCCCTTCACAATTGACAGCCTTTACCCTGTAATGATATATTTTGTCTGGTGTCAATCCTGCTAGTACTGCACTTACTGCTGTATTTGTGCTCCCTTCTACAGGACTCTGCGTTGCAGCTGCAGCACTGCCATAACCTGTTGTTTCTCCCCACTCAAACGTTACTGTAGTTGAGAAACCATTCGCATTTACCGTTCCATTAAGTGTCGCTGTTGTTGACCCTAAGCCTGATGCAGCATTCGTCGTTGCATATGGTGCTGTACAACTGGTTGTAAACTCTTGATCTCCACCATAAACCGGCGTTCCTTCACAATTGACCGCTTTTACCCTGTAATGATATGTTTTATCTGGTGTCAATCCTGTAAGTGCTGCACTTACGGCTGTATTTATGCTCCCTCCTACAGGACTTTGTGTTGCAGTTGCAACACTGCCATAACCTGTTGTTTCTCCCCACTCAAATGTTACTGTGGTCGAAAAACCATTCGCATTTACCGTACCGTTAAGTGTAGCTGTAGTTGATCCTATACCTGATGCAGCATTTGTCGTCGCAGTGGGCGCCACACAGCTTGTTGTAAACGTCTGATCATTACCATCAACAGTACCTCCGCAATTGCTGGTCTTTACCCTGTAATGATATAATGTATTCGGCAACAAACCTGAAATTGCAGCACTGATCGTTGTATTGCTGCTCCCTGTTATAGGACTAGGTGTCGCTGCTAGTGTAGTACCATAACTCGTGGTTGTACCATATTCAAACCATACTGTTGTTGAAAAACCATTTGCATTTGCTGTACCGTTAAGTGTTGCGACAGTCGGCCCGATTCCGGTACAGGCATCAGTAGATGCTGATGGAAGTATGCATAGTGAAGAAAATGCCTGATCATTTCCGTATGTTGTGCCTCCGTTACTGACTGCTTTAACCCTGAAATGATATACGGTACCTTCCGTTAAACCTGTAATGTTAGCGCTGACACCTGTGCTTGAAGTACCTGTAACAGGGCTTTGGGAAGCTGTAACAGAACTACCATAACTTGTCGAAGTACCGTAATCAAAACTAACCGTTGTTGTCTGTCCGTTAGCATTTACAGTGCCATTCAGTGTAGCTGAAGTCGTAGCTAAGTTGCTTGATGTACCGGTTGTCGCTGTTGGAGCCTGGATAGTCATGAACGTCAGGTTATTGGAATTATATGCAGTTCCAATACTATTAGTTGCATAGGCTCTTACATAATATGTTGTATTAGATGTTAATCCAGTAATATTGCTTACATAACTCCCTGTACCGGTTCCATTCTCAGTATAGTAATCACTCAGAGTCGGATTCTGGTTTGTGCTCCAGCATACTCCTCGGGCTGTCACTGCAGCTCCCCCGTCAGAGGTTACTGTTCCCCCTGATGTGGCTGTCGTTGAAGTAATATTTGTAATTGCTGAGATTGTTACTGTCGGGATAATTGTACTTGTCGTAAATGAGACATCGTTCCCGTAAGCTGTGCCAATTGAGTTTGTTGCATAAGCCCTTACATGGTATGTCGCTCCCGGAGTTAATCCCGTTATGCTGCTTGTAAATGGATCTGTGCCTGTACCATCCGAAGTCTTTGTATCTGCCGTTGTGGGATTAGCTGATGTGCTCCAGCATACACCTCGTGCAGTCACTGATCCACCTCCGTCAGATGAAATCTCTCCACCACTTATGGCTGTGGTTGAGGTGATTGATGTAACAGCTGTTGTAGTGACTATAGGAACAACTGCCCCGGTTTTGAAGCTCAACTCATTGCCGTATGCTGTCCCCGCATTGTTCGTTGCATATGCTCTGACATAGTAGGTTGTATTCCCTATAAGTCCTGTAAGGTTACTTGCATATGTACCGCTTCCAAGCCCGTCGCTTGTATGATCGTTATCAATTGTCGGATTTTGTGATGTGCTCCAGCAAACGCCCCTCACGGTTATTGAAGCGCCGCCCGTGCTTGTAATATCTCCGCCGCTGATTGCAGTTGTTGAGGTAACAGATGTTACTTGTATGGTTGTAAGAGTCGGAACAACGACTGTTGTAGCAAAGCTGTATTCATTCCCATAAGAGGTGCCTGCACTGTTTGTAGCATAAGCCCTTATATAATATGTTGTCCCCGGATTCAAGTTTGTCAGATTACTTACAAAACTGCCTGATCCTGTTCCATCGGTAGTTTTACTGCTTGTTATTGTCGGATTTGCTGTTGTGCTCCAGCAAACACCTTTTGCGGTTACAGGTGCTCCTCCTTCACTGGTTACTTCACCACCGCTGATTGCAGAATTTGAGGTTACAGAAGTTACTTCAGCTGTAG
>JBFYPG010000021.1:0-70718 GCA_041303415.1 Bacteroidales bacterium
GACTTCCCCTATATTGCAAGGAGGATGATAGTCCATTGCCTTGTGATACCTGAGCTCCTTGACAATGCCGGTAAAAAACCATGGGAGGTGAAACTCCTGGATACAATGGATTTGTGGAAATTCGGTGATCATAAAAACTATACCTCCCTTGATCTCATGGCCACGATCCTTGGCATACCCTCACCTAAGGATGAAACTGACGGCAGCATGGTAGGCAGGATCTACTATGAAGAGCACGATCTTTCACGAATAGTCAGATATTGTGAGAAAGATGTTCTGACAATCGCAAGGATACTCCTGCGATTCAGGAATCTTCCGGGGATCACTGATGACAGGGTGGAGTCGGTAACGGCGTAAGCCTATTTCATCAGATCCACCAGCGCCTCTGCCACCGCTTCAGGATTATCAGCATGGATCCAGTGGCCGGCATTTTTCACAATCCTGAACTCTGCGGCAGGGAATAATCTGAGGATATTGCCGTAATCTCCCTGATCAAGATATTCCGACTTTTCTCCCTTAAGGAATATCACCGGGAAACCTGTTATACCATGTTCTTCGACCGGTGGTAATGCCAATCCTTCGATCATCTCCCTCAGATGCCTTAGCAGGGCCGGCGCATTGATCTTCCAGGAATAACTATTATCATAATTCCTTTTTAAATTCTTCATTATCAGGGCTCTGTCCCTTGATGAATTTATTCTGGCCGAGAGAAGGGTTTCAATTTCCTGCCTCGATAAAGCGCCGGAAATGTCCGTTTCCCGGACAGCGCCGAGTATCCTGCTGTGGTAATCATATGCTATGGATACTGAAGCCTGGACTGTGAAGGGTGATACATCCGCAATCAGCAGGCCATTTAATTTTTCAGGCCATTTCAGCGCAAATGAGATAGCAGCCTTACCTCCCATGCTGTGCCCTGCAAGAAAGAATTTGTCCAGGTTATTCTCTTCAGCCAGTTCGAGAAGATCCCCTGACATGGCCTCAAAACTATGGACACTATCGTGTGGTGAGCTTCCGTGATTCCTCAGATCGGGCAGCCAGACGGTATATTTATTGCTTATCTTCCTGGCGATCGTCATCCAGTTATCTGAAGAACCGTAAAGCCCGTGAAGAATCACCAGCGGCGGACCAACACCGTATTTCCTGTAAAAAAGCTTCACGGGTATTTCAGTCGGACAGTTGCCGTTTATACATCCGGATCGTATTTTCGAGCCCCATATACAGGGCATCGGCGATCAGCGCATGACCTATTGATACCTCCATAATCCATGGAATATTCTTGTGAAGATAGGCAAGGTTGTCAAGGTTGAGGTCGTGCCCGGCATTGATGCCAAGCCCTGCATCCCTGGCTATCAGGGCGGCTCTTACAAATGGTTTTACAGCCTCTGCTGCATTCCTGCTGAAAGCTGAGGCATAGGGTTCCGTATATAGTTCAACCCTGTCGGTGCCTGTGAGAGCTGCATTCTCAATGTTCGCAGTATCGGAGTCAACGAATATTGATGTCCGTATCCCTGCTTTTTTGAATGTGAAGACAATATCTGTAAGGAAGCTCCTGTATTTCACTGTATCCCACCCGGCATTTGACGTGATGGCATCATGCCTGTCAGGTACCAGGGTGACCTGGTGTGGCTTTACCGAAAGCACAAGATCAATAAAGCTCTCAGAGGGATTTCCCTCGATGTTGAATTCTGTCCTGATGATGGGCCTGATCTCAAGCACATCTTTATATCTGATGTGTCTTTCATCAGGTCGGGGGTGAACGGTAATACCGTCCGCTCCGTACACCTGGCAGTTGATTGCAGCATTCAGCACATTGGGGATGTTTCCGCCCCTCGCGTTGCGTAATGTTGCTATCTTGTTGATATTAACACTCAGCTTGGTCATATAATAAAATGTGTAAGTTAACCGTATTGTATATGTAATGCAAAATTAACAGAACTGGCAATTTATTATTATATTAGATGAAAATTAAGCCTGATGATCGCCAATGATTTGATATCTGAGATAATCCCATCCCTGAAAACATCTGATACAGGCCAGACTGCTCTTAACTGGATGGAGATATTCAGGATATCCCATCTGCCGATCGTGAACAACCAGGATTTCCTCGGCCTGATATCCGATACCGATATATATGACATGAATCAGCCGGAAGAGCCTATCGGGAACCATGAGCTTACACTCCTGAAGCCATATGTAACTGATAACCAGCATCTTTTTGAGGTTATTGGACTTGCAGCAAGGCTGAAGCTGTCTGTTGTCCCCGTTCTTGACACCAGCAATCATTATAAAGGTGTAATCACCACCAGCGATCTGATCAGGCACATAGCAGGCATCTCATCAATGGACCAGCCGGGGGGCATTATTGTCCTTGAGCTTATTGAAAGGGACTATTCTCTTTCGCAGATTGCCCAGATAGTGGAAGGCAACAATATCAAGGTTTTGAGCATGTATATTACATCGCCCACGGATTCCACCAGGCTTGAGGTGACACTTAAGGTCAATACCACTGATCTGTTTGCCCTGATAAGGACTTTTGAGAGGTATAATTATGAAGTTAAGACCTGGGTAACCACAAATGACTCGATCGACAGGTTCTATTCAGAAAGGTTTGACCTTCTGATGAAGTATCTTAATATGTGAACGGGAATGCTCAGAAAAGTAGCGATATTCAGCAAGGATAACAATGCCAGGACAATAAATGGAGTGCAGAACCTTATAAAAGAGTGCTGCAAAAGGGGTATTGTGATACAGTTGTTTCAGAATAATGGAAGCGCATCAGCCGGTTATGAGGGGGAAATAAGCCAGCGTTTCAGTGATTTTTCTGATCTGAAGGATAAGCCGGATATGGTAATGAGCGTTGGTGGCGACGGCACTTTCCTGGAGACGGTATTACGGGTGAAGGATTCCGGGGTCCCTGTGGCAGGAGTAAATACAGGAAGGATGGGCTTCCTGGCAAATATCCCGGGTGAAGAGATCGGCAGGTCAATCGACATGCTATGCGAAAATAAGTACGAGATCATTGAGCGATCCCTCCTGCAGATCACTGATCCTTACGATATCTTTGCACCTGAACCTGCCACTGCCTTAAATGAAATCACGATCCAGAAGTCGAACGTAAGCATGATCACAATCAATGTTTATGTTGATGATGTTTACCTTAACACCTACTGGGCCGACGGACTGATCATGTCGACTGCCACAGGATCAACGGCATACAACCTAAGTGTTGGCGGACCTATCCTTTCCCCTGATGATGAAAGCATTATCATTTCACCCATTTCTCCTCATAACCTTACCATCAGGCCGATAGTGCTTTCAGGGAACAGCAGATTGAGAATGTCAATGGAAGCCAGGGCTGACGAATTCGTTGTAACATGCGATTTCCGCTATAAGAAACTGCCGCTTACGGAAGAGATCGTGATAGAAAAAGCCGGAACAAAGCTGAAAACTGTCATGCTTAAGGATATGGATTTCTACAGTACGCTGAGAAACAGGCTTATGTGGGGCGTGGATAAAAGAAATTAAATTATTATATTTGTATTGACAATATAAATATTTCAAGTCATGAAACGAAGTATTCTGGTCATTCTGATAATTTGCCTTGCAGCTCCCTTTTCGCAGGCACAGCTCTGGAAAATGAGAAGATGGGAAGCAGTTGGCGGAGTCGGCCCGTCATTCTTCTTCGGTGATATAGGCGGTTTCTCACAGACCAAGAATATTCTCGGGATACGTGACCTGACCTACAGGCAGACCCGATTTGATGTAAACGGGAATCTTAAATTCAGGATCACAAGGGATATTAATGCAAGAGTGAGTATGACTTATGCCCTGTTTCATGCTACTGATGTGAGAGGCTCAAATGAAGGAAGAGAATTTGAAGCAATTACATCGGTTTTTGAACCGGCAGTAATTGGAGAATACTATTTTATCAAAAACCTGGCAGAGAACAGTTACCTGTTCGTGAAAGGGAAAGAACGCTTTATTTTCGAGCTTCTTAAGTCGCTTGATTTTTATGCATTTGCAGGTGTCGGAGGAGTATCGTACAGTGTAAAGGGGAATGATGCGCTCATTGATCATGGAATGGAGACAGGTGGTTTTTCTGCAGTCATCCCTGCCGGCCTCGGCGCGACCCTTATCTTTTCTCCAAACATTAATTTCGGTGTTGAGGTTGCGGGCAGATATGCCTTTACTGATTTTCTCGACGGATATACTTCACAATATTCCAAGGCAAACGACGTTTATTATTTTTTGAATTTCTCTGTCACCTACAAGCTGAAAACAGGGCCTAATGGATTGCCCTCATTCAGATGATAATGAGCCGGACCTTTTTTAATGAAACGAGCACCTTGGATCTTCTTCTTATTAAGCCTTTCACTTACCGCTGCCGCACAGCGTAATTCTGATTATGGTGTATTTGCAGGTGTCTCATCTTACCTGGGGGATATCAATCCGAACAGGCTTATGTACTCGCCAATGCCCGCCGGAGGCATCTTTTACAGGTACAACTTTCATCCGCGGCACTCACTCAGGGGCAACATCTTTTTCGGAGGATTGAAGGGCGATGACCTCGATTTCAATAACAGTTTCCAGATAAACAGGGCAGCATCATTTTCAGGGACAGCAGGGGAACTGGCAGTTCAGTTTGAATTTAATTTTCTTCCATATACCACCGAGGGCAGGTTCTGGGATTTTTCACCATATTTTGCTGCCGGTGCAGCACTTGTAATGATCAATACAGGATCGATGGCCTTCCAGCCTGCGATCCCGTTTTCAGCCGGCTTCAAAGTGAATATCTATAAAAATATGGGGTTGGAAGCAGAATATGGTTTTCGTAAAACTTTTTATGATAACTTTGACGGCCTGAATGATCTGGTTGCCCCATCGGATTTTGCATGGCTCCATAACAACGACTGGTACTCATTTGCAGGCGTTGCGCTTACATGGAAAATATTCAACAAAATGGCCGGTTGCCCGACTTATGACGATGTGGACGGGAAGAGAAGAAGGTAATGTATGTCATTGAAGGATAAGATTGATATCGAAAAGCTGCCTGCTCATGTTGCAGTAATAATGGATGGCAACGGCCGGTGGGCCATTCAGCATGGAATGGACAGGATATTCGGGCACCAGAAAGGCGTTGAATCGGTAAGGAGCGTCATCGAAGCTGCTGCCGAACTTGGCATTGGATACCTGACCCTCTATGCTTTCTCAACTGAAAACTGGGGAAGACCTGATGATGAGGTATCGGCGCTGATGGGCTTAATGGTTCAATCACTTAATAATGAGACATCAACAATGGTCAGTAACAATATCAGGATGACTGCCATCGGTGATCTCAGCAGGCTCGCTGATGACGTAAGGGAAAGATTGTCTGAGACCATACAGACAACCTCGGGATCTACCGGGTTAAACCTTATAATCGCCCTGAGCTACAGCTCGAGGTGGGAGATAACGGAAGCTGCAAGAAAAGCCGCCCGCGAATCAGCCTCGGGAAAACTCGATCCGGAAACGATCGATGAAACTCTGTTTGAAAAGTATCTGAGTACGGAAGGAATACCTGATCCTGACCTGCTGATAAGAACAAGCGGAGAAATGAGGATAAGCAATTTCCTTTTATGGCAGATGGCTTACACTGAATTATACTTTACATATAAACTTTGGCCTGATTTTGGTAAGGAAGATTTCTATGATGCTATAATAGACTTCCAGAAAAGAGAAAGAAGATTTGGAAAAACAAGTGAACAGTTACCGGAAAAATAATCAGATGATGTTGTTCAGGAGATTCAAGCGGACAGTTTTAGCACCATTCCTTATTCTGGCATGTATTACAGTCAATGCACAGGAGAAACAGGAGATAATTGACTATATGACCCAGGATGAATATGTTATCGGAGGGGTAACAGTTTCGGGCATAAGGTTTCTGGATATAAACGCCCTGATAGGTATCTCAGGCCTGAGGGTGGGACAGGAGATCGCAATACCGGGCGATGCTGTATCAAACGCTGCGAAAAAACTGTGGCAGCAGGGGCTCTTCTCAGACGTGAGAATAACAATAGACAGGTTCCGGTCAGATACTGTTTTCCTGGACATATTTCTGCAGGAGAGACCAAGAATTTCTTCAATCAGGTTCGAAGGGATCAGAACCGGGGAAACACAGGATATTGTTGATAAGATCAACCTTCCTGTCGGTTCACAGCTCACTTCATACGTCCTTACAACCACATCAAAAATCATCAGGGATCACTACATCGAAAAGGGCTTCCTGAACACCACCGTCGATTTTATCCAGAAAGATGATCCTGACCTGCCTAATAATGTGATACTCACCATTAATGTGGATAAGAAGGAGAGGGTTAAGATCGGGGAATTCACCTTTGAGGGCAACGAGAGCTTCGATGTTAAAAAGCTCCGCAGGCAGATGAAGGGTACAAAGCAGATCAACCTCAACTTTTTCAAGGCTTCAAAATACATTGATGAGAAATATGATGAAGACAAGGAGAAGCTTATAACATTCTATAACGACAACGGATTCAAGGATTTTACCATACTCTCCGATTCACTGTATAATATTTCCGAGGACAGGGTAGGACTGAAGATGAAGCTTGATGAAGGCAATCAGTACTTCCTCAGGGGAGTGAACTGGGTTGGTAACAGCGTATACAGGAAAGAAGATCTTGACAGGGTTTTCAATGTTGAAAGGGGCTCTGTTTATAACCAGTCACTTATTCTTGACAGGCTCACCGGTTCCGCAGGGGCTGAAGATGCCGTGAATAATCTTTATCTCGATTACGGATACCTCTTCTCGCAGGTCGTGCCGGTTGAAGCAAACGTTGAAGGCGATTCGGTCGATCTTGAGATAAGAATTTATGAAGGAGACCAGGCATATGTCAACGACATAATGATAACCGGGAATACCCGTACCAATGAACATGTTGCCAGGCGCGAGCTCTATACACTGCCAGGCGATCTTTTCAGCAAGGAGAAGATCATAAGGTCAATACGCCAGCTTGGGGTTCTCGGGCATTTCGACCCGGAAAAGATCAATCCAACCCCCCTGCCTGACCCGGTGAACGGAACCGTTGATCTCCTCTACAAACTTGAAGAAAAAGCAAACGACCAGTTTGAGATATCCGGGGGATGGGGAGCCGGAATGCTGGTCGGGACAGTCGGGGTGCGCTTTAATAATTTTGCAATGAGGAATTTCTTCAAGCCTGGTGAATGGAGGCCTTATCCTTCAGGTGACGGTCAATCGCTGAGCATAAGGGCACAATCCAACGGCAGGGTGTATCAGTCATATAACCTTTCGTTCATGGAACCTTGGCTTGGCGGCAAAAAACCGAACTCATTCTCTGTTTCAGTCTACCGGTCAAAGCTTACTAACAATACAAAGAGAGGAGAAGACGGGTACCAGTCGATGATAATTGACGGGGCGGCAATAGGTCTTGGAAAACGGCTCGAGTGGCCTGATGATTTCTTTTCACTCTTCGGCGAAACCTCTTACCAGCGGTATGACATGAACAATTATACAGTGATGCAGTTCCTGTTCCAGAATGGGGTGGCAAACCTGTTCAGCCTGACAGGAAGGCTGCAGAGGTTCTCAACCAGTCCCAACCTGATTTACCCGAGGAGCGGGTCATCTTTTACACTCTCCCTTCAGGCAACTCCTCCTTATTCGCTTATAAGCGGCAGGGATATGTCGGGTCTCACCGATCAGGAAAAATATAAGTGGATTGAGTTCCACAAATGGATATTCAAGGCTGATTACTATTTCCCGATGACCAGGGATGACAAGCTGGTTCTCAACACCAGGTTCTCATTCGGATATCTCGGGCACTACAATAAGGATATCGGACCTTCACCCTTTGAGAACTTCTCGGTGGGAGGCGACGGTATGACAGGATATTCTTTCTACGGCCGTGAGATAATATCGCTTAGGGGCTATTCTTCAGGCAGCGGAGGCGTGGGATCATTAACGCCACTGGATCCTGAAACAAGAGCGCCGGCAGGCAACTTATATTCAAAGATAACTGCCGAGATCAGGTACCCGATATCCCTTAATCCGCAGGCTACCATTTATGCTCTTGCATTTCTTGAAGCAGGACGGGCATGGACAAAGCTCAGTGAATACAATCCGTTCAGGATGAACCGTGCGGCAGGGTTTGGGCTCAGGGCCAATCTGCCTATGTTCGGACTTCTGGGTATAGACTGGGGTTATGGATTCGATGAAGTTCCCGATCCGCAGAGCTTCCCAAATGCGAATAAATCACAATTCCACTTCGTTATAGGACAACAATTCTAAAATTCGTGTAAAATTGAAAATTATGAAAAAAATAGGCGTTTTAACAGTAATAATGGTTCTGACTTCAGCCATGGCTGTAGCTCAGAAATATGCGTTTGTTGATTCTGAGTATATCAGGAAAAACATACCGGCCTTTACAACAGCACAGGAGCAGCTTGATAAACTCTCGGAACAGTGGGAGAAAGAAGTCGCTGACGGTTATGCGGTTGTTGAACAGATGTACAAATCGTACCAGAATGAAGCCGTGCTTCTTTCACAGGAAATGAAAACCAAAAGGGAGGAAGCCATCATCGCCAAAGAACAGGAGATGAAGGAGCTTCAGAACAAGTACTTCGGAATGGAAGGCGAGCTTTTCAAGAAAAGGGAAGAACTTGTGAAACCCATTCAGGATGAAATTCTTAAAGCGATCAAGGACATTGCTGTTGAAGGAAGCTATGCCGTTATTTTCGATACTGCTTCCGGAGGGAATATTCTTTTTGCCAACCCCAAGTACGACATTAGCGATCAGGTACTTGAAAAATTAGGTTATAACAATTAATTAATTACTTTTGCAAATAATTTATAAAACTATCGTAATGAAAAGATTCATAGGAATTGCAGCTCTCCTGATATTTGTTGCAACTGCCGGTTATTCACAAAACCTGAAATTCGGGCATATTAACAGCGACGAGCTTATCCAGGCACTGCCTGAATTTGATTCAGCAAATGTAAAGCTTGAAAGTCTGCAGAAGGAGCTTGTAAATGCACTCGAACTTATGCAGGTGGAGCTAAATAATAAAAGTGATGCATATAATAAGGAAAGCAAAACCCTTACTGACATTGTTAGGCAGACCAAGGAACAGGAACTTATCGATCTCAACAGAAGGATCCAGGACTTTCAGACCAGTGCCCAGGAACAGCTTCAGAATAAGCAGGTTGAACTATTTCAGCCGATCTATGTGAAGGTTGACAAGGCAATAAAGGACGTTGGCAAGGAGAACGGATTTACATACATTTATAATGTAGCAACACTGCTCTATGTTGATGAAGCCAAAAGCACCAATATTATGACGCTGGTCAAGGCAAAACTAGGGATCAAATAAGACTAAATATTTTTATCAGTGACCATCCTTTCCGGGATGGTCATTTTTTTATAAGATATCGTGAAAAAACAACCTATCGGGATTTTTGACTCAGGCGTTGGCGGACTGACAGTCGCACATGCGATAAAACAAATCCTGCCGGGGGAAAGTCTGGTTTATTTCGGCGATACCGCCCATCTTCCCTACGGCGACAAATCAGCTGATTCAATTAAATATTATTCCCGGAGGATCACCGAATTCCTTCTTGAGAATAATGCAAAGGTGGTGCTCGTGGCCTGCAACTCTGCTTCTTCTTCAGCATTCGACACCCTGAAAAAGGAGTTTAAGGGCAAAACCATACTTTTTGACGTTATCGATCCGGTTGTGGACTACATAAGTACCCGCGATTTCAGGAAAATTGGCGTTATAGGCACAAAGCGCACAATCAGCTCGGGAACATATGAGGCAAAGATCAGGCAGAAGTCGCCGTCAACCACGGTAGTTTCAATGGCAACTCCGCTGCTGGTACCGATGATCGAGGAAGGCTTTATCTTTGACGATATAAGCAACGCCATCATCCGTGCATACCTTTCCGACCAGTCCCTGTCCGGTATCCAGGCTCTGATACTTGGATGCACTCATTATCCGATAATAAAGAACCAGATCAGCAAGATATTCAACTTCAATGTTGAGGTTGTTGATTCGGCCAGGCTCGTGGCATCGATACTCAGGGATGCTCTGGAAAAAAATGGACTTCTGAATGATTCGGGGAAGGTAAGGGACCAGTTTTATGTGTCAGACTATACCCCTTATTTTGAGAAGATCGCGAGAATGTTTTTCGAGGGAGATATAAACCTTAAGAAGGTTGAAATCTGGAACTGAGCTTCTGTCAAAACATGACCAAAGTCATACACAATATTCAGGAATATTGTGTTGCTTCGAACTTAATTTTCAGGTACCTTTATATTCCATAAATAATTGATTAAGTGTAATAAAGCCTCCCATCTAATACTGGAAACTTATCATGGCTAAAAATTCAGAGGTTATTAAGAGAGAAGAGGTGGTGATCCGTTTTTCAGGTGACTCCGGCGACGGCATGCAGCTGACCGGGACTCTTTTTTCAGATACGGCAGCCCTATACGGCAACGACCTGTCTACCTTTCCCGATTATCCGGCGGAGATCCGTGCACCCCAGGGAACAGTCGGAGGTGTCTCCGGCTTTCAGGTCCATCTCGGGCATTCAGAGATAAATACCCCGGGGGATTATGCTGATGTCCTCGTAGCAATGAACCCTGCTGCCATCAAGGCAAATGCCATGTGGGTCAGGCCAGGCGGCACTATCATTTTTGATAAGGACAACTTCACTGACAAGAATATCGAAAAGGCCGGATATCTCAATGACCCCGTAAAGGAAGAAAAGATAGAAAACTACAATATCATTGCAGCTCCGATCTCATCAATGGTAAAAGAAGCCCTGAAGGATTTCGGCCTTGATCCCAAATCGGTGCTGAGGACAAAAAATATGTTTGCCCTCGGAATGGTGTACTGGCTTTTTGACAGGAAACTTAAATATACCGAGCAGTATTTTGAAAAGAAATTCAGCAAGAAGCCTGAAATGGCTGAAGCAAACAAGGTTGCTCTCCGGGCCGGGTACTATTATGCCGAGACCATTGAAGCTTTGAATCCTGTTATTAAAATTGAACCGGCGGAGATTGCCCATGGCACTTACAGAAATATAAGCGGAAATGCGGCTACAGCGTGGGGTTTTATCGCTGCTGCAGAAAAAGCCGGATTAAAGCTTTTCGTGGGTTCCTATCCCATAACCCCGGCAACCGGCATACTTGAAGAACTTGCTGCCCGTAAAGACCTTGGGGTCAAGTCATTCCAGGCCGAGGATGAAATTGCAGGCATATGCACTGCCCTTGGAGCAAGCTTTGCCGGCAACCTGGCTGTGACATCAACATCAGGCCCGGGGCTGGCCCTTAAATCAGAAGCTATCGGACTTGCCGTGATGGCTGAACTTCCGGTAGTCATTGTAAATGTACAGCGCGGAGGACCTTCGACTGGTTTGCCGACCAAGACCGAACAGGCCGACCTGATGCAAGCTCTCTTCGGACGCAACGGCGAATGCCCGGTTGTGGTCATTGCAGCCAGCACACCCTCCGACTGTTTCAGGTATGCTTATGAAGCGGCAAAAATTGCACTGGAACATATGACCCCGGTTCTTCTGCTGACTGACGGTTACCTGGCCAACGGTTCCGAACCCTGGAAAATTCCCTCAGTTTCAGAGCTGCCCGGTATCAGGCCTCCCTTCGCCGACAGTAAGGATGTCCCATTTCTTCCTTACAAGCGTGACTGCGAAACACTTGTAAGGTCGTGGGCAATCCCGGGTACGCCGGGTCTTGAGCACAGGATAGGAGGGCTCGAAAAAACGTTAAAGGGAACAGTATCCTATATACCCGAGAACCATGAGATGATGGTAAAATTCAGAGCCGACAAGGTGGCAAAAGTTGCCGGTTCAATCCCCGATCTTGACGTTTATGGCGAAGATTCGGGCGACCTTCTGGTGCTGGGATGGGGAGGAACAAAAGGTTATCTGTTGACTGCCGTAAGGGAACTGCAGTCAGAAGGATATAAGGCCAGCCTCGCTCATTTCAACTATATTAATCCACTGCCGGTAAATATGTGTGATGTCTTCAGAAAATTTAAAAAGATCGTCATTGCGGAACTCAACATGGGGCAGTTTGCTGATTATCTGAGGATGAAGTGCCAGGAATTCAGGTATGAACAGATCAATAAAGTACAGGGAATTCCATTCACCATAAAGGAGCTTAAGGATAAATGCATTAAAATTCTGGAGGAAAAATAATATGGCTGAGCTGAAAACATACAATTATACTCCCAGGGATTTTAAATCGGATCAGGAGGTAAGATGGTGCCCCGGCTGCGGCGACCACGCTGTTCTGAATGCCGTTCAGAAAGCTTTAACAGAACTGGGAATACCCAAGGAAAAATTTGTTTTTGTTTCCGGAATAGGATGTTCATCAAGGTTTCCGTATTATATGGATACCTATGGATTTCATGGTATACACGGCCGTGCATCAGCAATAGCAACCGGAGTTAAAACAGCAAACCCTGAACTTTCAGTATGGCAGATCACAGGTGACGGCGATGCGCTTGCGATAGGCGGAAACCACTTCATTCACGTAGTGCGTCGGAATGTGGATATAAATATAATCCTGTTCAACAACGAGATATACGGCCTTACAAAAGGACAATATTCACCAACCTCCGAGAAAGGCCTGGTGACAAAAACCTCACCCTTCGGAACAGTGGAAGAGCCCTTCTCGGTGGGAGAACTGGTAATCGGTGCAAAAGGCAAGTTCTTTGCCCGCACACTCGATTCAAATGTTGCGCTTTCAACACAGATCTACATTGAAGCTGCAAAACACAAGGGAGCTTCGGTAGTTGAAGTCCTTCAGAACTGCGTGATCTTCAACGACGGCATCCATGATGTTGTTGCCGGCAGGGAAGTAAGAGAAGACCGTACAATAGTGCTGAAGCATGGCGAACCGATGATCTTCGGTAAAAACAATGATAAGGGACTTGTGCTTGACGGACTGAAGCTTAAGGTGGTCAGGCTGGGAGAGAACGGCATTACTCAGAAGAACCTTATCGTTCATGATGCCATGGAGCCGAACCCCGGCATTCAGTACATGCTGGCCAATATGAGATACCCTGAGTACCCGATGGCGCTTGGAGTCATCAGGTCGGTGCCGGGACACACTTATGAAAATGACCTTGTGGAGCAGATCAATCATATTCAGAAGGATGCAAAGATCAAATCTGTAACCGATCTGCTTGCAAGCGGCTCCACCTGGAAAGTGGAGTAGGAGGCGTTCCCATTTATTTTACTATTTTTATCTTCTTATATTCTCACATATTGGTGTGATGGATGGGAATAACCATATAACCCCTGAATACAGAAAATTGCTGCACGACCAGCAGGAGAGACTGAAAGAACTGGGGTGCATAAACCAGACAACTTATATACTCAAGGAGGGGAAGCCAATTGAAGAAACCCTTCAGCAGATCGTACTTCTTCTTCCGGCTGCCTGGCAATACCCTGACTATACCTCAGCCAGAATAAAATTCCGCGACAAAAACTTTGAAACACCTGATTTTCAGGAGACTGCATGGAAGATGGCTCAGGAATTCATGACCATAGACGACGAGAAAGGAGCAATCGAGGTCTTCTATACCAGGGAATTTACAGTGGAAAATGAAGGACCGTTCCTGAAGGAGGAAAGAGACCTGATCCGGAATATTGCAAGCCTTGTAACCGGGTATATAAACAGCTATAAGGCACGCGATTTCATCAGGATGACAAAGGCGCCCCGGGAAGAGGAGGACATCTCAAATGTTTCGAGCAGGAAGCTGCTTCAGAAATTCCTCGAACGTCACAATGCTGAAAGAGATGTATTTCACGACCTTCAGCCTTTTAAAGTCAAGGAGATACTGCTGGTGGCAAACCTGTACGATGCTTATTCAATTGAGGGAGAAGGCAGGTTTGCAGACCACATTCTTGGAGAATATTACCAGCTCAGTCTGACATCACTGCCCAGGGTAACAGGGGTTTCGAGCGAGGAGGAAGCATTCAATAAGCTGAGATCCAGGCATTATGACATGATAATCATAATGATCGGCATCCATAAGGAGAGCCCAATGCTGCTTTGCAAGAAGATCAAGGACAAGTACCCGTACATGCCAACATTCCTGCTTCTGAATAATCCGGAGGATGTCCCATATGTAAGGAAGCAGAAGGCAGGCGGCATCCCCTTTGATAATTATTTCGTGTGGACGGGCGAATCGAAGGTTTTCTTCGCAATGGTGAAGCTCCTTGAGGATATGGTCAACGTCGAAAATGACACGCGGAAAGGACTTATAAGGGTGATACTTATCGTTGAGGATTCAGCCGAATATTACTCCAGCTACCTCCCGATGCTATACACCCTTGTGCTTGAACAGACCAGGAACCTCATAGAGGATGTCTCGACCGATGAGCTTTATAAAGTGCTGAGACTAAGGGCAAGGCCAAAGATTCTTCTCGCATCCACCTGGGAAGATGCCATCACGATATACAATAACTACAAGGAGAGCCTGCTGTGCATCATTTCCGATATGCGGTTTCCAAGGAATGGCGTCATGCATGACACTGCCGGTTTTGAACTTATTCAGCAGGTAAAGGCGGAACTGCCCAACCTCCCCACAGTTCTTCAATCGGCAGATGCTGAGAATGCACGATATGCCTATACCCTGAAATCGAATTTCATAAACAAGAATTCTGAGAGCCTCCTCCAGGACCTTAAGTCATTTATCAACTATTACCTCGGTTTCGGGCATTTTGTATACAGGGATGACAAGGGGCGGCAGATAGCCGTGGCTAAATCAATGAAGGAGTTTGAATCATACCTTGAGACCGTTCCGGAAGATTCACTGGCCTATCATGCAATGAAAAACCATTTCTCTTTGTGGCTGATGGCAAGAGGGGAGGTAAAAATAGCCAAGCTTATCAATCCAATAAAAGTCACCGATTTTCAAAGTCTTACAGAGCTGAGGAAGTTTCTTCTCGACATAATCCGTAGACGGAGGCGGGAGATGAACAAGGGTCGCGTTGTAAATTTTGAGGAATCCGTTACGATTGATGAAACAAATGTTGTAAGCCTTTCGGGCGGGTCGCTGGGTGGAAAAGGCAGAGGACTGGCTTTTATAAATACCCTTATTTACAGTTTTGAGCTTGGCAGGCTTCTTCCGGGGATCAGGATCAAGGCGCCTGTTACGGCAATCATCGGGACGGATGAGTTCGACATGTTCATGGAACGAAACCATCTGTGGGATACCATCAAGGAGGAGAGAGCTTACACACTCCTGCAGAAGCTTTTCCTGACGGCTAATCTCAGCTATACTCTCGAGAAAAAACTGAGGATGTTCCTCAGGCAGACAGAAAAACCTCTTGCCGTAAGATCATCCAGCCTTTTTGAAGATTCAATGAATCAGCCATTTGCAGGAATATTCAGGACATACCTTCTGCCAAATAATCACGCTGATTTTGATGTCAGGCTCCGGCAGCTCTCAGATGCAATCAAGCTGGTTTTCTGTTCTATCTATTCAAAAAATGCACGCACATATTTTGAGGCCATTAACTATAAGATAGAACAGGAAAAGATGGCAGTGGTACTTCAGGAGGTTGTCGGAAACCGTTTCGAAGATGCATTTTATCCTCATATCAGCGGAACAGCCCAGTCATACAATTTTTACCCTGTTGCTCATATGAGACCGGAGGAAGGATTTGCCGTGATGGCTGTCGGGCTCGGGCACTATGTTGTTGAAGGGGAAAAGGCTTTCAGATTCTCTCCGGCTTACCCGGCAACTGATATTCTTTCACATCACGACCAGTCCGAAAACTCACAGGTGCATTTCTATGCAGTAGATATGGCGAAGAAAGACCTTAACCTGCTTGAAGGCGAAAATGCCGGACTTGTTTCCCTTGATATCGGCAAGGCGGAACAACATGGCACGCTTAGTCATTCAGCCTCAGTGTATAACGTTGATAATGACACTCTTGTCGCCGGCCTTGATATTCCCGGGCCCCGTGTGGTCAATTTTGCGGATATTTTAAAATACAACTATGCCCCTTTGGCATCTACGATAAGGACCATTCTTGATGTGGTCACGGAAGCCACTGGAAATCCTTCCGAGATTGAATTCGCTATGGACCTGACAAGGGACAAGGACGGGCATACCTCATTTTATCTCCTTCAGATTAAACCGCTTATCGGCACAATAGCCGGATATGACATCGAACCCGGGAGTTACAGCAGGGATGACGTCGTGCTTGAAACAGGGAAAAGCATGGGTAACGGAGTGATAGATGACATCACGGATGTGATATACCTCGAACCCGAAAAATTCGATAATCTTCAGACACCCCTGATGGCTGACGAGATAGACAGGATAAACGAAAAAATGCTTAAAGAAGGCAGGCGATACGTGCTTATAGGCCCCGGAAGATGGGGATCAAGGGATAAATTCATCGGCATACCTGTCGTTTGGTCCCAGATATCAAACGCAAAGATCATTGTTGAAATCAGCCTTCCCGATTTTCATGTTGATGCCTCGCTGGGCTCCCATTTCTTCCATAATGTCATATCAATGAACGTAGGTTATTTCTCGATTAACCATTCCCTGCAGAACGGTACTGTCAACTGGGACAAGCTAAAAGCTCAGGAAACCGTTGATAAGGGAATTTTCTTCAGGCATGTAAGGTTCGAAAAGCCCCTGCTGATAAGGATGGACGGGAAAAAGGGAATCGCAGTAATTACAATGAATCAATAAAAAGTTGTAAAATGACCATTATAGAAGGGATTCTTGATCTTCAGAAATACGATTTCACCGACACATCTTTCAACCTGCTAATGCAGAAAAGAATCCATAAGGTTCTTATAATATGCAGTAATTATGATAATTACATGCTTGAGGAAGACGGCAGGATCGATGAGCAGATCTTCAATGAGTATGTGTCGCTTAATCTGAGGTATCCCCCCATTTTTGTACAGACCGACAATGCTGATGATGCGTTCGGAATGCTTCAGGCCGGCGATGTTGACCTCGTGATATCGATGGTAAGCCTGAAGGGCACAGATGTTTTTGCACTGGCAAAAAGGATCAAGGAACAATATCATTATATTCCTATTGTAGTTCTTACATATTTTTCAAGGGAGGTTTCCTTAAGGCTTGAGGGCGAGGACCTGAGTGCCATTGACTATGTTTTCTGCTGGCTGGGCGATGCTGCGCTCATACTGGCGATAATCAAGCTTATTGAAGACAAGATGAATGCCGAACACGACATAGAAAGCATAGGGGTTCAGGCTATAATTCTTGTAGAGAATTCAATAAGATACATCTCTTCGTACCTTCCGAACCTCTACAGGATCGTACTGATGCAGTCGCTCGACTTTCAGCGGGAAGCACTGAATGAGCATCAGCGGATGCTGAAAATGAGAGGCCGTCCGAAGATACTTCTCGCCACCAACTTCAACGATGCGGTGACACTGTATATTAAATATAAGTATAATGTACTTGGTGTAATTTCCGATATCAGCTATAAGAAAGATGGCGTTCAGGATGAGAATGCCGGCATAGAGCTGTGCAAAGTGGTGATGGCCGATGATGATAAAGTGCCCTTCCTTCTACAGTCATCAAGCTCTGAGCACAGGAGGTTTGCAGAGGAGCTCGGCGCTGGCTTCATCAACAAATATTCCAAGTCACTCTCCCTGGAGCTGAGGAATTTTATCATCCAGAACCTGGCTTTTGGGCCGTTCGTATTCAAGAACCCCGATACAATGGAGCCGATAGCAATTGCTACCGACCTCCAGAGCCTTCAGCAGAAGTTACTGACCATCCCCGATAATTCACTTGATTATCATGCGACCAGGAACCACTTTTCCAAATGGCTTAATGCCAGGGCTTTATTCCCTGTAGCCCAGATGTTCAAGTATATCCGAAAGGAAGATTTTGATACGATGGATGAGATGAGGAGGTTCCTCTACGTAGCCATCTCAAGCTTCAGGCTTGGAAAAGGCAGGGGTGTGATTGCCAAGTTTGACAAGTCAACTTTCGATGAATACCAGATATTTTCACGGATTGGTGAGGGCTCAATTGGAGGGAAAGCGCGAGGGCTTGCATTCATAAACAAGATGATCAAGAACAACAAGCTTTTCAACAAGTTCCCTGATGTGCTGATTACGATTCCGAGAACTGTTGTGCTGAGCACAGACATCTTCGATGAGTTCATGGATCATAACAACCTCTATTCAGTAGCACTCTCCGATCTTTCCGACGATGAGATACTTAACCGTTTCATAAATGCCGAGCTGCCCGGGAGGGTTTACCAGGATTTTTATGCTTTTCTCGCTGTATCAAGAAGCCATCCCCTGGCAGTGCGCTCTTCAAGCAAACTGGAAGACTCACATTACCAGCCTTTTGCAGGAGTCTATTCAACTTATATGATACCACGGCTCCCCGACAACAAACTTATGGTAAAAATGCTGTCGGATGCCATCAAGGAGGTTTATGCTTCAGTCTATTACAAGGCAAGCAAGGCATATATGACCGCAACCTCCAATGTTATTGATGAAGAAAAAATGGGCATCGTCCTTCAGGAAGTCTGCGGGAACAGGCACGGCGATATCTTTTATCCGACAATCTCGGGTGTGGCCCAGTCAATAAATTATTATCCTATCGGTTCCGAAAAAGCAGAAGACGGCATAGCTAATGTCGCATTCGGGCTTGGAAAACTGATCGTTGAGGGAGGCATGTCGCTGCGCTTCTGTCCCCGCCACCCGAAAAAAACACTTCAACTTTCGTCTCCTGAGGTGGCTCTCAGAAATACGCAGAAAGAGTTCCGTGCCCTTGATCTGAATATGAGCAGCTTTGTGCCGTCGACTGACGACGGGATAAATATTCCACGGATCGATATAAGGGATGCCAACAACGACGGAGCTATGAAATACATTGCCTCCACCTATGACATACAGAACAATGTGCTTCATGACGGAATATTGCATCCGGGCAACAGGGTAATTACATTTTCAGGGATTCTGGAGCATAAATCTTTCCCCCTTGCCGATATACTTACCACCCTTCTTGATCTCGGCCAGAGGGAGATGAACAATCCTATTGAAATTGAATTTGCAGTGAACCTTGAAACGCCCCCCGGCACTCCAAAGGTTTTTAACTTTCTGCAGATCAGGCCAATAGTTCATTCGGAGGAAACATACAACATTAATCTTGAGAAGACTAGCTCAGGGGATTCCATAATATTTTCAGAATCGGCTTTGGGCAATGGTGTTTTCAAGGGGATACATGACCTCGTTTATGTCAAGCCTGAATCATTCAACGCATCCCAAAACAAGTCCGTTGCCGGGATAATTGAGAATCTGAATTCTTCATTTGTCAGGGAAGCCCGGGGTTATGTGCTTATAGGGCCAGGCAGATGGGGATCGACAGATCCCTGGCTGGGGATACCGGTCAAATGGCCTCAGATATCGGCAGCCAGGATAATTGTGGAATCCGGGCTTAAGAATTACAGGATAGATCCAAGCCAGGGTACACATTTCTTCCAGAACCTTACATCATTCGGGGTAGGTTACCTTACGATAAATCCTTACATCAATGAAGGATATTATGATGTCGATTACCTCAACAGGCTCGATGTGGTTTATGAAGACAGTTTCATCCGCCACATCCGTTTCGATAAGCCGCTGGAGATCATGATCGATGGCAGAAGGCACAAGGGAGCGATAATGAAGCCGGTATAATAACGGCTCAACAGCTTGCCCCGTCCCGAGTCCTCGGGATCGGGGGCGTAACGGTACAACTGTTTTTATTTCAGTACAGCAGAATCGGTCGGGATATCTTTATTTACTTTTTTGATCAGTCCCTGTAATATAGTTCCTGGGCCTGCTTCAGTAAACGAGGTTGCTCCGTCTGCTATCATGTTTATAATTGTTTGTGTCCATCTTACCGGTGATGTAAGCTGATCAACCAGGTTTTTCATTATAACTGCCGGATCAGTGAATGGACTGGCATTTACATTCTGATAAACAGGGCATTGAGGTTTGCTGAAGTGAGTTGCCCTAATGGCATCCTCGAGTTCGGCTCTGGCAGGTTCCATCAATGGTGAATGGAAGGCTCCCCCGACAGATAATTTAATGGCACGCCTGATACCTTTTTCCTTAAGGGCTTCGATGGCCTTGTCAATTCCTTCATTTGAGCCGGAGATAACTATCTGCCCCGGACTGTTATAGTTGGCCGGAACAACAATTTCAGGAACTGAAGCGCATACTTCCTCAACAATTTTGTCATCGGCGCCCAGAATTGCCGCCATCGACGATGGATTTTTTTCGCAGGCCCTTTGCATGGCCATGGCTCTTTTGAAAACCAGAATGAGTCCGTCTTCGAATGTGAGTGCCTTACAGGCAACAAGGGCCGAGAACTCTCCGAGTGAATGACCGGCGGCCATATCAGGGGCAAATGCATTGCCGGTAACTATTGCAAGGATTGCTGAGTGCAGGAATATGGCTGGCTGTGTAACGCGTGTCTGCCGCAGATCTTCATCTGTACCGCTGAACATGATATCGGTGATCCTGAATCCCAGCAGTTCATTGGCTTTTTCAAACAGTTCCCTGCCGGCGGCAGATCTTTCATAGAGGTCTTGGCCCATGCCCGGGAACTGAGCTCCCTGGCCGGGGAATACGTATGCTTTCATAATCGGTTAACAAAATGGAGGCCTTAGCCGGCCGGCTGCAAAAATAAAAAAATTATCAATGCAGCCTCGATCCGATAAGATGAACAAATTCCTCGCGGGTATTGATATTCTCCAGGAATATGCCTGTAAAAGCCGAAGTCGTTGTCACGGAATTCTGTTTCTGGACTCCTCTGATCATCATGCAAAGGTGCTGGGCTTCAATGACTACTGCGACGCCTAGCGGATTGAGGCATTCCTGTATGCAGTTTCTTATCTGTGTCGTCAGTCTTTCCTGAACCTGGAGCCTCCGGCTGAAAGCCTCTACCACCCTGGCTATCTTGCTTAAACCGGTTATTTGGCCATCAGGAATATAAGCTACATGAGCCTTGCCGAAAAAGGGAAGCATGTGGTGCTCGCACATCGAGTAAAGATCGATGTCCTTTACAATCACCATCTGCCGGTATTCTTCCCTGAATTTTGCAGAGTTAATAATATCACAGGGATTGATGGAATAACCGTTGGTAAGGAAATGAAGTGCCTTTGAAACTCTCTCTGGTGTTTTTATAAGGCCTTCCCGGCCCGGATCCTCGCCTAACAGCTCAAGTATCCTTTTGTACATGGAAGAGAGCTCTTTAATGTTTGATTCATCCCATTTTTCGATTCTTGTATAACCGTTATTTGCGTTTTTCACCTCGCAGTTTTCCGATTTCTTTATTTCAGCCATAATACTCGATATAATTGTTTTCCGTTTCTTCAATTTTCACGCAGTGCAGCTCGGCACCCTCTTTTTCAACCGGCAAACGAAGTTCATTCCAGATTGCAACCGCAAGATTTTCTGTCGTTGCAATCTTCCCCTTCATGAAATCAACTTCAAGATTGATGTTCTTATGATCGATTTTTGAGATTACCTTTTCCTGGATAATTCTCTTGAGCGTATCGATATTCAGTACAAATCCATGACTGTCAGATGGTTCTCCTTTTATTGTCACCCACAGGATATAATTATGACCATGCCAGTTTACATTTGAACATTTGCCGAAAACCTCACTGTTCCTCTCATCTGACCAGTCAGGCCTGAACATCCGGTGCGCAGCGCTGAACCTTTCCCTGCGTGTAAGATAGATCATATGCAGTGGTGTTTTATTTACAATAATAACCTTTAAAGTTAAGATTTTTTATGGTTTTATGTAATATATTTATGCAGTTGAAAGGTTGAAGGGTGTTGAAGAGGGTTGAAGGAGGTTGAAGGATGTTGAAGAAAGTTCTGATAGTAGCTGCAACTGAGAGTGAGGCTGATGCCCTGAGGATGATTTCAGGCATGATTAAGGTTGAAAATTGCTTCCGGTTCGGAAACCTGGAGATAGATCTTCTTGTGACTGGTGTTGGTTCTGTCTCCACATCATGGGCCATGATGAAATGGTTTTCTTCGAATCCCGGACCGGAACTGGCCATTAACATTGGCATAGCAGGAAGTTACAGCCACGATATTGCAGTTGGGGATGTTGTTGCACCGGTTTCCGACTGCTTTGCCGATTCAGGCGTGGAAACAGAAGATGGCTTCATCACTCTTTATGAGGCAGGCATGGGCGATCCTTTCGTGAGAGGAGGAAAGATGGTTTCAGACAATATTTACACCACGGTTCTCATGAAAATGCTGAGGCCGGTTTCTGCAGTTACTGTAAATACTGTTACCGGATCAGCTGATACGATACGAAAGATCACGGGAAAATTTAATCCCGGAATCGAAACCATGGAGGGCGCTACTTTTTTTTATATTTGCCTGCGGGAAAAAATCCCCTTTGTTTCTTTACGGTCCATTTCGAACAGAGTAGAGCCCAGGAACAGGAAAAAGTGGGATATACATCTGGCTGTCGGCAATTTATCAGAGAAGCTCAGGGATTTCCTTATAATGGTTGAATGAAATTATGAAACTGACACTGGGATTCTCGCCATGCCCTAACGACACCTTCATTTTCGATGCAATGGTGCATGGGAGAATAGATACGGAAGGGCTTGAGTTCGATTATTTCATGACAGATATAGAAGAACTCAATACCAGGGCATTATCAGGAGATGTTGATATTACCAAATTGAGCCTGCTGGCTTTTGCGCTTGCATCACATAACTATCTTATACTTGATTCAGGAAGTGCCATTGGCCACAGAAACGGACCTCTGCTGATAACCAAAAAACAGATCGACCTGAAAGATATAGCCTCAGCCAGGATAGCTATTCCGGGAAAAAACACTACTGCCAATATGCTCTTTACTATTTTCTGGCCTGAAGCGGCAAATAAAAAAGAGTTTATTTTTTCGGAGATTGAAGATGCCCTTCTCAGGGATGAAGCTGATGCCGGTCTTATAATCCATGAAAAACGATTTACATATCATAAGAGAGGATTCCTGAAATTAGCCGACCTGGGGGAACAGTGGGAGAAGCTCACGAACCTTCCCATTCCGCTGGGTACAATCGCTATAAACCGCAGGATACCGGAAGAGACAGCGCTGAAGGTTAACCGTATCATTCACCGCAGCCTTGAGTACGCCTATCACGATTCACTTGCATCATATGATTTCATTAGGGCAAATGCCCAGGAGATGGACAGTACAGTAATGAATAAGCATATCAAGCTGTTTGTAAATAAATACACTTCAAACCTCGGCAGGGAAGGGAAAAAAGCAATAAGCGAACTGTTAAGGCTGGCAAGAGGCAAAATGGAAATTCCGGATCTGCCTGAAAATATTTTCCTGACAGGCAATCGATCAAGCACAATCTGATCAGTAAAAGATATGAAACTAAAAGAACTTATTGCCAGAACGCGTTCATACAGGCGGTTTGATGAATCGCACCGGATAGACTATAAAATACTTGAGGGTTTGATCGACCTGGCAAGGCTTTCCCCTTCAGGAGCCAACAGGCAGCCGCTTAAATTCGTATTGTTCAATTCAAAACGTGATTGTGAGAGACTCTTTCCTTCGCTTGTATGGGCTGCATATCTGAAAGACTGGGATGGCCCGGAAGCCGGAGAGAGGCCTTCAGGTTACATAATTATACTGGGTGATAAAACCATATCCGAAGGATTCGGAGTGGATCATGGAATTGCTGCCCAGAGTATCATGCTTGGCGTTAATGAAGCAGGTCTTGGAGGGTGCATGTTTGCCTCAATAAGGCGCGAACAGCTTCGAAACGAATTCAGTATACCTGAAAAATATGAGATCCTCCTGGTCCTTGCATTAGGCAAACCCATTGAAAATGTGATAATTGATGAAATTAACGATGGAGACGTCAGATACTGGAGAGACAAAAACAGTAACCATCATGTACCAAAGCGGCCCCTGAATGAGTTAATTGTTAAGCTGTAACCGTAACCGGCAGGAAATGCGGAAATGTTATATCATATTGCTTATGCTGTTCTGCTCTGTCATCGCAGTTAACGGGCAGGTGCTGAAAGATGCAGGTTCCAGGATCCTGTTTCATGGTGCAATTTTTGACGCCGCCACTTTAAGGGCGCTTGCCGGATCACAGATAATAATCAACAGCAAGTCATACTCGGTCAGCGATGAGGAGGGCAGGTTTGCATTTTATGTATTGAGGGGCGACACGGTCTCCTTCACAAGGGTGGGATATAAATCTGCCCGGCTCACTATAAGCGATACTCTTTCAGGCAGGGAATTTGTTGCAGGCGTCTATATGCACACTGATACACTGGAAATAGAGGAAGTGGTCATAATACCAAGGTTTTCCAACCTGCGGTCAGAGATGTTCACATCCCGTCCCGAAGCAGACATAAAGATCGAAAATGCAAAATATAACCTTGAAGTATCATCCTACCAGGGAAGGTTGGGTACATCGCGGTTGGGCGATCCGGCAATGAATTACGAGGTACTGAGGCAGCAGCACCGCAGCGACGCCTACTCGAAAGGGCAGATCCCGTCAGACAGGATCGTCGGGTTAAGCCCTTTTATGATAATACCTGCTGCATATCTCCTTATGAACGGATTGCCTCAAAAACCCTCTCCCCTGAAACCGCAAATCACCGAACAGGAAGTGGAGCAGATCCACAGGAAATATATTGAAGCAATCAGGAAAAAATGATTCTTGTTTCGGATTTCGGATTGGGGATTTCGTCCCGATAGATCGGGACGCAATCCTCAATTCAATAAATCATCCTTTATAGAATATGGCCTTGATTATCTGGCTGGCCATCTTCGGATTTTCCTTTAGCCGCCTTGTGCAGTAGCCAAACCATTTGACTCCGAACGGAACATAAATCCTCATGGTGTGGCCTTCAGCTACTATAGAGTCGCGGAGACCGGGAGTGACGCCGTATAGCATCTGGAATTCGTACAGATTCTTCGGGACATTGTATTGTTTTAAAAGCTTATAGGCGCCTTCAACCAGCGGTTTGTCATGAGTGGCGATCCCGACGTGTATCTTGTTTTTGAACATGAATTCCAGATCTTCCAGGAAATGCTGGTTTACCTCTTCATATTTTTTATATGCAATTGCTTCAGGTTCTATGTAAATTCCCTTGCAGAGTCTGAAACTGAGAGGAGCGGCTTCGCTGTTAAGGTCAGCCAGTGATTTTATGTCATCGAGGGTCCTCCTTAGATAAGCCTGGACCACAAGCCCGACATTCGATGGGAATTCGGTTTTCAGCCGGCGGAAAAGTTCTATTTCAAGAGTCGTGCATGGTGAATCTTCCATATCGATCCTGATAAAACCATTGTATGAAGCTGCCTTTGCCACTATCTCCCTGATATGCCTGTAGCATACTTCCTTATCTATCAGAAGACCAAAACTGGTGGGCTTGACGGAAAAATTCCCCATGATTCCGTTCCTGTACGAGACATCGATCACATCAAGGTATTCCTTCTTGTTGGCTTCAGCTTCACTGAGATCTTTTATAAATTCGCCAAGAACGTCAATTGTGACAAGGATGTTTTTGCCGTTGAGTTCTTTTGATACGCGCATTGCATCGTCTACTGACTCCCCCGAAACATAGGATTTGGAGAATATCCATACGAACTTTTTCGGAAAATAAGGCAATATTGCAGCAATGAATTTGTTAAACATATTGTGTTTTTTTGTCGGCTCTAAATTAATTACAAGATGCTAATTAACTTTATCTGAGTCTCTTTTTTAATGACCTTTGTCATTGATAAGCAGTGCGGCAGCCTGAAAATTGCTTATTTTGAACAAATTTTTAACACTATGCAACCATTTATTTTTATGGTATGTCTTAAAAATGTCCTCAGCATATGATGAGTGACCCGCAAATAATAGAAGGTTGCGCCAGGAATGACAGGAAAGCGCAGCAGGAACTTTACAGCAGGTATTCCGGGTTTTTGCTGGGTGTATGCATGAGGTACGCGACGGATAAGGCTGAGGCGGAAGATATTTTGCAGGATAGTTTTTTGAAGATTTTTTTCAATATAAAGGATTTTTCAGGAACAGGTTCTTTCATAGGATGGCTTAGGAAAATTGCGGTAAATACAGCAATAACACACTATCACAAACATCTTAAATTCAGGTATCATATTGAGATTGAGGATTTTGTGTCGATGGAAACAGGCACTTCCAGTTTTGAGGAAGACCTCTTTACATCTGATGAGCTGTATAGGGTGCTTAACTCTCTCCCTGCAGGCTACAGGATGGTTTTCAACCTGTATGCTGTGGAAGGATACAAGCACAAGGAAATAGCCGACATGCTTGGGATCGATACAAATACATCGAAATCGCAGTACAGCAGGGCGAAAGCTGTTATACGGGACAAGCTTGAGAAGCTTCGCAGACTGAAAGGCAACTACCCGGCCGCTGACTGAAAATTTTGAATCTTGAATTATATTAATTGTGAAAGAGGAACAGGAAGATAAGGTATTAAGTGAGCTTTTCCGGCATAAACTGGAGAATGCGGAAGTGATCCCTTCACCCGGTCTCGGCAAAATGCTGATGCGCAGGGTTGCATGGAGGGAGTTCCTCCGTTTCAATCCGGCAAGGTTCAATGCCTGGTATGCAGGCAGTGCCGCCGTTGCAGGTGCAGCGCTTGTCCTTATACTCACGACCAGCCCCGGAAAAGACAATGATCCGGAATCTTCCACAATTATAACCAGGCCCTCCGCCACTGAAGCATTAAATGAAGATGCCAGAGGAAATGACGCCGCTCCTGAAGCCGGTGAATCAGTAAATGTCAGAAGCAGCCAGAAAAATGCCGGAGCAGGCGCTGAAAAACCGGCGGCAAAAACAGAAGCAAATGAAGTCTCCGTCGATGGTCCGGAAAAGATCAACGGAGTTTTGCCTTCTGCCGAAGTGCCTCCGGTAACTGATGGAAAAATGCTGGCAGGCGATACACCCGGAAAGAATAAACTTCAGATAACAGCAAGAAAGGCTGATAATATAATAAATGCATCCGTTACTGAAGGGTGCGCTCCCCTTAAAGTGCTTTTCACGACCAGATCGCTGTTGTTCGATTCATGTCGATGGTCATTCGGCGACGGAGGTTATTCCTTTGAAAAGAATCCTGAATGGATATTTGACGTTGAGGGAGAATATGAAGTGATACTGCGCGGGTACGGAGAAGACGCGAGGCAATCATTTTCATCAGTTATGATTAAGGTTCATCCCAACCCCGTGGCCCGTTTTGAAATAGAACCGGAGAACGCAGTGATACCCGGTGACGAAATCACCTTCCTCAATTATTCAACAGATGCTTCGGAATACAGATGGGATTTCGGCGATGGCAATTCATCTGATCAGTTTGAACCAAAATACTCTTACAGCCGCTATGGAAATTATACCGTAAGGCTGATAGCATATTCGGTATTTGGCTGCCCGGATTCACTTGTGGTTCAGAATGCATTCGGATCGGGTTATTATGTCAGGTTCCCCAATGCATTCATACCGAATCCCAACGGACCCTCAGGCGGATTTTATACGAACAGGAGCGATGAAGACGTCTATGTATTCCACCCTGCTCATTCAGGAGTGTCTGATTATCAGCTCAGGATCTTCAGCAGGCGCGGCATGCTGGTCTTTGAAAGCAGCGATGTCAATACGGGTTGGGATGGTTATTATAAGGGACAGTCCGTTGAGCCTGGAGTTTATGTCTGGAAAGTACGGGGAAATTATATAAATGGCGAACCTTTTACCCTGATGGGTGACGTTACACTTTTGAAAGGTCGATAACATCATTCAGGAAGTCGCCTGAATAAGGGCTTTTGCATTCATCACACAAAACCCGACGTTCATCTATTCTAAACCTCCATTCATTGAAAAAATTGATGAAACATATCACTTTTAGCCGAATTTTACGTTTAAATGAATGAATTGTGACGGGATTTCACTACTTTCGTCTACACAAATCTAACAGGATCGACCTTGCTGAGGAGGATTATATACATATCCGTGCTGACTTTTATCCTGTGTACAAATGGTTTTAGTCAGGATCCGACATTCTCTCAATTCTATGCTAATCAGCTTTATCTGTCTCCCTCATTTGCAGGAGCCACTGAGGAGTACCGACTCAGCATGAACTACAGGAACCAATGGCCTGCTATACCCGGAGTCTTCCATACCTACAGCGTTTCGTTCGATAAGGCGCTGATCAATTTCAATTCAGGTATTGGCGTGCTTGCAACATACGACGTTGCAGGTTCAGGCGAACTGAGCACTACAAATATCGGATTGCTTTATTCATATGATTTCAACATCAACAGGGAATGGCATGTAAGGCCAGGGGTAAATTTTAAATTTTATTACCTCGGCCTTGATCTTGCCAAGCTTTTATGGAGCAGCAGCATTAACGGGGGAAGTACACCGACTCCATCAATTCACCCGCCGGCATTCGATAAAGTTGCAGATGTTGATTTTGCAACATCTGCCCTTGTTTATAACGACAGAATATGGGCCGGTTTAACCCTTGACCATCTGCTTGTTCCTAAAACCTCATTCTACGGTGAGGATGCAAAGGTGCCGATTAAGTTCAATCTTTACGGTGGAGTGCAGATCATCAAGAAAACAAGGCTTAGGACAAAGCTCAGGGAGGTATTGTCAGTAGCAATGAATTTCCAGACCCAGGCAAAATTCTTCCAGACAGATATCGGATTATATTATTATAAAGACCCGCTGATCTTTGGTCTCTGGTACAGGGGTATCCCGCTGGTGACATCACAGGCAGGTGATGCCATAATCGGCCTCGTTGGCATAAAAACCAGCCAGCTTCATATTGGATACAGCTACGATTTCACCATTTCCAACCTCATAAGCTCATCTGCCGGAGCCCATGAAGTGTCGCTGGTATATGAGTTCACGTCGTTTACGATCGGCTCCCAGAAAAAAAGGATCAGAGCTATTCCTTGTCCGGAATTTTAATTCTTTTATCTTTGCGCCTTACTATTGTTAAACAAATATTGATCTCAAGATGAAGAATCTTTCAGTTATACTGTTCTCAGTTTTGTTCGTGGCACTGGGTGCTCTCTATTTTCTCCATTTTTCAGGAGGTTCAAAAGCTAAAAAAGCCAAAACGCCCGGAGAACAATCCGTATCTGTCTCATCAGGTATAGCTTATGTAAATGTTGATAGTCTGATTTTTAAATTCGATATGTTCTTCGACAGAAGGGATGAACTGATGGGCAAGCAGCAGAAAGCTGAAAGTGAGCTGAATTCAAAAGCCGGACAGTATGAGAAGAACGCAAGGGATTTCCAGGAAAAAGTGACAAAAGGCCTTGTTACAAGAGCCACTGCAGCTGAGATGGAACAGTCGCTCCTCCAGCAGCAGCAGGAACTGGTCAATCTGCGCGACAACCTCCAGGCTAACCTCATGGAGGAAGAGCAGGTGATGAACAGGCAGATCCTTGAATATATTACCTCTTTCCTCGAGGAGCACAAATCTGAATACAACTATCAGTACATACTTGGTAAAAGCTTCGGCGGACAGGTGCTTTACGGAGATTCCACGCTTGACATAACCGCTAAAGTACTTGAAGCATTGAATTCACAGTATCAGGCAGAGAACAAAAAATAGTATGGGTTTCGCCGCTGACTGGCTTAACCGGAGGGCTCTGTTCCCAGAGTTTATAAAAGAACCGCCTGATGATCAGACAGGCATAATGGTCGTTATACCTGCTTTCGACGAGCCGTCAGTTTCTCCGCTCCTGGATTCCGTTAATTCATGCTCGGTGCCGGATTGCAAGGCAGAGGTCATCATCGTTATCAATGCTCCTGAAAATGCTTCAGTTGATAGCCTCAGAAACAATACTCAGTGTTTTAAAAGCATCTTAGACTGGAAAAAGACCAACAATAGCTTTTTCCGGCTTTATGTCTTTGATGCCGGTCAGGCTCCGGTGAAGAAGTGGGGTGTTGGTCTTGCCAGAAAAACAGGAATGGATGAGGCCCTCCGCAGGTTCAGTTTCATAGACAGGCCTGATGGCGTAATCGTATGCCTTGATGCAGACTGCAGGGTTGAGAAGAATTATTTCACTGCGATATCCGGAGAGCTTCTCTTGAAGAAGAGAAGAAAAGCCTGCTCAATATACTTTGAGCATCCGCTCTCGGGTATTGAATTCCCCGAAAGAATATACCGCTATATCATTCAGTATGAACTGCATCTGAGATATTTTGTCCAGGGGCTCAGGTATGCCGGATATCCGAATGCCTTTCATACCGTAGGATCAGCAATGGCTGTAAAGGCTGATCAGTATATGAAAGCGGGCGGCATGAACAGGAAACAGGCGGGTGAGGACTTTTATTTCTTTCAGAAGCTGATACCGCTCGGGGGTTGTTTTTCACTTACGTCCACTACGGTTTACCCATCTCCGCGCGAGTCATACAGGGTGCCTTTCGGCACAGGAGTTATGATTGCGAAGCTTCTCGGCGAAAACAGCAACCGGCTCCTTACATATAATATATCAGCATTCTCTGAGCTTAAGGAGCTGTTTATAATAGGCCCGGAACTTTATAATATGGGAAAAGGAGTCTCCGCGGATCATCATGACGATCTGCCTTCAGGTATAAGATCATTTGTCGACAGGCAAGAGTGGTCAGAAAAAATCGCGGAGATCCGGAGGAACACTTCCTCTGCTGATGCGTTTCTGAAAAGGTTTTTCAACTGGTTCAACACTTTCAGAATTGTAAAGTATATGAATCATGTTCATAACGGAATCTATGAAAAGCAGGCAGTTTCAAAGTCTGCCTGCGACCTTCTGAACGCAATGGCCCCCGGATATCATTCAGGGAGTGCAGAAGAGTTGCTGATTATCTTCAGGGAACTTGACAGGCAGTCAGGCTGAGATTCAATTGTTTTTGCGGGCGATCTCCCGGTCTTCCCTGGGACTGAGAATTATGTAAAGGTCCTCGTCAGGCTTTTTCATCCGGTACTGTTCCCGCGCAAATTTCTCAAGGTTGTCATTATCGGTTTTCAGCTCAAGGAGCTTTCTCCTGTCTGCCTCGATCTTTTCAAGATAATACTCCCTGTCCTTCCTGAGCCTGTTCATCTCCCTGATCTCCTTATACCTTGATAAGAGATTGTTTGAATCAAGGAGAAGCAGCCAGATCAGGAATATAAGTATGGTCAGGATGTATTTGTTCCTGAAAGCCGCAGGAATCTTATCAATGAATTTAAACCTTATCATTCCTGTGCAAAGCTACAACTATTTTTTCATCCGCCGCTCATCAGGTAAAGCATCTGAACGTTGTCACCGTCACGGATCACAGATGTTTCATACTTGTCTTTAGGTATGAGCGCGCCATTTATCTTTATAACTCTCATCCTGAAGGAGAATTTTTTCAGTTCGATCATCCGGGCCACGCTCAGCGGATCCTCCTCAAATATTTCTTCACGGCTATTGAGCAATATCTTCATGATTGGCCCGCCTGTTTTTTCATCAGTAAAATTTCGATAACAAGGTTGGCCTGCATGTTCGCCACGATGCTTACCCTGGGCGCCATCGGGGGGTGATCGTCATCTGCCGTTGTCGATTCATCACCGCAAACATAAAGTGTATCATCTATTTTGCGCGACCTTATCGCTTCATTCTTTCCATATCCTGCCAGGCCTGATCCTGTAACAACGGGAATACCCGGCATCCTCATCTGGATAGTCTCGATGAGCATTTGTTTCATATCGCTGCTGTCGAATGCCTCGACTATAATATCACAGCCCGCAAAGATCTCCGGAATGTTTTTCTCATCCAGCTTCAGGGTATGGGCAATCACATTCACTGCCCGGTTGATACGCTGAATATTTGCTTTAAGCGCATCTGTTTTATACATCCCCGCCTGATCAGCAAAGTAATATTGCCTGTTAAGGTTGGCAGGTTCAATTTTGTCAAAATCAGCGATAACCAGGGTTCCGACCCCGCTTCTGGCCAGCGAAACCGCGCAGTTTGATCCAAGACCTCCTGCACCTGCTATTCCTGCGCGGAAGCTCCTGAGACGCGATTCAATTTCAGAAAATCTCATCGAGGCTGTACTTTTAAAACACTAATGCAAATATACAATATAAATTTTCGGCAGGGACTTAAGGCGGAAACGGATAACTACCTGATTAATATCATACTGAACCTCCGCGGATTTTATTAACTTTAACAGTTTATACCCATCTCATAAACAATTTTGATAATATGGATATTGCAGCGATAAAAGCACAGCACAGGCTCATTAAGGAATGGAAATATACCTGGACCCCCCTTGATAAAGGATATACTGACAAGACCCTTTATATTAATGTAGGTACTTCAGAAATAAAAGATAAAGATGTACCGCCGGTGATGAAGGAGAAATTCATTGGGGGCAAAGGATATGGACTCAGGCTACTTTGGGATGCCACGAAGCCTGACACAAAGTGGAATGATCCTGATAATGAGATAATTATCTCCTCGGGGCCCATCGGCGGCATTACTCAGTACTCAGGTACCGGTAAATCGCTGGTGGTAAGCATCTCGCCGCAGACCGATTCGGTGATGGACAGCAATGTGGGAGGGTTTTTCGGGCCATTCCTCAAGTTCTCGGGCTTTGATGCACTTGAACTGCAAGGGAAGTCGGACCGCGATGTGATAATTTTCATTGACGGGATAAACCATAAGATTGAAATATTTGAGGCGCCTGCTGAAGCCCCTGACAGCCATGTGCTTGCCGAACAGCTTACCGAAATGTTTGCTGACAATGACAATGAAAAAAAGAACATAGGGGTTGTTTCTTCGGGTTCTGCTGCTGAACACTCCCTGATAGGGATGCTTAATTTCAGCTTTTATGACCCGAAGCGGAAGAAAGTAAGAATGAAGCAGGCCGGAAGGGGAGGCATTGGCACGGTTTTCCGTAACAAGAAGATAAAGGCGCTGGTGTGCAAGGTGCCCGGAGTAAAGGGTAACCTTAACAATGTTGTTGATCTTGATGCGATCATGGAGCGCGGCCGACGTTTCAACCGTGAGATACGTGAGCTTGACGACAAGCAGTGCCGCATGCGGAAGGTGGGAACAGCTCACCTGATGGAGATCATGGATGATCACGATCTCCTTCCGACACATAACTATAAATTCGGCTCACATAAGGATGCACCCAGGATTGATTCTGCAGTCTGGACATCATTCTTCACACAGGGTATTCCAGATGGCTGCTGGATAGGATGCAACATGGCCTGTTCCAAGGCAATTGACGACTATGAGCTTGCCAGCGGCCCGTACAAGGGACAGAAAGTTATGGTAGACGGACCGGAATATGAGACTGCTGCAGGCCTTGGCTCAAACGGCGGATTCTTCGACCCGCGTTATATAATTGAAGCCAATTTCTACTGCGACACATACGGGATCTGCACAATAACATGGGGCACCAGCCTGGCCTTTATCCAGGAGTGCTATTCAAACGGCATCCTGAACAAGGAACGCACAGGCGGACTTGAGCTTACTTTCGGCAATATACCGGCCGCTCTTGAACTGCTTCACCAGGCAGCTCGCGGCGAGGGATTCGGCAAGATCGCCGGACAGGGAGTGCGCCGCATGAAACAGATATTTGCAGAAAAAGGATGGGGTGACCCTGAATTCATGCAGGATATTGGCATGGAGAACAAGGGTCTCGAATATTCGCAGTACATGTCGAAGGAGTCCCTTGCACAGCAGGGTGGTTATGCGATGACAAACAAAGGCCCCCAGCACGATGAAGCCTGGCTCATTTTCATGGATATGGTCAATAACCAGATACCTACCTTCGAAAACAAGGCCGAAGCTTTGCATTATTTCCCCATGTTTCGTACCTGGTTCGGCCTGGTGGGCCTCTGCAAACTTCCATGGAACGATGTTGAACCGGAAAACAATGCCGAAACCGATGAGCCTGCAAAGGTGCCTGAACATGTTGATAATTATGTTACTATATACAGAGCAGTTACCGGAAGGACATTTGATAACAAGAGGCTTATTGAAGACTCAGAACGGGTGTACAATTTCCAGAGAGTATTCAATCTTCGAAGGGGTTACGGAAAACGGAAAGATGATGACCAGCCTTACCGGGCATGCGGACCTGTTACAGTTGAGGAGTATGAATCGAGGGCTGAGAGATATGACAGGCAGCTGAAGGAAAAAACCGGGTTTGACCCTGATGGAAAGAGCACGGAAGAGAAGATGAAAGTTCTGCGCAAATACCGTGAGGATCAGTATGACAGTCTTCGTGATGCTGTCTACAATCGGCGTGGATGGAATAAAAACGGGATCCCCACAATCGAACACCTCAGGAAGATCGGGATGGATTTTCCCGAAGTTATAGAAGTGGTAAAATACTATCAGTAACTATCAATGATCCCGTATGAAAAGGCTTTTGAGATTGTTATGAATTCCTCCTTCACGCTGGGGAATGAGGAGGTCCCTTTCACAAAGTCTTTAGGCCGGATACTTGCCGCTGATGTCGTCAGCGACATGGATATGCCCCCGTTCAATAAAGCATCCATGGATGGCTTTGCCTGCAGGAAGTCAGATATTTCCGGCGACCTTGAGATCATTGAGACAATTGCTGCCGGGAAATGGCCTGAAAAAAAGGTGGGAAGGGGCCAGTGCTCGCGCATCATGACAGGCGCTGCGGTACCTGATGGAGCTGATTGCATCATAATTGTTGAAGAAACCATGATCCCTGAGTCGGGTAAGGTAAGATTTACCGGATCATCAATAAAAGAAAATATTGCATTTAAAGCTGAGGATATACGGAAGGGTGATGTAGTTATAAGGGCACCAAAACAAATCACTCCGCAGGACATTGCCGTAATGGCCACAGTGGGGCATACAGCTGTGACGGTGAGCAGGATGCCCCGGATCGCTGTTATCAGTTCAGGCGACGAGATAGTTGAGCCTGATCAGGTTCCCGGAGTGTCTCAGATCAGGAACAGCAATTCATACCAGCTAGCAGCCCAGGCAGAAAGGACAGGAGTTGCAGCCAGGTACTACGGCATTGTAAGGGACGATGTTGAGGAAACATTCTCAGTGATATCAGATGCAATCGCTGAAAATGAGATTATGCTGATTACAGGAGGAGTCTCGATGGGCGATTTTGATTTTGTTCCTTCAGTGCTTGAGCGGGCAGGAGTGAAAATTCTTTTTTCACGGGTGGCAGTCCAGCCGGGAAAGCCGACTACGTTCGGAGTACATCCAAAAGCCCTGGTTTTCGGTCTTCCGGGCAATCCGGTATCTTCATTTGTTCAGTTCGAGCTTCTTGTAAGGCCATTGATATACAGGATGATGGGAATGAACTGGGAACCGCTGACAATCTCCGTCCCTTTGAAGGATCGATATTCAAGGAGATCATCAGACAGGATGGGATTGATACCGGTGCATATCACATCTGACGGATTCGCGGAAGTCGTTGAGTTCCATGGTTCGGCGCACATTTCAGCGCTGCCCGGTGCATCAGGGATCGTAGCTATTTCCCTGGGCGTAAATGCGATTGAAAAAGGAGAGATTGTAAGGGTGAGGCAGATTTAACGGACAGGATGTTAATTATCAGATAAAATGGAATTTCCGGGAAAGATAAATGTGCTGATTGTCACGCTTAGTGACAGGGCGCATGCCGGTGAGTACAGTGACCTCAGCGGACCTAAGATAAAGGAGATACTGACTGGTTTTTTCTGGGAACAGAACTGGTCTGGTGAGTTCAAACTCGTGCTTATCCCTGACGATGCAGCGCTGCTTGAGGGTATACTCAGAAGCTCAGGCAATGGGTACCAGGTGATTTTCACAACAGGCGGTACGGGGATCGGTCCGAGAGATATTACGGTCGAAACAGTCAGACCGCTCCTCTCAAAGGAGATACCCGGGATAATGGAATACATACGTGTGAAGTACGGATCAGAAAAACCCAATGCGCTTTTGAGCAGGGGTGTGGCAGGAATTTTGGGTAAAGCACTTATCTATACATTGCCCGGATCGGTGAAGGCTGTCGATGAGTATATGACCGAGATCCTTAAAACCCTGAAGCATACACTTGAGATGAAGTCGGGAATCGATAAGCATCCCCGGCATCAATAGTTGAACCTGTTATTTGTATTTGCAGCCGCAGTTCCGATTACCCGGTCATAACGCTCATAAGGGTTCCTGTAATACACGAGGACAAAGTAGTCGTTTTCGGTTTCATAGTGGCTTCCTTCAAACAGTGTTGCAGTCCCCTGGGTTTCGCCTTCTTTGAGAAATACATATTCGTAATTGTACCATCCCTGCTTCAGGAGCATTGAGCATTCATACTGGCCATCCTGCTGATTGTAAACCATAAGGTTATTATCGTTAAAATTCCAGTTGTTAAGCGCACCTGCTACATACATGCTTCCACCGGCCACCATATATTTTGAAGCAAGTGTAAAATATACATTTAAATAATCGGCATCTGTCTCCGGTTCCCTTCCCTCATCGGATGCTACATAAAACTTACCGTTGAAATCCTGCCAGAAAAAATAGGGTTTGAACTCGCGGCTTTCCGAAGGAGTAAGATAAATATTGTAGTAGGGTGGTGAATAATCTATTATCCTTACGAATTCTGTCTTGTACCTTATGCTTTTAATATCGAAGTAACGGAATTCGTTGCCTCCCGGAAAGATGTTCTTTTCCGTCATCGCGTTGAATTTAAGCTCGTTGTTTCCCGTAAAATCAGGCTTGAGGTTCATTTTTGCATTATTCCACCTGCCGTTCTGAAGTACGGAGCAGTAGATGTTCCGCATCGGATCGGTTACGGGTGTCCCCGCTAGCTTTACAGTGAAATCAAACTGTTGGCCTGTATTGTTGAATGCCGTGATAATAGGACGGTAAGCCCTGAAGTCAATCTTCACGCTCTCCTCGGAGACCACAAACCGCTGTATCAGAACAGGTTTGTCAGGCTCGCCGTAGGGATATACTACAATGACATAATTACCTGATAGCAAGAATGATATCCTGTCATTTGGAAATGAGAGGATGTAGTGAAAGTACCTTACTGTCGTATTGAAAGAGGGCTTCACATCTTCAATTGGATTATCAGGGAATCCTTCAACAAATTCGCTTGAAAAAACACCGGACCGGTTCCAGTCCTTGTCGCAATGAATAAAAGTATAATAATATGTCTCTGAATTATTGTCGACGAGATCAAACTGAAGGACAAGCTTCTCGCCGCCGTTCAGCTTTATTACCGGGTATGAAAAGTTCCATCCTTCCTTATACAGCTGAACTGTTTTGATCCTTCTGTCGGAAATATTGTTTGCAAGCAGATCATTATCCGGCTCTAATGCTCCGGAAATGGCTGTTGTTAAGCCAATAAGTATGATAAAAGTCAGTGTTCTGATCATTAGATCCCCTTTCAAAGAAATGTTAACAAAAATAGTGCAAAAATTATCATATCATATTTGGCATTTTTGAATAATTGATGCAAGCTATTTATACATTTGCAGTCAGTGTTAATTTATTAACAGAACTCATTTCCTTTGAAATTATTTTAATGCCTTCAAAATAAAATGTCCAGAACGATCAGGTTAAAAAAGGGATTGAATATCCCAATAAAGGGTGCAGCCGAAAAAATTTTAGCCGGAGAATTAAATCCTGTCAGGTATGGGGTAAGACCTGTTGATTTCCCGGGGCTCATTCCCAAGCTGGAAGTAAAGCCGGGTGACAAAGTAAAAGCAGGAACTCCCCTGTTTCATGACAAAATACGGGCGGAGATAAAATTTACTTCTCCCGTCAGCGGCACTGTATTATCGGTTGAACGCGGCGACCGAAGGAAGATGCTGGAGGTTATTGTCGAGAGAAGCGGAGATGATCATATCGATTTCGGGAAGGCGGATACTGAATCGCTTTCGCGTGAAAAAATAAAGGAATTGCTCCTGGCTTCAGGCCTGTGGCCGGCAGTCAGACAGCGTCCTTACCATGTAGTCGCAAAACCCGCCGATGTGCCAAAGTCAATATTTGTGTCTGGCTTTGATACGGCTCCGCTCGCTCCTGATTATGAGTTCATTACGAAAAACTCGCCGGTTTCATTATTCAATACGGGTATCAGGGCTGTATCAAAACTTACCGATGGAAAAGTAAACCTGGTTCTTAACGTACCAGGGTCATCCCTGAGCAGCACACCGGGTGTTGAGATATCATACATCTCGGGTCCGCATCCTGCAGGAAATACAGGAGTGCATATTCACCACCTTGATCCGGTGAACAAGGGAGAAGTTGTCTGGTACATCAACCTCCAGGATGTGATTGCAATCGGAAGGCTTTTTGCAGAAGGCATTTACAAACCTGAAAGGATAGTTGCACTGGCAGGGTCAGAAGTTCTTCATCCGCAGTATTATAAGGTTCTTTCGGGAAGCAGCATTGCACCGCTTGTAAAGGACAATGTCAAGCCAGGCAATCTGCGTTATATCAGCGGCAACGTGCTGACCGGGACAAAAATTCCGTCTGACGGGTTCCTGGGATATTATGATTCACAGGTTACTGTAATACCTGAGGGTGATTATTATGAGTTCTTCGGATGGGCGGCTCCCGGTGCAAATAAATACAGCTTTTACAAAACGTTCATGTCAAGCCTTATGCCCGGGAAGGATTACAGGCTTGATACCAATTTTCACGGAGGTGAAAGGGCTTTTGTGCTGACAGGCAATTATGAAAAAGTTGTGCCGATGGATATCTATCCGATGCAGCTTCTTAAGGCAATGCTCGCAGGCGATATAGATATGATGGAAAACCTGGGAGTCTATGAGGTGGCAGAAGAGGATCTGGCTCTTTGTGAATTTATTTGTCCGTCAAAAATCGAGATCCAGTCTATTGTAAGAAAAGGCCTTGATCTTATGATGAAGGAAATGAGTTAAATTACACCAGAGATTAATTATAATGAGTTCGCTGAGAAACAAGTTGGATAAGCTTAAGCCCCATTTCACGGAAGGGGGCAGGTTCGCAAAGCTTCAGTCGGTATTTGAAGGGTTCGAATCATTCATGTTCGTTCCCAACAAAGTGACTTTCAGGGGATCGCATATCCGCGACAGCCTCGACCTTAAACGAACAATGACCGTGGTGTTAATAGCCCTGGTGCCGGCACTTCTGTTCGGTTGTTATAACACCGGGCTTCAGCACTTCAGGTCGGTGGGTTTGGATCCGGGTATCCTTAAGGCTTTCGGATTTGGTTTCCTGAAGCTGCTGCCGCTTATAATCGTAAGTTATGTTACCGGGCTTGGCATTGAATTTATTGCTGCACAGATCCGGGGTCACGAGATCAATGAGGGCTTTCTGGTTTCAGGACTTCTGATCCCCCTCATCATGCCGATCGACATTCCTCTCTGGATGCTTGCTCTTGCAACAGCGTTTGCCGTAATACTGGGTAAAGAGGTATTCGGCGGCACAGGAATGAATATTTTCAATCCGGCGCTCCTGGCAAGGGCATTTCTCTTTTTCAGCTATCCCGGCTGGATGACCGGAGACAATGTCTGGACAGAGGGTCTTGCAAAAGGGCAAAACATTATTGACGGTTACTCAGGGGCGACTCCGCTGGCATTGTGTGCCCAGGGAAATCTGTCAGAACTGCCCTCATTCATGGATATGTTCATTGGCACTATCCCCGGATCAGTTGGAGAAACATCAACCCTTGCCATTCTGATCGGCGCCCTGATACTTATTGTTACCGGGATAGGCAACTGGAAGATAATCCTCAGCGTTTTTGCAGGCGGACTCACAATGGGGCTGCTTTTTAATGCCGCATCGGCCAATGCTTACATGGAACTTCCTTTCTACTATCATTTTGTGATGGGAGGGTTTGCCTTCGGGGCTGTATTTATGGCAACAGATCCGGTTTCGGCATCCCAGACTGAAACGGGCAAATGGATCTACGGATTCCTGGTTGGATTTCTGTCGATCCTTTTCAGGGTGCTGAACCCGGCTTATCCTGAAGGAGTTATGCTTGCAATTCTGCTTATGAACCTGTTTGCCCCTCTTATCGATCACTATATGGTGCAGTCAAATATCAGGAGAAGGATGAAACGGGCAGTGCTAACGACCAAATAATTCAAGAAGATGAAACACTTCAGCAACAGATATATTTTCATATTCTCGACAGTGATGGTAATTATAGTTGCAGCATTGCTGTCACTTGCTGCCACTCTGCTGCAGCCGGCCCAGGAAAAAAACCTTGAGATCGAAAAGAAACGGAGCATGCTTGAATCAATTCGTATCCCTGCAACAAAGCAAAATGCGGTCGACCTTTACGAAAAGTATATCAGGGATAGTTTTGTTCTGAATGTTAAAGGTGAGCCTGTTGAAGGTGTTGACGCCTTTACGGTTGTCCTTAAAAATGAGCAGAAGAAACCGCTTGAGGAGCAGTATCTTCCGGTTTTCAGTGCTGAACCCGATGACGGTGAAAAACTGATTATCCTGCCTGTTGAAGGGAAAGGTCTCTGGGGGCCGATCTGGGGTTACATATCGCTTAAGTCAGATATGAACACCATTTACGGTGTCACCTTCGATCATAAGGGGGAAACTCCCGGCCTTGGAGCCGAGATCAACACGACCCCATTTGAAAGCATGTTCATGGATAAACTGCTTTATCAGGATGGGTCGTTCGTCTCTGTACAGGTTCACAAGGGAGGAGCGGATCCTGCAGACAGCCATGGAGTGGATGCCATCTCGGGAGGAACAATTACCAGCAAAGGTCTTGAAAAAATGCTTCTTGACTGTCTGCAGAAATATGATGATTACCTTATAAAAAACAGAATATAAGATATGAGCGATCAGGAAAAGGAACCGATCTTTTCGGTAAAAAACCTAAAACTGCTTACCGGTCCCCTGGGAAGGAACAATCCGATCACCGTTCAGGTTCTCGGAATATGCTCTGCCCTGGCTGTTACCGTTAAGTTAAAGCCCGCAATTGTCATGGCTCTGTCGGTAACCATCGTGACTGCATTTTCAAATCTGGTAATTGCAGCGATGCGGAAATATATTCCCGACAGGATACGAATAATAGTACAGCTGGTAGTCATCGCAACAATGGTGATCCTTGTGGACCAGTTCCTGAAAGCCTATGTATTTGATGTCAGTAAACAGCTCTCAGTGTTCGTTGGCCTGATAATTACCAACTGCATAATTATGGGACGGCTGGAGGCTTTTGCAATGGCAAACAAACCATGGCCGTCATTCCTCGACGGACTGGGCAACGGGGCGGGATACGGTCTTATTCTTATTATAGTATCATTCTTCCGCGAACTGCTTGGTTCAGGAACCATCTATGGGTTCCCGGTAATGGAGAAACTGGGCATCTACAAGATCGGATATGAGAATAACGGTATGATAATCCTTCCGCCCATGGCCCTTATCCTGGTCGGCCTTATCATATGGGTCCAGAGAAGTCATAACAAGGAACTTATAGAGAAATAGGAGGGAACAACTATGGAACACTACCTGAATATATTCGTAAAGTCGATCTTTATCGATAACATGGTCTTTGCCTTTTTCCTTGGCATGTGCTCATATCTTGCTGTTTCAAAAACAGTTAAGACATCAGTTGGATTGGGAATAGCTGTGATATTCGTTCTTCTGATAACTGTTCCGATGAACTTCCTTATAGAAAAATACATCCTGAAAAAAGGAGCCCTGATCTGGCTTGGCGAAGGATTTGCCGATGTTGACCTGAGCTTCCTTACATTCATGGTATTCATCGCTTTAATTGCAGCAATGGTTCAGCTTGTTGAGATGGTGGTTGAGAAATTCAGTCCTGCATTGTATAATTCGCTCGGAATATTTCTTCCTCTCATTGCAGTTAACTGTGCCATACTCGGAGCAGCCCTTTTTATGCAGGAAAGGGAGTACGAAAATGTTCTTGAGGCTACTGTTTTCGGGGTTGGATCGGGAATAGGGTGGATGCTGGCCATTGTTGGAATAGCGGCGATCAGGGAGAAAATGCGATACAGCAACGTACCGGCCCCTTTAAGGGGGCTGGGGATCACATTCATCCTTACAGGGCTCATGGCAATTGCTTTTATGGGATTTATGGGAATAACACTCTGAAAGAAATATAGATCATGATATTAGGTTTTTCAACGGTCGTAACAACCCTGCTGAGCATAGTTGTCTTTCTTATTATAATTCTGCTGCTGGTCGTGATACTCCTCATTGCCAGGGATAAGCTCTCCCCCAAAGGGGATGTGACCCTGCAGATCAATGACCGGGAGGTGGTGGTATCCCCGGGGTCCAACCTGCTGATGACGCTCTCCTCGAACCAGATCTTTCTGCCCTCGGCATGCGGAGGCGGAGGTACCTGCGGCATGTGTAAATGCCAGATTCTTGAGGGGGGTGGATCAATTCTCCCGACCGAAACGGGTTTCTTTACACGGAAGGAACAGAACGATCACTGGAGACTTGGCTGCCAGGTTAAAGTAAGGGAGCCGATGAAGATCAAAGTCCCCGAATCGGTGCTGGGAATCAGGAAATGGCAGTGTGAGGTTGTGTTAAACAGAAACGTGGCAACGTTCATAAAGGAATTTGTGGTGAAACTGCCTGAGGGAGAGGAGCTTAACTTTGAACCTGGAGGTTACATCCAGATCGATGTGCCGAAATACGATACAAGCTTCAGGGATTTTGCTATTGAAGAAGAATTCAGGGGCGACTGGGATGCCTACAAAATGTGGGATCTTTCAATAAAGAATTCTGAAGAGACATTCAGAGCTTATTCAATGGCCAACTATCCTGCTGAGAAGAACCTTATTAAACTCAACATAAGAATAGCCACTCCGCCATGGGATAACCTGAAAAAACAATTCAGGAACGTACCGCCGGGGATATGCTCATCATATATTTTCTCAAGGAAACAGGGAGATAAGGTTTCAATTTCAGGCCCTTATGGCGAGTTCCATATTAAGAATACAAGTAGCGAAATGATATATATTGGCGGCGGCGCCGGTATGGCCCCTCTGAGATCGCATATATTCCACCTGTTCCATACCCTGAAGACGAACCGCAAAATTTCATACTGGTATGGTGCAAGATCGCTCAGGGAGGTGTTCTATGAAGATGAGTTCAGGGAAATAGAGAAAAAATTCCCGAACTTCAAATTCAATCTTGCCCTCTCAGAAGCTTGTCCTGAGGATAACTGGAAAGGTTACAAAGGATTCATCCACCAGGTACTGCTTGATAACTATCTCAGTAAACGTGATGATCCTGAAGATATTGAGTATTATTTCTGTGGTCCGCCCCAGATGAATAACGCCGTTGTAAAAATGCTTGATAACCTTGGCGTCCCGCAGGAGAATATTTCATTTGATGATTTCGGGGTGTGAATACCCGTCGGTTTAAACCGACGGTAATTGAGTTAACTTTAGCACAGATTCTGGTCAATGGGTAACAGAGGTTTACTATTTTCTTTCTTCTTCTTTCTGTTTTTTACCTCATGCAGGAACGCTGATCCCGGTTTCTCAAACTTTAACGGATTTGCACAGGGTACAACCTACAGTGTCGTATTTGAAAACTCTCAAAGGATAAATCTTACAGACCTGAGGACTGAAGTTGAGAAGATCCTTCGCGATTTCGACATGTCGCTGTCACTTTATCAGGATTCGTCAGTTCTTTCCAGGATAAACCGCAACGAAAGTGTGAGGCCGGATTCTTACTTCATTGAAGCCTTGAGCTTTTCAAAGAAGATATCAGCGATCACTGGCGGAGCATTTGATCTGACAGTGGGCCCGCTGGTGAAAGCCTGGGGTTTCGGACCTGATGCTTCAAGGAACTTTACAGAATCAATGCGCGATTCCCTTTTAAGCCTGGTAGGGATGGATAAAGTTGAGATCAGGGATGGGATACTTTTTAAGTCCGATCCGCGCATAAACCTTGATTTCAATGCCATTGCACAGGGATACTCGGTTGATGTGATTTGCAGATATTTCGACAGCGTTGGAATGAAACGCTACCTGGTGGAAATAGGAGGCGAGGTAAGGGTAAGAGGTGACAAGAGGGGCGTGCTCTGGAGGATTGGCATCGACCGACCCGTTGATAACAACATGTCGCCGGGTGAAGACTTGCAGGCAATCATCAGTCTTAAGGACAGAGCCCTGGCAACCTCCGGCAATTACAGGAAATTTTATGTTGAGAACGGGATCAAGTATTCACATACCATTGATCCCAAAACCGGATATCCGGCAAGGAACCAGTTGCTTAGCGCGACAATTCTGGCCGGCGATTGCGCCACGGCAGACGCAGTTGCCACAGCCTGCATGGTGATGGGAAAGGAAAAGGCAGTAGATTTTCTTAATCTGCATAATGAGTTTGATGCATACCTCATCTACTCTGACGATCAGGGCAGCTTCAGAACCTGGGCTACAAAAAATCTGGAAGAGTATATTTCGGCACCTTGAGAATCTTAACCACGGGGTAACACGGAGTTCGACACGGTGTTACACTGTTTCTAATACCGTGTAACTCTGATTAACTCTGAGCAACTCCGTGGTTTATTTTTTCTCCGCATGTATTACACCCCTCAAGATTATCTCCGGGATTGCATCCGATATCAGTCTTCTGTGCACATGTTATCCCCCTTTTCCTCATTTCTTTATTATGACCCACGTGTGTATCAGGGAACTTCCCGCCGGGTTTGAGAAGCATCCGGATGCCGAGAAATGCAAAGGCAACAGCCAGCAAAACAATGCTTATTATGAGAAGTTTGATTATCATTCTTGTTTCAGTTTTATTTTAAATACCCCCTTTCTGATTTCCCCCAAGGGGGAAAGTTTAAACACTCCTTCCCCCCTGGGGGAAGGCCGGGATGGGGGTATTGTTGCAAATATATAACTCATTTTGCCTCTTTCAATTAAACAACTGTATCAAATATTTGTTTATTGTTCAGGAACTGAAATTGAATAATATGCAGACAGGTATATATGAAGCAAACCTACACATTATCAGATAAATATATGAACAAGGAAAACATCCTTGCCGATTTCAGGCTGGCAAACCTGAGCCGCAGCCTCAGTATCATCGGTCGCCGTGAAGTGTTGTCGGGAAAGGCAAAATTCGGCATATTCGGCGACGGCAAGGAGATTATCCAGCTGGCAATGGCCAAACAATTCAGGAATGGAGACTGGAGATCGGGGTATTACAGGGACCAGACATGGATGATGGCAATGGGGCTCTACGGTTCAGTGGAGTTTTTTCACCAGCTTTATGGTAATACCGACCGGGAAATCAACCCGGGGAGCGGTGGGCGGGTATTCAATAACCATTTTTCAGTTCCGAACATCAACCCTGACGGTACGTGGCGCGACCTGACAAAACAGAAAAACTCATCATCTGACATATCCCCTACAGCCGGGCAGATGCCAAGACTGCTGGGGCTTGCCTACGCTTCAAAGCTGTTCCGCCAGAACAAGGATCTCCATCAGTTTAAGACATTATCGATAAAAGGGAACGAAGTGGCTTTCGGTTCAATCGGAGATGCCAGCACCTCTGAAGGTCATTTCTGGGAGACAATGAATGCTGCAGGCGTTCTTCAGGTTCCGATGGCTGTCTCTGTATATGATGACGGGTACGGAATATCAGTCCCGAAAAAATACCAGACCACGAAGGGAAGCATTTCCGATATTCTGAAGGGATTTGAAAGGGAGAATGACCGTCCGGGCATTATTATATATAAAGGTAAAGGGTGGGATTACCCCGGCCTGATTAAATTGTACGAGGAAGGCATTGAAATCTGCCGCAGGGATCATGTGCCTGTCCTGTTTCATATTGAAGAGGTTACCCAGCCGCTGGGTCATTCAACCTCGGGTTCTCATGAAAGGTATAAATCAGAAGAGAGGCTGAAGTGGGAGGAGGAATATGACCCGATAAGAAAGATGAGGGAGTGGATCATTGACCAGAAGATAGCAACATCTGAAGAGCTTGACAGGGTGGCATCTGAAGCAGAAGAAGAGGCAAAAGAATCAAGAAAGAAAGCATGGGATATGTTCCAGGCACCGATAAGGATTGAGCGCGACGCCCTTGTTAAAATAATCAGGAGCCGCAGCTGTTCCTGCCATGAAGATGTAAAGGAAGCCACAGTAAATGACATCACGGAGGAGCTGACAAAAGTGATATCGCCTATCCGTAAGGATAACTTCATGGCTGCCAGGAAGATACTGAGGAATGTATGTGAAACCTGCAACAAAGCTGATAATCTGAAAGAGGAGCTTCATGGCTGGCTGAGACGCAATTACCAGGATGCATCAGTTAGCTACAACACTTTTCTTTATAACGAAACTACTTCATCGGTAATGAATGTAAAACCGGTTCCTCCTGTCTGGTCGGAAAGCTCTCCGGAAGTCCCCGGAAGACAGATACTCAGGGATAATTATGATAAGCTGTTCTCAAAATACCCTCTTCTGGTAACATTCGGTGAGGATACAGGCGGCATTGGCGGTGTCAACCAGTCACTTGAGGGATTGCAGAAGAAATTCGGCGAGCTCAGGATAACCGATACGGGGATACGCGAGGCCACCATCCTTGGCCAGGGAATTGGTCTTGCCCTCAGGGGAATGAGACCAATAGCTGAGATACAATACCTTGATTATCTGATGTATGCAATTCAGGTTCTAAGCGACGACCTGGCAACAACCCATTACAGGACAGCCGGAAAAATGATAGCCCCGCTTATAATTTCAACAAGAGGGCACAGGCTCGAGGGTATATGGCATTCGGGATCGCCAATGAGCATGCTTGTAAATTCTGTAAGAGGTGTTTTTGTGTGTGTGCCAAGGGATATGACCAGGGCGGCCGGGTTCTATAACACGCTTCTTGAGGGAAGTGATCCCGCAATTGTGGTAGAACCTCTGAACGGATACAGACTCAAGGAAAAAATGCCTGACAATATTGGTGAATTCAGGATGCCGCTTGGCGTTCCCGAGATCCTGAGCCTGGGAACAGATCTCACGCTTGTTACCTATGGTTCAACAGTCAGGATAGCCCAGGAAGCCATAAGGCAGCTTGCCGACCATGGCATTTCAGTGGAACTGATCGATGTCCAGACGCTGGTTCCTTTTGATACGGGAAAAACAATTCTTGAATCACTGAAAAAGACCAGCAGGGTGCTTTTCCTTGATGAGGATGTTCCCGGAGGAACAACTGCCTTTATGATGCAGGAGGTTCTTGAGAGACAGGGAGGCTGGAACTTCCTTGATTCTCCTCCAAGAACACTCACCGGTAAGGAGCATCGTCCGGCATATACGACCGATGGCGACTACTTCTCCAAGCCGAGCGCCGAGGATATCTTCGATGCAGTGTATGAAATGATGAGGGAAGCGGGTTATGACCCTATTATCCTCAGCAACTCAGTCGCTGCCTCTCCCGGACCCGAAGTTTCATAACCGCTTATTCCAAGCCTTGTCCGCATCTGACCGACAAACACATTGTTCCTGAAGAATGATGCGAAATACTCTTCTGCAATTCTTTCATGGAGATCCCTGTATTCTGGGGGGCCGAAAATATTTGCGAAATATGAATTGACAAGGCCGCTCGAAGTGGTTGTTCCCTTGCTCATTACGGCTCCTTCACGAAATACCTTCAGAGCTTCGCCTGCTGATGAAAACCTTTCGATAACAGGATGTTCATTGTCAATCTGCTCATAATTATTTGCATAGAGGATATAGTCAATCCTGTGTCCCCTGATCACGTTTTCAAATGAGGTCACAGGGAGCACTATCCTTGAATTGACCTGGCTGGGATTCATTATTATTGATCTGTCGAGATGTCCGAAAGCATATCCGGGTTGAAGGTCATCAAGCCTGAGGAAAGCACCGGTCTCGGTACCGTAGCCAATAGGGTTCCCATCCGCATCCAGCTCTATGGATCCCATATCATCGGCAATGATTGTGAGCTCACGGATCTGCCTGTCGCCAAGTACGCGGAATGCTTCAAGAGTCTCAGATTTTCCTGCACCTGTATCTCCGATCATGAGAACCGTAGCCTCCATGTCACCCTGGAGCATTATCCTGACCATTGCTCCATGGAACGGCAACCTGCCTGCTTTGATCATTATTGAATTATGCAGGGTTAGGATCATTTTTTTCAGGTAACCGAAGTACCCGAATTCCTGATTGCGGGGAATGGCCCCGACAAGGATTCCATTAGTTTCATCTTCACAGAACACCGTAGAATAATCTGAGAGACCATCAAGAACCTTTTCATGAATTCCGTAAATAAAGATCGCATCCGGTTTCTTTTCCAGCTCTGAATCACTAGCCAGCTGGAAAAGATTGCACATCGAAAGTCCAAGCTCAAGGAATGTCAGGTGAACATAAACCATTATCAGAAGCTTTCCTGCTTTTACTGGGTAGCAAAGCCAGTCGGCAGGATCAACCTGAACCAGGTCGACAGGATTCCGGACGATCCGTTTGAAATGCCCGGTGCGCTTGTTCATAGGCTGCTGAATCACAAGCGGTGGATAGATCAGAACCTGCCTGATCACAGGGATTGAATTCAGCTTATGGTACCTGGCGTCAGGATAAGGAATATCTTTTGGAAGGGATATTACTGCCATTTCGGCTCCGGCCATGACCTGCCTGTAGACATTCGGATGGCTCCCGGTAATGTTCTCCTGGATGTGCCTGTAAACCATCCTGATCAGGTGAGTGAGGTGTTCAATAGTCTCATTGAATGTGCGATAGGGCCGCTTATCGAGCCGGTCACCCTCAGAATCATTTATTATGAAGCGGTCGAAATGCCTCCAGTAGTCGTAAAGGTATTCGACAAAACTGTTAAGAAGCTGAAGGTTCCTTACAAAACCTGAAGAGCGGCCGTAAATATGGGGAACGACTCCTGCTTCATATTTGAAGAGCAGCGTGAGGGTTTTAACGAGTTCAGATACTTCCGGGTAACCTGATACTCCATCCTGAAATATGTTCATCAGGGGAGACCGCTTCGACCTCAGATGGTCAAGACAGTGGTCCAGCACCATCCTGAACTTTTCGCTTTCCAGCAGTTCTTCAGCTGTTTCGCACATCCTCTCACGGTTGTGAAGGATTGCTTTATTACCGATTATCCTGAGCAGGCTTTTTTGCATAACGATTTACAAATCCGGGCAAAAATATGATAATAATTAATTTACTTTCGGAAATTGCTTAATTATTTATACAATATTTTTCAATACTTTTATCAATTGAAAGGGCATTGTTATTGAAGGGGGACTTTAATTAAAAAATTGTAAATTGCCATCGCTTATGAAACCAGAGCTTGACCTGTTTACAATACTGCCCGAGGACAAAATACCGGAGAAGGGAAAGATACTGATATCCGAACCTTTTCTCCCTGATACTTTTTTCAACCGCACGATTGTCTATCTGGCTGACCATAATGCAGAAGGGTCTGTCGGGTTCATCCTCAATAAAAAGCTGGAAATAAAAGTATGCGATGCCATTTCCGGATTTGACAGCTGGCAGGAATACCTGAGCATGGGAGGACCAGTGGCTCCGGATACCCTTCACTACCTCCACGACCTCGGCGATAAGATCCCCAAAAGCGTCCTGGTTGATGAGAACATTTACTGGGGCGGCGATATTGACTTTATCAGGGGGCTTATCAGTAAAGGAAAACTGGACAATACACAGATAAGGTTTTTCCTTGGTTATTCCGGCTGGTCGGCCGGACAGCTCGAACGCGAGCTTAAGGAGAACTCATGGGTTATTGCAAAAGTAAAAACAGATATTGTTCTGAATAATCCGGTCGATAATACCTGGAAAAAAGTTCTCAGGGGACTGAATAACAAATACCGGATGTGGGCCGATTTTCCGGAGTCGCCGGATATGAACTAGAGGTGTAATATTTTAAATACCAGTTCTTTAAGCAAGTCGCCTGGTTCGCTGCTGAGATCGCCGAAGCCTTTCGATTTCATGTCATAAGTCCTTAACAGGCTGATGATCTGTACCGTTTTTGAAACGTTGTACTTTGATGCGGCAGCCTCGTATTCCCTGACGAAATATGGATTGATCTTGAGCGAGGCAGCCACATTGTTCTTTGATTTATCGGGCAGGTAATGATACGTGAGCAGCTTGCTGAAGTAGCTGAACAGCGAGGCGATAGAAAGGGTTATCGGATTATCCTTCGGATTTTCAGCGAAATGATGAACTATCATGTTGGCCTTCAATATGTTCCTTTCCCCTACAGCTTTCTGAAGTTCAAAATTATTGTAGTCCTTGCTTATGCCGATATTCTTTTCAATGAGCGAGGTGGTTATTACCGGTTTCCCTGCGGGAAGGGTAATTATCAGTTTCTTTAGCTCGTTTGCTATTTTATGAAGATCTGTTCCGAGGTACTCAGTAAGCATGGCGCTGGCATTCGGGTCGGTTTTTATCCCCTGGGCCATCAGATACCTCTCTATCCATGCCGGGACCTGGTAGTCGCGAAGCCTCGGTGATTCAAAGTAAACAGCCTGCTTCTCAAGGGCTTTGAAGAATCTTGTCCTCTTATCCAGGTCCTTGTATTTATAATTGATTACAAGGATCGTGGAGAGCAGGGGCTTCTCAAGATAATGTATAAGATCTTCTATTTTTTTAAGTGATTGCGCCTCTTTGACAATAATAACCTGGTGGCTCGACATCATCGGGAATTTCCGTGCAGCGTCAATTATTGCAGGAACGGTTGTATCTTCACCGTACAGGACAACCTGGTTGAAGGATTTTTCGGCTTCTGGCAGTATCTTTTCTTCTATAAAATCAGTTAAGAGGTCGATATAATAGGGCTCCTCTCCGGCAAAAAAATAAACCGGTTTGAAGATCCTTTTTTTCAGGTCAGATAATATTTCCTCGTATGTGTCTGCCATTTCAGAACCTCAGATGTTTGACTGAGATACCATTTTCCTTTATCTCTCTCAGAGAATCAATACCTATTTTGAGGTGAGTTTCGACATATTTACCGGTCACTTTTTTATCGCTTGCTTCTGTCTTTATACCTGTTGATATCATCGGCTGATCTGAAACCAATAAAAGTGCTCCAGTTGGTATCTCGTTGGCAAAACCGACTGTGAAAATTGTCGCTGTCTCCATATCGATTGCCATTGCACGGGTTTTTACCAGATATTTTTTAAACCTTTCATCAAACTCCCAGACCCTTCTGTTGGTTGTATATACTGTCCCTGTGTAATATTCAAGATTGTACCTGTTTATAGTTGCTGAAATGGCGCTCTGAAGCTTAAATGCCGGAAGAGCGGGGACCTCATTGGGAAGGTAGTCATTGGATGTTCCGTCACTGCGGATAGCTGCAATAGGAAGAATCAGATCTCCCAACTTGTTCTTTCTCTTAAGCCCCCCGCATTTACCCAGAAACAGTACAGCATTTGGACTTACTGCACTTACCAGGTCCATAACAGTAGCAGCATTCGGACTTCCCATACCGAAGTTGATAATTGTTATGCCATCAGCCGTTGCACTTGGCATGTTTTTATCTTTTCCTTCTACCTTTACATTGTTCCACTTAGCGAACAACTCTACATAATACAGATAGTTGGTAAGAAGAAAAAAATTACCAAAACTTCTGAGTGATTTGCCTGTATATCGCGGCAGCCAGTTATTAACAATCTCCTCTTTGGTTTTCATAAAGAAATAACGATATTAATAATCTAAATATCTTTGTAAGAGAAAAACCTAATTCTTGGTGTCCCTTTGTGCCTTGGTGTCTTGGTGGCTTTTTTTTACCACAAAGGCACCAAGACGCCAAGTTTCACCAAGATTATTCTGGTCTAAAAGTACAAAACATTGTTGAAACAGTTAAATCTGCCGGAATATTCATTCAGGATCAGCGGGGAAGAGGGTTCTGAGATGATATTCGATCCGATAAGGAAGAAATCCGTAAGGCTCACTCCTGAAGAGTGGGTGAGGCAGAATTTTGTGCAATACCTTATTAATGAGGGTAAGTACCCGCCCGGGCTTATCGGGATTGAGGTGATGTCGCTTTTCAACAACCTGAGAAAAAGAGTTGATATCCTGATACATAACAGGGCAGGCTTGCCGGTAATGATAATAGAATGCAAAGCACCAGAGGTACCTATCGACGATGATGTCTTTGACCAGGCTGTATGCTATAACATGGGTTTCAGGGTACCATACCTGGTTGTTACAAATGGCATCGTTCACTATGCATGCAAAATTGACCATGAACAGAAGAAATATGACTTTCTTCTTGTGATACCCCTTTATGAAGATTTATTAAAATGATCCCGGTAACCTGTGCCATAATCCGTAATGAGGATAACGAAGTGCTTGTTGTCCAGAAAGGTGAAAAGACAGACCACCCTTATAAATGGGAATTTCCCGGAGGCAAGCCGGGCAAAGGGGAGACAGAAGACGAATGCATCATCAGGGAGATCCGGGAGGAGTTGTCGATGGATATAATTATATGCAGCAGGCTTGAACCTGTTGAATATGATTACGGGCATAAAAAGATACGTCTTATCCCTTTCATCTGCGATACACTTGAAGAACTTCCTGTTCTCACCGAGCATATCGATTTCAAATGGGTGCCGGATGAAAAACTCGAAGCTGTCGAACTGTGCGAGGCAGATATAAAGGTTGCCTCAGAATACATGAAACTGGCTGGCAATAAGGTATTTGTAAAAGAACAGGAAACAGAGAGTGAGCTGTCAGCAGAAGTTGATAATGAGCTTCAGAAGATGATAAATGGCATGATGAGCTTGCAGGAAGCGGAATGGGTCGCAGCTTCTGCAGGAGAGAACCCTGTCCTGTTCAGGAAACTGCTTGATTATTCATTCAGTTCCGGAATGAAACTCGCTTTCCGTGCATCCTGGGCGTTGTCAAAAGTGATTGATAAACACCCCGACCTTATACTGCCTCATCTTGACAGGCTGATTGAGAGCCTGGACAGCCTGGATAATGAAAGCACTCAAAGGTCATTCCTGAGGATACTATCCATGTCGGACCTTACCCTTGTAACCCAGAAGCACCAGGGAATACTGGCCGATCACTGCTTCAGGGCACTCAATTCAGGATTCTCAGCAATCGCCATCAAGGCTTATTCAATGGAGGTAATATACAGACTGGTGGTGATCTATCCTGAACTCGCTCATGAACTGGCTGCATCAATAAACCTGCTCCAGGGAGAAGGATCTGCAGGTATAAAAGCCAGGGGAAGTACAATACTCAGGAAGCTAATGGACAATAGTCCTGACAGAGGAAAATCAAAGGAATAATCAGCCCGCTTCATGATGTGATTCTCTGCTGTTGACATATTTTTTGTACTTTTACACTTTAATTTATCTCATTAATGCGAACCATATACACCAGGGGTTTACTTTTATCAGGTCTTTTATCCGTAATACTTTTTTTTCAGGTCCATGGTCAGGTCTACAGGCTGCTTGAAGACCCTGTAACCGGCATAATGACCTCCAGCGGCATTGAAAAACCTGTTACAGTCAAAGTTGTTTATGATAACTATTTAAAGGTTAATGGATTAAAGGAAGACTGGGGTTTTTCAATTATGATTGAGGGATTGGACAAGGAGGTGCTTTTCGATACCGGAACAAATCCTGAGATCTTCGCCTCCAACTTTAAAAAGATGGGACTTGATGCATCAGCTATCGACTATCTGGTCATCTCGCATGAACATGGCGACCATACCGGGGGAATTCCTGCCTTTGCCGGGATGAAAAAGAATATCCCGGTAATCATCCCTCACAGTTTTTCTGGTAAATTCAAGGAGAGGATGACAGTTCTGGGTCTTGAACCAGTGCTGGTAAATAAGCCGGCTGAGATTTGCGAAAACCTTTTTACATCCGGTGAGTTTGATTTTCAGATAGCTGAGCAGGCACTGGTACTTGATACAAAAAATGGACTGGTTGTCATGACCGGCTGTTCTCACCCCGGGATTGTTAAGATGCTAAACAAAATAAAATCTGATTTCAATAAAAACATTTTTATGGTTTTCGGGGGATTTCACCTGATGCAGAAATCTGAAAAGGAGACGGAGGAGATCATTCAGGAAATGAAAGCTATGGGAGTTGTCAGATGCGGCGCTACTCATTGCACGGGAGATAAGCAGATCAGCATGTTCAGGGAGGAATTTGGCGAAAACTATGTTGAGATGGGAGTCGGTAATACTCTTGTAATAAACTAATATTCAGAGATTAAGGGGGGGGCTTTATTTTGTAACAATAACTTAACAATTTCCGGCCGGTTAAAACCCCCGGATCAGGTAATTTCGCGCTGTCAACAGAACTTTACCTGACATAAAATGACATTTCTCGTTATTGTAATAGCTCTCGTTCTCATCTTTGACTTCATCAACGGATTTCACGACTCAGCCAATTCAATAGCGACAGTTGTTTCAACAAAAGTGCTTTCCCCCTTCTCCGCAGTACTTCTTGCAGCCACCTTTAATTTTATCGCATTTCTGGTATTTGAGCTTGATGTTGCCAAAACCATTGGAAAAAACGTTATTGATCAGGATATAGTTACCATGAATCTTATAGCAGCAGCTGTTGTTGCAGCCATTATCTGGAATCTACTTACCTGGTGGTGGGGCCTTCCTTCAAGCTCCTCACATACCCTGGTCGGCGGCCTGATTGGTGCTGCAGTGGCAGGAAGCGGCTGGGATTCAGTCATTTACTCGGGGGTGGCAAAGATAGGAATGTTTATTGTTGTCGCGCCTCTTCTTGGATTTGTCATGGCTTATATAATTTCTGTGATCGTTCTCCACATAGTAAAGAACCGGACACCCTCAGGCGTTGATAAATGGTTCCGCAGGTTGCAGCTGGTTTCAGCGTCAGCCTTCAGTCTTGGTCATGGAGGGAATGATGCCCAGAAATCGATGGGAATAATCTGGGTGGCACTTATGGCCAGTGGCAAAATCGCAAAAGATGCACCTATAGACCTATGGATTGTGCTCTCATGCCATGCAGCTATTGCCCTCGGGACTCTTTTCGGCGGATGGAGGATCGTCAAAACAATGGGGCAGAAAATAACCAAGCTTAAGCCGTTTGAGGGGTTTTGTGCTGAGACCGCCGGAGCATTGACTCTTTTCGGCGCAACACATATGGGGATCCCGGTAAGTACAACTCATACAATTACAGGATCGATAATGGGAGTCGGGGCAACCAAACGTCTTACAGCGGTAAGATGGGGAGTCTCAGGCAAGATATTTATCGCATGGCTGCTTACCATTCCTGTGTCAGCCGTTATTGGAGCAATCATGTACTATTTTTTCTCGGCTATTTTTTAGAACCCTGAGGTCAGTTTCGGGGAAGCGAAAAGAGGAATTCAGTTCCTCCGCCTGCTTTATTTCTCACAAGTATCTCACCTTTATGGAGGAGGACCGCATTTTTGACTATTGCCAGGCCGAGTCCGGTTCCCCCGCTCTTTCTCGACCTGCCTGAATCAACCCTGTAGAAACGCTCAAATACCCTGTTCAGGTGCTCCTGGGGAATGCCAACGCCATTATCAGAAAAAGAGAAATGATAAAATTTCCTGTCCTCATTATAAACGATGATGTTTACAATAGCATTGTCCCCGGCATAATTCACGGAGTTCTCCAGAAGATTCTGAAATATTGATAGGATCAGCGACCTGTTGCCTCTGATCACAACATCCTCGCTTATGTCAGCCACAATCTGCATGTTCCTTGATTCAATTGCCGATTTGAAGTTTTCCCTCACCTCCTTCACTATCTTCCTTATCTTTACTTTTTCAGCCTGAAAGGATGCACCTGCCTCCTCAATCCTGTTCAGTACCGAGATGTCATTGATAAGATCAGTGAGCCTGTCAGTCTGCGCCATTGCCTTTTCAAGGAAGTACTTCTGCTTTTTAGGCTCTATTTCTTCATCGTTCAGGAGTGTTTCAATATATCCTTTTATCGATGACACTGGTGTTTTGAGCTCATGGGCTATGTTTGAGGTCATCTGTTGCTTGATAAGCTTGTTCTTGCTCATCTTTGTCACATCGCTCAGGATCACCTCGAAGCTCCTGTCGTTGAATATGACACACTGGATCCTGAAAAACCTGCCGTCCTTTGTTACCTGGTATTCAGTCATCGGAAGATCAGAACCTGATTGTAAACTGCCAGGATTTTTATCAATAAAGTCAATTATCTCACCGAATTCAGGAATATCAAAAAAGTTGGATGAAAAGATCTTAAGGTCCCCTGAGATCATATTCATAAACTGAATGAAGTGATCATTATTGAAATTGATCCTTTTATCTGGAGAGAAAATTGCAACGCCTTCATTCAGTGCATTAAGATGTTTTACAAGCTTTTCCTTCTCATTTGTAAGGTCGTTCTTTGCTGCCAGGAGATTGTTATATATATCAAGTATTTCGGCGCCAATAATTCCGAGCTCATTCTTTGGAAATTCTGATTTAAAGGGTTTATCATGTGTGACACTCACGGCAAAATCCCTCAGTCTTGTTACCGACTCACCGAACTTGTTTGTAACGATGAGAAGAACAATGCCTACAATTATGAACAGGAGAAGAAGGATGAAAAGAAAGTTGAGATTCGCCTTCAGGAAGTTTGCAATGTTCACATCATAAACCACTGCCGCCCTGATATAGTAAAGCGTATAGAATTTTGAAAAATAATAAAAGTCCTGTCCGGTCGTCCCCGAGCGTCTCACTGCCGTACCGAAATCAGACCTCCCTGATTCAATTATCTCAGGCCGTGATCTGTGGTTCTCCATTTTTTCATAGTCGGGCACCGAACTGTCATACAGCACATTGCCGGCTGTATCAATTATTGATACCCGGAGATTCGGAAGGGGAAGAAGCGCGTAGAGCGAATCGATGAGATGGTAATTGCCACTCTGATTAATTGAGTTTATGTTGATGTAATTATCAACTATTTTGGTTATGTTGTTGAGTTCGTCATTCAGGGTGAGGATGCGGTAATCCTTTTCACGGCGGAAAAGATAAGATATGATGAGTATCGCAACAACAACGAAGATCGCAGAATAAAAGAAAAGCAGGTTATTCCTGAATTTATTCCGTGTAAACGCCATTTTAAACTTCATTTTCAGAATTCAAAAAAATAACCGTAACCCGATTTGTTCTTCAGGTTTTGCCCGAAGAGGCCCAACTTGCTCCTCAGCCGTGTGATATTGACATCCACTGTCCTGTCTGTTACTATAACATCATCGCCCCAGACTCTGGCCAGGATATCCTCCCTTGAAAATACTTTCGACTGGTTTTCAAGGAGCAGTTTCAGTATCTCATATTCCTTCCTTGTAAGCTCAATTTTTTCATCATTGATTATGAGACGTTTTTTCAGAGTGTCAAGCTCAACCGCTCCATATTTTATTATCGAGAGGTTCTTTGCCTTTTCCTTCTGGGATCTCTTAAGGACAGCCTTTACCCTGGCAGTTAATTCATTGATTGAAAACGGCTTCGCTATATAATCATCCGCGCCAAGGCTGAATCCGGTAAGGATGTCATTTTCCTTATCCTTTGCTGTAAGAAAGATGACCGGTACACTCATACCCAGTTCATTCCTCAGCTTATCTGCAAGCCTGAAGCCCGACATCGGGCCCATCATCACGTCAAGCAGTATCAGGTCGATGCTTCCAAGATCCCTTTTTACAGCTTCCTCGGCTGAGTGGGCAACCTCTGTAATATAACCTGCATTGCCCAGGTTGTACTGGAGGATCTCGCACAGGTCCTCTTCATCGTCAACAATCAGGATCTTCTTGTTCTTCAGTTCCATAATGGTATAAAGGTAAGTGCATTTTCTTAAAACTAAAAAAATGCCCGCCGGAACTGGTAACCACAGACCAACGGGCATTCACAATCAATCATGCAAAAAACACCCCTTAAAACAGAGAATAGCTCAGCTTAAGGTGGTATGTTATTCCGGGTTCAAGTCTGGTAAAAAACTGGTCTGTTGGGTTAAATGACTTGAAAACTGATTCCTTTTTGTCATTAAGAATGTTATCAATCTTGATCCCGATCTGTGTCCTTTTTTCTTTACCTAAGGTCTTGCTTGCTGTCATGTTCAGGCTGTGAAAAGGAAGAGTATAAATATCAGGCCTGTCAGCTATTCCCACGTACTGAAGGGTCTTCCCCTGGACATTATAAAATATTCCGGCCTCAAATCCCGACCAGAATCCTCTTTCTCCTCCAAGATAGGATATTCCGCTGTTAATAATATACGGCGCCTGTCCGGCCATTTCACGGTATTCTTTTACTGTCTGTGTGGTTCGTGCGTTTTCAATCCTGCTCAAATATTCTGTTGTGCTCATATCAATGCGTGATCCGGTAACTGAAGTATTGGAAGTGATGTTGAAATTCCTGAAAGCAGGACCAAAAAGCTCATCAAGGTTCTGACGGAATTCAACCTCTGCTCCCACAACCTGGCCGTTTCCGACATTCCTGGGCTGGAATGTTCCGGTCTGTGAGGCAAACTGGATGATTTCAATGGGATTGATAAAGTATTTGTAGAAGCCGCTGACAGAGATCATCTGACCTGAAGTTCTGAAGGTTTCCCATCTCAGATCCGCATTGTGGATATCCGAGCTGATAAGGTTCCCGTCCCAGAAAACCTTCCCGGAGAATTCATCTGCGTCTCTGAACATACCGCCTACAAAGGTTCTTCCGCTGACGGGATCCGATATTTCAGCATATGATAGTTCCTTGAATGAGGGCCGTGCAATGGTTTTGGCATACGACAACCTTAGGTTCTGGTTTTTGGAAAGGGCATAAACTATATTAACCGACGGGAATATTCCCAGGTCGTTCATAACTTTATCATTATCCAGAACAATAGTACCAAGTTGATTCTGACCGGTATATCTCTGTGAGAAATTTTCAATACGGATCCCGGCTATTAGTTTTATCCCGCGTACCAGGCTCATTTCCGATGAAACATATCCTGCAATATTATTTGAAGAGGAATTAAACTTGTTCGGATTAGAAGGAACAAAGCTTGCCTCGTAGGTTGTTCCCGACATAAACTGATTTCCGTTCATCGGCCAAAGATTATCAGAACGGAATATTTCATCCGGATCCCCGGTAAGAGGAACATTCCGGATATTGAGTGCAAATTTGTTAACCAGGAAATCCCTCTCTTTGTAAGTGTATGCACCTCCGAAATTCAATTTTGCTTTTTCTCCCCGGAATTTATACTCCTTCGAAAGGTGGAAGAGACCGACTATATTGACCTCCGACAATTCACGCCAGATCCTTTCGGGGAAACCTGATTCAGTATTAATTCTCAGATCATTATCGTTTTTAACATATCTTAGAAAACGGGCATCGGGATCGCTGATTGACGAATAGGTCGGTGATAGTTTCCATACAAGCTCCCAATCCGTAACTCCAAAAGAGTGTTTCCCGTCAAGAAGAATATTTGTCAGTCCACGCTGACTGTATTCGAGGTTATGCTGAAAGGCAATAAAATTACTTCCATTGTCGGATCCCTCATAATCGAAGATACCAGCTTTTGATTCTCCGTTCTGCAGATGCAGGAAGTTCAGTCTTATTTTTGAATATTTTGTTTTCACTGCAACACCTGCAAGACCGCTGAGCAGGACACTGCTTACCCCGAAATTACCTTTCTGAAACTCCCTTACCTCCAGCTCTGTAACATCCGGGTCGCTGGCCATGCCATACCTCCCATATTCTGCATCCTTATAGAACTCTGTATTGCTTTTATAGGAGAATCCGAAATTATATCCAAGGGTTATATTTTTCAGAGGTACCTGGTTGCCGAAGGAAGTTCCTATGCTGTAATCGATGAGGCTCATCTGTTTCATAGCGGCCATAGTGGGGTTAAATCCATCAAGGATCTCTCTGAACCTCAGGCCTTTCTCACCATAAGGATCACCAAGCACCGAGGCAAAGAATGGAACATCGGTTGTAGCCGGAATGGCGCGTGTCCCATCATCAAATCCCAGAAAATCTGTACGGCCTCCTTCATAACTCAGATAATCGCTTTTGAAATGGAAGTCAGGATTGTAACTGGAGCTGAGGCTTATATTCCCCTTTTTCTGATCGGGGAAATCCTTTATTCCAATATCAATGACCCCACCTGTGAAATCGGCGGGCAGTTCAGCACTGAAAGATTTGTACACAATAATATTATCAATGATGCTGGTGGGGAAAATATCCATTTGCAGGGTGTTCCTATCGGGATCAAGGCCCGGTATATCAACACCGTTGACAATAGTTTTGGTATACCTGTCGCCGAGTCCTCTTACAAATACATATTTTCCTCCTTCAATCGACACGCCGGGAACTCTTTTCATCGAGGAGGCTGCATCGGAATCTCCCATCCTTCTGATGTTAGCAGATGAAATACCATCCATAAGAGTAGGTGCATTCATCTTTATCGACATGATAGCACCTTCCGTGTTTCTTGTCATGCTGGCCGTTACTGTTACTTCAGACAAACCTATTGTTGATGATTTCATCGGCAGGTTTTCGAGAACAGTAACATTTCCGGCAGTTACCTTAACACCTGTTATTGTTTTCGATTCATATGAAACGAAGGAAAACTTCAGGTTATAGGTTCCGGGGGCAATTGGCAGGTTGAATTTACCATCGAGGTCAGTTGTGATCCCAATAATGGTCCCTTCCACAACAACAGTTACACTGATAAGAGGTTCTCCGGTTGTTTCGTCGGTTACTGACCCCCTGATGATACCCTTCTGTGCATCCAGCTGTGCGGAAAAAAATAATAGAAATAAAATTAAAACATTAAAAGAACGCATAATTGATTGTTTATGTTATTATTTACTATTGAAACCCGCAGGGAAGATCCCTGCGAGTTCCATGGTTACTTTTTATTTTCAGAATGATGAAAGCTGTCCGTTCTGATCGGCCCAGGACCATCCGGTGAATTTTGTCTTGTCGGCACCTGTGGTCGGCGTTGTTACTGATGTTGCATGTACATCGGTCCCGTTTTTGAAAATGCTGGTAAGGGCAACACCTGATGCCGGGGTTATCTGAAGGTTACTGAAATTCAGGATGCCTCCGGCAAAATTATCCAGTGAAGCCTGTCCGCTCAGCGACAGGTCGCCATAACCAGCAGTGGCAGGATTGGGGAAGTTGAAGAAATAGATATCCTGGAATGTTCCCCTTGCCCCTGATCTGAAGTCACCGAGCTCAGAAGTCGGATTACCTTTTACCGAACCCTTCTTTACCGTATGAGCTGCAAGCATTGTACCTTCCGGTCCGTCGATTTCAAGTGCATGGTCGGTGAGGTCACCACAGATTATTATAAAGTTATCCAGAGTACCAGCCCATGACTGATCGGTATCAACACAGTCATCACCAGGGTTCCAAATAAGGGTATTCTTTACATTCACTGTACCGCCGAACCATTCAATTCCGTCATCCTGGTTGGCTACCACTTCGATATTCTCAATAATGGTTCCTGACCCTACGCCGCCCAAAGTAAGACCGTTGATCTCGTTACCTTCGCCAATATTTGCGCCTCCGTGACGTATCGAAATATATTTAAGTGTTCCTGAATTGTCTGTTGCATCTGTACCTCCATAAAGGCCATTCGGATCAGATACCGGTATACCTTCTATCTGCATCGCATCAGCTGCAGCTGAAATTGGTGCTTTACCAAGAACAATCAATCCTCCCCAGAGTCCGTTTACTGTCGGCGCAAGGTTCGGGCTGATGATCTCACCCGGAAGTATCTGGTCGGCTACCGACGTGAAGATGATCGGTGATGTTGAGGTACCTGAAGCTTCGATCTTTCCACCACGTGCTATCATAAGAGCAGTGGCATTTGATCCTGAACCCTCACGGCCTTTTATTATAGTTCCGGGCTGTATAGTCAGAGTAAATCCTGATAGTACAGCAATACGGCCTTCAAGGATGTAGATTTTCCCTGTTTCCCAAGTTGTGTTTGCTGAAATATTTGATGTTACAGATGTTGTAGGAAAAGCCTGAACGTTAACTACTGCGACTGACTGGCCTGTTTTATTATTATTATCAGTCATTGTAATGGTTACTGACCCTGCACCTACAGTTCTTGCTGCAGTGAATGTTACGACAACGTTACCTGAAGTAGCTCCTGCTGATGCATCAGTTTTAATCACGGCTGTACCACCTGCAGCAATCAAAGCTGATGATTTATAACCTCCCTCTGCAGCAAAAGGAAAGGTAAGGTCGACTGTTTTTGTAACTGTAACAGTGGAACTTGCCGGTAAAGTGATCGTGGGTGCGCCTTCTTCAAAAACAGTTAAAACCGCGGTTGCCGATTCTGTCTGACTTTCGTCATCTGTTAAGGTGAGTATTACTGCTCCGGCTCCGGATGTTGTTCCTGCTGTGAAAGTAACAACTATTTCGCCGCTGGTTGATCCTGCTGCTGCAGCTGTTTTTACAGTTGCATTACCACCGGTAGATGTTAATGCTGCTGATTTGTATCCCGCTTCTGCGGTAAAAGAAAACGTCAGGTCAACTGCCTGGCTGACCTCTACTGTGGTACTTTCCGGGGCTGTTACAACAGGCAAGGCATATTCTTCCTTGCAACCTGTAAGAACTGCCAGGTAAAGCACCAGACCAAAAATTAAGATTCTTTTCATACTTTTATTTTATTATTGATTGATTAGAAATTCCCTGGTTTATCCGTGGCAAATTTATGGACAGTATATTTCGTACCGGTTAAGGAAATATTAAGGTTTTGTTACAATCTCGGGTAAAGCTGGTTTTTCTCTGTGGGACTCTGTGGTTTCTCCGTGTAACTTTGTGTAACATATTTTTCTTCAAGAACTTACACAGAGAAACACAGAGGAGGCACAGAGATCCACAGAGAATTAGTAACTTGCGTTTTTAATTTATGGTCAATGAAAAGAGGAGTATTTCTATTATTTGGATTATCAGGATTCCTGACACTATATTCACAATCATTCATTCTCCCGAATTACGGGATGAAGAGTCATGAAACGCTGGAAATCAGCAAGATAGAAGTCAGTTCCGGGGGCACATCATTTTATATGACTATTGAGAACCGTATCCCGGGAGGCACTTTCTGTGTCGACAAGAACACATTTTTGATCTATCCCGACGGTACACGCAGTAAGCTTGTATCAGCAAGCGGAATACCTGTCTGCCCCGATTCATATAAGTTTAAGGCGCCTGGTGAAAAACTTGATTTTGTGCTTTTATTCCCTCCTCTTAAAGAAGGAACCGGATGGATTGACCTTGTTGAGGAATGCAGTGATCACTGCTTTTCATTTTATGGAGTGACCGTTGATAATGATCTGAACGGGAAGATCAATGAAAGCTTTGCCCTGGCGGAACGTGAAGAGACATCGAAAGCCATTATAAGCCTTATTGATCTTATCGGAGAAATAGATAAGAAGAACCTGGGTATTGAAGGCCTTCTCTACTTAACAATTGTAAAGCTGAGTGATGAGGCAGGCTCAAAAGCGATTGCCGCCGAATGGTATAAAAAAATGAAATCTTCAGGAGCGCCCAGGGTGAACGAGTATCTTAAATACCTTAATGATAACGGTATCAGGTATTAAAACGATTAAGGCATATTTCAAAAAAGAAAGGCTGACCCGGAAAGGATCAGCCTTTTTGAACATACAATATCTTATCCTAGAAGTTCAGTTCAACGCCAACACCTAATACTATTGTGCTTTTCTTGTAGGTTTCCTTTGGCAACATATCGGTTGCCCCGAGAAGATGACTTACATTCTTCTCATTTTCAAGATACATAGTATAACTTCCTCCAAGGTTAATTCTGATCATATCAGTAATGCCGTAAGCCAAACCGCCACCAAATGTGTGTGTGGCATTGCCGAATGTAAGATCACTCTGGTATTTGCTGTTAACGCCTAAATTGCCATATACATATCCTGCACTTACAAGAAAGTTGTCGGAAATATTGTATTCCAGACCTGCCTGGACAGACATGCCGTTATTGTCAATAATTTCGCTGTTGTCAACATGTGTACCGTTTATCTTATGTCCATAGTCAGCTGATTTATCGAAGTAATAATTACCTCCCAGAGACAGCTTGATATTTGATAAACTGTAATCGACACCGACTGCAAGCATAGCAGGCATATCTGCTCTTTTCACTTCATCCTGAATAAATATGCCGCCTCCCATTGTTGGGCTTGCCAGGGATGTTGTGAGTTCAAGCTTGGTCAGAAATTCATATTTAAGGGCAATATTCAGGTTCTCAATCGGTGAGACATTTACGCTTATAATCGGAGTATAGCCCATTCCGGTCTCTTCAGCATCAACTTCCACATCTGCGGTCTTGGATGCATTACTGGATAAAGTTGTTCCGGTTGCTAAGAATACAGGTGCAGCCCCAGCTAATATTGCCTGGGCTTGAGTGAGGTTAAGTCCGGCTGGATTTTGACCGGCAGCACCAATTATTTGCTGTATCGTGGCAATAGCAGTGGCATCTAATCCGTAAGCAGCTAAAGCAGGATTTGTTAGCAGCACAGAACCTAAACTATATGTACTAATTAGTGTTTGTAATCCTGCTGAATACCCGGTTGCTCCTGTGTAAAGTTGGTTCATTAAATCTGCACCGTCTGAAAAGAAATCACTGGCAAGTACCATAGAGCCGTTATATGCAGCTCCGAAAGCAGGATAATTCGGATTGATACTTATGTCTCTCAGGTAGCCGTTATAAGTATTTTTAGCAGTTACCAGGCGGACACCTGCTGCAACAGAGATCATATCATTTATCTTGTACGATACATTTGCCTGGTATCCAAAATAGATTGATGAACCCTCGAAGAATATGTCAGCATCGTAATCGGTTGTTCCGAAATTTGTGAAAGTGGCTGGAACAAGATCTGCAATGCTCATTTCAAATGATGGCAGTCCGGCCTCATAAGTAGCGCCGCCGCCGCCGCCGACAGGATTAAATCCGAAAGAGACAGCAAACTTGTCCAGTTTGTAGGCTGCAGCAACAGAGGGGAACAATGGTGCTTTTACCGATCCTTCGTAAAGGTCATTGTGAAGGTAACTGTAGTCGTTGGTAATTTCTCTTTTTTGAAAAATTGTCTGATTTGAAACGGCAAAATGGAATCCATTGTCCATTTTCATTATTCCGGCAGGATTATAGTAAACTGCATCAGTTTCTGTTGATGCATTCCTTGAAGGGAGCCGAACCCACGAAGCGCTCTGGTTAGTATTTGTAACCAGTCCTCCGGCCAAAAGTGTTCCGGCAATCATAGTTCCGGTAAATAAAAGGAGAATTTTTCTCATACTTCAGATTTTAAGTTTGTATTCAAAAAACAGGTCAAAAATATACAATAATTTGAATTTTCCAATAAGTCTAAAATAGTATATTGATATTTAGTCACTTGGGCAGGATTTTCAATACTATTCGAAAAATAAACAAAATAATACAGGTCGTGCAGGTCGTGCAGGTCATGCAGGTCGTGCAGGTCGTGCAGGTCGAAAAAATTGTTTATCTTTATTTACTAACTATAAAATCGTGCTAAAATGAGTACAATCAAGAATTTTGAGGATTTGGAAGTATGGAAAATGTCCAGGGAACTAGTAAACATTATTTATTCAGATTTTAAAAGATCTCATGATTTTAGTTTCAGAGATCAGATAACCAGGGCAGGGATATCGATAATGAATAATATAAGTGAAGGATTCTGCAGGAATAGTGATGCTGAGTTTTATCATTTTCTTAATATTTCTAAAGGTTCAGCCGGAGAAGTAAAAAATATGTATTATATTTCTGAAGATCAGAAATATACTACTAGAGAAATTTCAAAAGAGAGAAGAAATAAGGCTCAACGCCTTATAAACAGCCTGGGCACCTTTATGAAATACCTTAAGGGTAGCAAGAATTAATAAATTCCTTACTCAGGACTAAGACGTTATAAGACCTGCAAGACCTGCAAGACCTGCAAGACTTGCAAGACAGGTATCTCTTTGTTGCCTGACGTCCTTCGCCCTCCTGCTGACGCCTGACGCCTGACGCCCGACGCCTGTCGCCTTTTTTATGTGAGCTTTTCACTATAGATATCCCACTCATAGGCTTTGCTCCTGGGGATTATCTTTATATGATTATCTCCTCTTACCACGGTAGAGCGCGACGGAATCTCACCCGAAATAACACAACCTGCACCTATTGTTACTTCGTCACCTATTTTTGCGCCGGGTAAAATAACACAGTTAGCCCCGATCCAGACATTGTTCCCTATCTCAACTCCTTTCACCGGACCGGTTTTCCTGTGATCATACTTGTCATGGTTTGTTGTAACAATAACACTATTGGCTGCAATACCAACATTATCTCCCATTTTAAGTCCCCCTGATGCGTTTATATATACTCCCATATTATCTCCGGGATCGCACATGATACCTTTCTCAATAAATCTCCATCCCCTGATTTTACTCCTGAAGTCAACCGGCCATGGCACCATCCGGTTAAAGCCGACGATCTTCTGCATGAAGAAATACTGCCACAACACCCTGTGATGTTTCATATATCCTGTCCTGGGCCTCTTATATTGCGGATAAAAGAGTTTTACGAGCCACCTGAAAAGTGTCTGATCAAGAAAAAAACTGAAACGTCTGAACGGATTCATTCTTAAAATCAATAATCAACATTAAAATCCTTAAGCATAACAGATTGATCATGTAACGGGGAATAAGAATTATCATCCCCTCCCATGAAACAGGAAAGAAAAAGATGATCAATTTTCAGTTTATCAGTCTTACGGAAACAAACCGGATCCTGTGCATCAGTATCAACTTCATTGACGGTTACTCTGACAATGCCATTTTCTTTTTCAGGATCATTCATTGCAAGATTCAGGGATATTGAGTTCCATACTCCGGTATTAAGGTGAACATATTCACCATTGATCCTGAGGAAGTTCTTTTCTCCGAATTGTCCTTTCATTTTTGCGTGGTACAGGTATGCGCAGATTGTACCTTTCTCCTTGAACATGAACCTTACACTCCACCCGTCATATCCTGTCGGAACCTGTCCTCCTGAATTCCCAGCACCGCCTGCCATTCCGGGTAATTTCCCTCCCTTAACAAAATCAAAACCCTCCTTAAAAAGCACTTTAAATGAAAGAGTGGCTCTGTCAACGGGTTCCGGAAAAGGTACCCTGCAGTTGCTTCCAATAAAAGGACCGAACCTGCCTTTCAGAAGGTCCAGCCTTATAACATATTCGTTGTTAAATGGTACGATCCTTGCATACCTGGCCCTGGGCAGGATTAGCAGCTTTTTTCTTGTCCTTGGACCCACAAGAAAAGAAGCGTTCTTTGTTCCGAAAATCCGGTTCAGGCGTTTTTCAGTCAGATATCCGGGCCGGCAGGATGTAAGGTTGCTTTTCAAAAGCATGGTTCTTCAGATTTCTTTCAGCAGCTCAAACTCCTCCATCAGACCGTAATCGAGCAGATCGTAATCCCTCCCTGCCGGATATGATTTGACATTCCGGAAATGCCATGGACCCACCAGGCCAGGATCAGGGTTGTTGAAATGCGGACCAAGAAGGTTTTTAAGGCTCCCGATGACCTTCACTTCGATCTTATTTACCCCGGCTTTTATGAACCGGGTAACATCAGCCTGAAACGGAGGGAACGCGATCACGCCTGCAGGCTCTCCGTTAACAGTAACTTCTGCGATCGTGCCCTTCCACTCATTAAGACTTACAACATATTTTCCCTGCGGATCTTCAATGATGAATTCCCTGGTATATGTGATATCCCACGAATAGAATAGCAATCCCTGATCCTTCCAGCTTCCCATTGTTAATTTATTAACAGCAGGCTCAATGCTGAAGCCTTTATCAGCTGGCATAACAGAGAAATTGCCTAGTATATACACAGGCTCAATTTCAGCGTGTATCTTCATCTGGGATACATTCAGTGTTATTGAATTAATGCCTCTCTTAACAAGGTTCTCTATGTTGTAAACACCAAGCTCCCTGTCGAGCCACCATTTTCCCTCTTCTGCCTTTGCTTCCTTTCCGTTAACCATGACACTCCATAATTCCGGTCTTTCGATAACGGCTTTCATCCCGGCAAAATCAACTGCACCTCTGATATTGAAATAGTAAGTGGCTGTAAATCCGGTATTTGCTTCAAAATTATCGCGATCGACTATATTTGTCTTAAACTGTACAGAACTATTCCAGGGATTTCCTACGTCAAAGCCATAGTGCTTGTATACCCTGTCGGCAGCATCGTAATTGTGAATGTCCTTAATGATCTCATCCACGATCTGAAGATCGCAGAATTCTATAGTAAGAACATTGTCCCCTTTCCTGCTGACGGTCATTTCCCCGGATTCCATAGCTGTGAATTTTCCCGGCATTTCGGGGATCTTAAATATACCCTGTTTGCTGAGCGGAAGATAAAGCAGCAGGCTTCCTGCCGGGGGAAGTTCGAAATTCAGCATGACATCCTTCCCTGCAGGAGTGCATGGGTATCCGTTGATCTCTCCTGATATTGTATTCAGCTCAATTGCCTCTGCGCCTCTGGTCAATACTGTTCCTTTAATCGGCTCTTCAAGACTTGAATTGACCAGGAACAACAACTGACCGTCCGTCAGGTACCTGCGGTGATGATAAAGCTGGCCTCCCTTCACCTCAGAAAACCTTGATTCCTTTGAGAGGAAATACTTTGAGATAACCTCATCGTTAAGTTCACTTACAAGAATGATTTTGTCCCTGTATACCTCAAACATCTTTTCAAGGGCTGTATCATATGCCCCGTCAACAAGCGTCGGAAGTGAAAAGGAAATTAGCCTGCCGCCTCCGGCAACAAGCTTGCTGATAAGCCTGAATGTTTCCTTGTCAAGGTTCTCAACCATGGGAGGGAGGACAACAGTTGAATAGTTCCCCTGCCCGACAATGAATCTGCCCGACTTCACTGACCCCATATCCTTGATTATGTTTTCGGAACCCAGGTCATATTCCACCTGGTTCTTTTCAAGCTCAGTTATAAAAATCTGGAATGACTGCCCTGTCTCAGCACATTTCGGATTGCGTTTTGCATATGAATCATATAACCATGCAGAGGTTGTCGGCTCAATTACAAGGATCTCATTTATTTGTCTGCCTGCCGATAATGCCAGCGACAGCCGTGAGTAATGATCGCTGATATACCTGTAGTTATCCCACCATGGTTCATGGTAATCAAAAGTGGGAGGGTAGTCATATTTTCTTGCACCTGCCAGGGAGAAATATGTAAGGTGCTGGTTCATAAAGTTAACGCCGAGCGCATATTCCCAGTCGCCGTTCCGTTTCATGTCAGTGAATGTCAGTTCCCATCCTGATCCGCCGTATGTCTCGCTCAGTTTCCTTTGCCTGCCGGTCTGGTTTGCAGCACTGGCAAGCTCCTTCACCGACCTGATATTCCCGAATTGTGCCTGAGGGGATACATCGTCAAACTGGTTGAACAGCATATCAATTGCAGGCACCTGGTGCCAGGCATACATTGCCATGTTATCGCCGCCGTGGCGCATATTGGGCCATTCATGTTCCCAGTAGTGCCCCGTGAACTTCAATCCCTTACTTTCGCAATATTCATAATATGGTTTTGACCAGCGGTCAATGAAGAGCTGAAGCAGGGTCTGGGTGTAGTTATGTCTGACCTTTTTCCAGTCGCCGGCCTCTTCAAAGAGCGCCGGAAGCTGCGTCCTCAGGTCATATCCCCATTTTTCGAGGAACACTTCAAACAGGTCGGGAGTCCATCGGATCCCTCCCGGGGTATTTATGTGAGGCTCGTCGGTAAAGATTCCGGGGATTGTGTTCCCGAATTCACTGCCGGTTTGCTCCCCATACCCTTTCATTGTAAGTTCAATGAACTTCTCTGTGACACCCGGATAGAGAAGATCGACATAAGTAAATCCCCCGTACCATTGGCTTTTGCCGTGATATGTTTTTGTGAAGAGGAAATAATTCCCTGTCTTGCCTTTTTCAGTATCAAGTGCTGAGGTGATGTCAAGGTAACTGCCGTTATCTTCCTTCAGGCAAAGGAAATACCTGTCTGCTGTATCAGGAAGAGTTTCAACCTTCGTCAGTCTGAGCCCCTGTCCCTGGTTGAACGACTCGGGCATCTGGTCGGGCACATGACCGCCGGCAAAGCCGCTGGGGTAGGAGTTTTCGTCATATATCCAGACCTTCATTCCGAGTTCCTTTCCCTTTTCAACAGTGTGTCTGAAGAGATCAAACCATTCGTCCGACAGGTATTCTGTAATCATTCCGGGGCGCGGATGCACAAATACCTGGCGGATTCCCTGTTCATTGAAATCATTCATGAAATTGTCAATCTCCTCTTTAGTGATCTTATAATTCCACACAAAGAATGGAGCTGTTGTATATTCAGCCGAAGGTGTTTTGAATTCTGCCGACAATGCTGCGAAGTCGTTGATCTTTACTTCGTTAATGGCGGATCTCTTGCAGGATGCCGTACCAAATAGTATGGTAACTAACAGGAACGATGACAGAAGAATCTTAGCTTTCATAGTTATCTTATGTTATGATTGTCAGGTGTGGAATAATTTTCATTGTGAATTTACAAATTTTTTCACACGTACTCACCCCCTTCCTTCGCTTCGCTCAGGCTTTCCCTCTCTCTGCTGAACAACATATACCCACCCCCCGACCCTCCCGCCTTAGGCGGGACAGGCTCTCCCTGCTGTCGCAAGGAGGGGGCGAAGAACGTTCA
>JBFYPG010000022.1:0-6719 GCA_041303415.1 Bacteroidales bacterium
TTTTCTCATACTCCTCCAGCGTAAAGTATTTGTCTTCAGTGTTTTTAAGAAGTGCAAATTTCACAGCCTTCTCATAGAATTTTTCCTCCGTTATCATTCCGTAATCTATGAAAAGCTTAAGGCTGTCCCATTTCTTCTCAAATTCTTCCCTGTTCTTCTTAAAGATCTCATTCAACCTGTCGGCAACCTTCTTGGTGATATGTCCCGATATTTTCTTGACGTTTGCGTCACTCTGAAGATAGCTCCTCGAAACGTTGAGGGGGATATCAGGAGAATCAAGTACGCCATGCAGCAGTGTAAGAAACTCAGGGACAATACCTTCGACAGAGTCGGTCACGAACACCTGGTTGCAGTACAGCTGAATCTTGTTCTTCTGGATCTCGATGTTGCTTTTGATTTTCGGGAAGTAAAGTATCCCGGTAAGCTTGAACGGGTAATCGACATTCAGGTGGATGTTGAAGAGAGGATCCTCTCCTGCCGGATAGAGCTCCCTGTAAAACTTCTGGTAATCCTCTTCTTTCAGGTCGGCCGGCTTAAGCGTCCAGGCAGGCCTGGTGTTGTTTATGATCCTGTCTTTTCCGGTATCAATATATTTTCCGTCCTTCCACTCCTTCTCTTTTCCGAATACGATCTCCACAGGCAGGAATTTGCAGTATTTCTTCAGCAGCTCTTCAACTTTGCCCTCTTCAAGGAAATCCTTGGAATCCTTATCGATGTGAAGGATCACATCAGTTCCCCTTGAAGCTCTTTCAGCTTCCCCGATTGAATATTCCGGACTCCCGTCACAGGTCCACTTTACAGGTATTGCTCCATCCTGCCACGACCGGGTTATAACTTCCACCTTGTCGGAAACCATGAATGAAGAATAGAAACCGAGGCCGAAATGGCCGATTATGTTGCTGGTCTGGTCCTTGTATTTTTCAAGGAACTCGTTTGCGCTTGAAAAGGCAATCTGGTTGAGGTATTTGTCAAGCTCCTCCTGGGTCATCCCTATACCGTTGTCGGAGACGGTTATTGTCTTTTTCTTCTTGTCGACCGAAACCCTGATCGTAAGGTCTCCTGGCTCTTCCTTGAAGTCGCCGGCTGCTGCAAGCGCTTTAAGCTTCTGTGTTGCATCAACAGCGTTTGAGATCAGCTCACGCAGGAAGATCTCATGATCGGAATAAAGGAATTTTTTGATTATGGGGAAGATATTCTCAGTAGTTACCCCGATTTTTCCGGTTTGCATATCTGGTCAGTTTTATTATTGAACATGAATTATCCGCACCCTCACTTTCAAAAGGTGTGCCATCAGGATTAACTGACAAATAGTCACTAAAAATACTCCGGGAACCTTAAACGGGCTGCAATTAAGAGAAGCGCGGCCAGAACCACGAATATAAGAAGGACGTAAATCGAAAAATTCCTCTTCTTTCTGTAGATCGTAATGTTGTATTCGCTGAAAAGCTTCTTTACAGTGTTATGGATGCGCAGGATGGAGTTTGAATTCCTCGGGATATAGGCATCAATATTGAACTTCACTACCTTCTTGAGGTCATCCATTTTGTCGGGCGGAACAAGCAGGATGAGTCCTGTTCCGTGATCTGAATTCCTGATCTCCTGCGTAAGCTCATCAACTGATTCAAACTGTTCCCTGGCATCAGGCACTCCGATCACGGCAACCTTACATGAGTTGTTCTCGGCTTCTTTCGTGCAGTAAGTCAGTAAATCCTGCTTGTTATGAAAAGAGACCACCTGATACCTGGAAGTGTCTGAGAACCTTTTCTTTATGTCTTCAGTGAAATTACGGTGATCATCGTAGCAGATCAGATATGTCATCCTTGTCTTTGCCATGATTCCCAAAAGTATTAAAGATAACTATTGTTTGATCTTAACATCATAGTTTTTTACAAAGTTCCAGAATCCTTTTTTAAGAATGTACGCATTGAATGAGAATTCTGTTCCAAAGTATCCCTGGTCATATTTCTGTCCTGCTGAAATCGGTGCAAGATTGTCAAATATTATTGTCTTTTTATCATTGAATCTGAGAGTCATAACACCATCTGCGTGGTATTCAAATACTTCTCTGAGCATAATTTGATCTCCCTTCCGAAAGCATTCTTTTCCCAGGGTCAATTCTCCATTATCACCGAAACTCATGACATCAATGATCTTCCTTGAAACCTGAAGGTTTGCAAAGTCAAGCCCAAGCACTGCATAACAGGTTTCCTTCCCTGACCTGAATGGCTGAATGCCATAATAGAGAGCCCCGTACCAGTTATCTTGCGTATATGTTGCATCGGTGCGGGGAGCATCATCCATATTTGCTCCGGTGAGTTTTGTTATTTTGTTTCCGGCGTCTTTGCCCCCTCTTCTTATTATAAAACAGAAGTACTTGTTTGTCCCGTCAGTCAGTATCAGGTTCCATGTAAGTATCTTGATACGCGAATCAGGCGAAAGTATCTGCCCGAGGTATCGAAGGTTTTCAAAACGGTTAGTTAAGATATCTCCGGAACCTGCATATTTATCTATTACCAGCACAAGTGAATCGTTAAGCCTCATTCGCTCATCATCATCTCTTGTATCGAGTATCCTTGTAAACAGATTGTTAAGGAGATCCTCCGTGCCGGGCTGCTGCCCATGTGCAGCGGGCGAAAACGCTGCAAGAGAAACCAGAAGATTTATCAGAAAAGCCTTACTTTTCATCAGCCGGTGTCGTTTTTCATTGCATCATCAAGAAGCGTGATCACCTTACAGCATGCATCCTTTATTTCTTCCTCGCTGATTATCAGAGGAGGAGCTATCCGGAAGGCGTCATCACAGAAAAGGAAATAATCAAGAATGATTCCATGGGACGGGGCGTTCTTTATTGCATATCTCACATAACGAGGATCTGTAAGTTCTATTGCCAGAAGCAATCCTTCTCCCCTGATCTCTTTTATCAGCGGATGTTTCAGTTCGCACCTGAAAATACTGGACTTCACTGCACATGCTGCAGCAAGGTCATCTTCAATAATTACCTTCAGTGAAGCCATTCCTGCAGCACAGCAGACAGGATGTCCTCCGAAGGTTGTAATATGACCAAGAGCGGGGTTGGCTGTCAGCGCCGTCATTATCTTCCCTGAGGTGATAAATGCTCCGAGCGGCATTCCTCCGCCGAGAGCCTTCGCAAGAATCAGAATATCAGGAATTACATTAAACCGGTTTATTGCAAACAGATGGCCAAGCCGCCCGAATCCTGTCTGTACTTCATCGAATACCAGAAGGGCTCCGGTTTCGCAGCATTTTTTCCTGACCTCTTCAAGGAAGCCTTCGCATGGAAAGATTACTCCCGCTTCAGCCTGGACGGGTTCAATTATAACAGCAGCAGTGTGATCATTTATTTCTGCAAGCGATGAGAGATCGTTGAAAGGCAGGCAGATGGTATCAGGAAGCAATGGCCTGAAGGCGTTTTTGTATTTGTCGCTTCCCTGAATACTTAGTGCTCCATGAGTGCTTCCGTGGTATGAATTCTCAAAATAGATGATCCTGCTCCTTCCTGTAATTTTTTTAGCCAGCTTCATTGCACCTTCGACCGCCTCGCTTCCAGAGTTGACAAAAAAACAGGTTCCCAGCGAGGGAGGCAGAACCGAAGCCAGCAGTTCGGCATATCTGACCTGCGGGCTCTGGATGATCTCTCCATATACCATCAGGTGGAGGTAAGAATCGATCTGTTCTTTAATGGCCGAAATAACACCGGGGTGCCTGTGACCGACGTTGCTTACCGAAACTCCCGAGATCAGGTCAATATATTTCTCACCTGCCGGTCCGAACATGTATATGCCTTCGGCTTTTATTATCTCGAGCATCAACGGTTCATCAGAGGTCTGCCCGAGATGAAGAAGGAAGAGTTGACGGTTTGTAAGCATGAGGGAAACAGGTGTTATCTGGCCATCACGTTAATGTCATTCAGGAGTGTGTCCCTGAATGATTTGCCTACGGGAATGTTTTTAATAGTATCTCCGACAATAAGGTCAAGCGAATTCTCCCTGATCGTCTGGATCATGCTTTTATTTATAATGTATGACCGGTGCACCCTTATGAAAATGCCTGAAGGAAGCTGGTTCTCGATTGCCTTCATCGTGAAGTGGATTGTAAACTTGTCGTCCTGGGTTGTGAGGGTGACATAGTTTTCAAGGGCTTCAATGTAGATAATGTCCTTCAGTTTCAGCTTGACCAGGGAGGAGCCTTTCTTTATGAAAATCTCTTCTTCGCCGGTGTTGGGAGCCTCCTTTCTTGTAAAGTACCTGATTGTTTTGTCGATGGCTTTGCAGAATCTTCCGTATGAGACAGGTTTCAGGAGGTAATCGACAACGTTGAAATCGAAAGCCCTTACCGCGTATTCTTCGGCAGCCGACACTATAATTATATTGGGAGGGTTTCCCAGGCTTCCGATGAAGTCAAAGCCATCCATTTCCGGCATCTGGATGTCGAGTATGATCAGGTCAATGTCCTGTCGCTGTGTCAGTATGTTTCTTGCGGTGACGGAATCGTTGTAGGCACCTACCAGGTTCAGTGAGGATGATTTGTTCACATAACCTTCCAGTATCTTACAACTCATCTTATCGTCATCAACAACAATGCAATTCATCAGCTACGGTTTAGGTCGGGTAACCGGAATCAAAAATAATAAAAAAACTTTCACAAATTTTAACATACCGATTTTGTTTGAAAATAAAAAAAGGGGTGAACTAACACCCCTCAGCAATCTTTTTTGCTAAAGATTAAAGACCTTTGTCAAGAGCAGGAGCTGCTTTGAATTTAACGACCTTCTTGGCGGGAACGTTAAGTTTGGCACCGGTACGCGGATTGCGTACCACTCTTGCACTTCTCTTAACTACTTTAAAAGTACCCAGACCAGGAAGCTGGAGCCTCTGGCCTTTTTTCATAGCTTTTCCAACTGAAGTAACGAATGAATTCAGAGCTTTCCCTGCATCTTTAACTGTAAGGGTTGAATCTTTTGCAATAGCAGCAACTAAATCTTTCTTTGTCATAATTAATAAAAATTAAAGGTTAGACCATTTTAATTATTAGTACAAATTTATTCCATTTTAATTCATAAGCAAATTTATTTTGTCGTTTTTCCACAAATAGTGCGGTTTTTAGGTTAAAATACCTGTTTTTTTGGACGAAAATCAAAAATCGGGTCAATGTCGCATATCCCCATCAGCAGGAAGTTTAAGCATTATCATAGCGAAAAATTTGTTTACATCGTGTTAATAATTTACGTATATCCTTGATATTATGATACTTATCTGTGTTTATAAAAAATAAAATCCTGAAAAATCAAAAATACATTATATTTGCGGCGTTCTTTGAAGAATAATAATGGTACTTAAGGTAATACCCTCCTTCGTCCCGATCCCGAGGCTTCGGGACGGTACATCGGAGGGCGAAGATCCTCCTTCGCTAAAGCTTCGGAGGATGAAAGGAGAAATGGCAGAGTGGTCGAATGCGGCGGTCTTGAAAACCGTTATGCTGTATCCACGGCATCGGGGGTTCGAATCCCTCTTTCTCCGCCAAAGGCATCAGACCAGTCCCGCAGCTTTCGCTGCGGGATTTTTGTTTTATGAAAAGACCGAACCAGGCTTGCCTGTGTGAGGGATTTGTATAAAACAAAAACCGCTCGCAGAGCGGACTGGTCTGATGCCTTTGAAGCTTCCCAGTGAGGGATCATGAGCGAAGCGAATAATCCCGATTCTCATCTACTCACCCTCCCCTGTCTCAACTACACGTACCCACCCTCCCCCGCCTCCCTCCCTGCTAAAGCAAGGAGGGAGGAGCTGTTTCGTAAGACTGTCCAGTGACAAAGATTGCTCAGCACTGGATAAATAAACAACAACCCCCGCTTTGCGGCGGACTGGTCTGATGCCTTTGAAGCTTCCCATTGAGGGATCATGAGCGAAGCCCTCTTTCGCTGAAGCTACAGAGGGCGAAGCAAATAATCAAAAAAAAACCGGCATCATGGCCGGCTTTCTAATAATTAAAAATGGCCTCAATCCTTAATACACCTTACTGACAGACCACTTCTCTCCATCGTCATCAGCAGCATAAATTCGCCAGACATGGAGTATATACTTGCAGATGTAGGATCTGTCGATATCCTTGTTGAAGTCCAGAAATTACCAGAGTCTCCAATACCGTTGAATGGGCCCATGAAACCACGCTGACCCCCTGGGAGAGCTGTAAAACCGACCTCATTCGTTGCATCTGAATTCGGAGGGAGCCAGTGGGTTGTACCAGTCTCTTTCAGCTTTGATCCGGCTCCAAAGCTCCCGCCAAGATACGTCGTCAAAGTTGTCCAGTCTGCATCTGTAGGAACATGCCAGCCTGTCGGACAGAGCAGTCCCGTATTGACAGTAGTCCAGTTATAGAGGATACCATAATCAGCAAATGTTACAGCGTCATTACTATACCAGACATAGGCCGGAGATATAGTATTCACCCAGGTTGCACTGTCCGGAATGTTGGAAATAGGAGTTCCGTCATTAAGATGGGTCGTTTTCAGGTTCTGAGCCAACCATACCTGTGTGTCTATTGTAACCGTGTTATATTTGTTACCGTCAAAATCGGCAACCACCTCTGCTGTAGTAAATGCCACATCCTGACCATAGCCGGTGCCGTTTGCATTTGTTGCATAGGCCCTGACATAATAGGTAGTGGCAGCCGTAAGACCGGTAATATTGCTTGTAAACTGCCCT
>JBFYPG010000023.1:0-14143 GCA_041303415.1 Bacteroidales bacterium
TTTCCTGCCATTGTAATCATCATTTCATTGTCAGCAGGATTGAGGTTGTAAAGGAGGGTTTTTGCAAGCTGGTCTGTTTCATCCAGGCCGCTAAGAAACTTTGACATCTTAAGTGCATCCTGAGGGACGCCTATTGAATCCCATCCTGTATCAGGACCCATCTGCCTGAATTTGCGGAGGTTATTGTTCCTCATTGCACCCACATGGAACTGTTGCGTCCATCCTCGTTTATGATTCATCCGGCAAAGTTCTGTCATTATAGCTGTGCGGTATTTTTCAGTCTCCTCGAATGAGATGCTTTCACCTTTCAGAAGTTTTATAAAGATCCTGTCAGCCTCACCTTCAGTAAAAGAATTAAAATAGAAACGATCCATGCCATGATCGGAAAGCCTGGCTCCGGTATTATGGAAGAATTGATGCCTTCTGTCAAGCACTTCAACAAGACCACTGAATGACTTTATTTCAGTACCGGCAGATTTGCCAAGTTTTTCAATATATGCCCCGAATTTTACCGGATCATCAGTTTTGATTACATTATCCGGCCGCCATGCAGGCAATATCTTTATTTCAAATGAGTTTTTAAGTTCTTTGTGATGTCCCAGGTCATCAGCAGGGTCATCAGTTGTGCAGACAACCTCAACATTCATCTTCCTGAGCAGAGCCCTGATGCTGAATTCTTTTGTCTGCAGCATGGCGCCGGCTTTATCATATATTTCCAGTGCTGTTGATGGGGAGAGGATTTTAAATATTCCGAAATACCTGGCCAGCTCAAGATGCGTCCAGTGATAGAGTGGATTGCCTGCGGCATATGGAACTGTTTCTGCCCACTTCATAAACTTGTCACTATCAGAAGCTTTGCCTGTGCAGTACTCCTCGCTGATGCCATTGGTCCTCATGGCGCGCCACTTGTAATGGTCGCCTTCAAGCCATGCCTGTGTAAGGTTTTCGAACTGGCGGTCGCCTGCAATCATGGCCGGCGAGAGATGACAATGGAAATCAATTACCGGCTGGTTCTCAGCATACTGGTGGAAGAGCTTTACTGCGGTTTTGTTTGTGAGGACGAAATCCTCATGAATGAATGGTTTCATGACGGAAGAGGTTAATGCCTCTGCAATATACCAAATATATTTTCGTGAACGAACACGATGTTGAGAAAAAAGATGCTATTTTTGTTAATAATCTGTAAATGAAACTATGATCATGAAAGTAGAATTGCGGTACGCATCCCATCCTCAGGATTTTAAAAGTTATGATACAGAAAGGATCAGGAAGGAGTTCCTGATAGAAAAGATCTTCGTGAAAGATGAGATATCGCTTGTGTACTCATTTTACGACCGTTATATGGTGGGCGGGGCGATGCCGGTAAAAAAGGCCCTGAAACTTGAGAAGGCTGATGACCTGAAATCAACTTTTTTTCTTGAGCGGAGAGAAATGGGTATTATTAATGTCGGAGGACCAGCACTGGTTGAGACAAAAGGAAAGAAATGGAAAATAGGGTATAAGGAGGCACTTTACCTTGGAAAAGGAACCAGGGATGTCGTTTTCAGGTCTGATGATCCGAAAAAGCCGGCAAAGCTTTACATAAACTCAGCGCCGGCCCATCATGAGTATCCTTCGCGCAAGGTAACACTGAAGGAAGCAGAGGTGGTTGTGATGGGATCTCCTGAAGAATCCAACCACAGGACCATCAACAAACTGCTGATAAACAAGGTTTTGCCAACTTGCCAGCTACAGATGGGAATGACGGAGCTTAAACCCGGAAGCGTATGGAACACCATGCCTGTCCATACCCATAACAGGAGGATGGAAGCCTATTTTTATTTTGAAGTACCTCAAAAACAGGCAGTATGCCATTTCATGGGCGACCCTGATGAGACCCGCCACATCTGGATGAAAAATGAGCAGGCAGTGCTTTCACCTTCATGGAGCATCCACAGTGCTGCCGGGACATCAAATTATACATTCATCTGGGGAATGGCCGGCGAAAACCTCGACTATAGCGATATGGATATTAGGTACCCTGATACTTTAAAATAAAAGATAAACCGCAAAGGTCGCTAAGGATAGCAAAGACCGCAGAGGAAGAAGATTTTCTAATTACTTTGCGTACTTTGCGTAAAAGCTTTGCGTACTCTGCGGTTAAATAAATATTGTATGAAAGATTTATTTGATTTAAGCGGAAAGGTTGCCCTCGTTACCGGAGGCACACATGGTATTGGACTTGCTATTGGCATTATACTTGCAAAAGCAGGCGCTAAAGTATGCGTTAACGACCTTCAGGATGACAAGCTTCAGGGATGCAGGGAAGCATATAACAAGGAAGGACTTGACGTTTACACTCTTAAATTCAGTGTAACCGATGAGAAAGATGTGGACAAAGGGATCGCCATGATCGAAAAGAATGTCGGTATTATTGATATCCTGGTTAACAATGCAGGTATAATTAAGCGGATACCTATACTCGATATGACTGTAGCCGATTATAAGCAGGTAATTGATGTTGATCTGGTTGCGCCGCTTATTATCTCAAAGAGAGTAGCGCCGAAGATGATTGAAAAACGCAGCGGCAAGATAATCAACATGTGCTCCATGATGAGTGTTTACGGCCGGAATACCGTTTCAGCATATGCATCCGCAAAGGGAGGGTTGAAGCTTCTTACACAGAGCATGTGCTGTGAGTGGGCAAAATACAACATCCAGGTGAATGGCATCGGTCCGGGTTACATTGCAACAGCCCAGACAGCTCCTATCCGTGAAAACGGCCATCCTTTCAATGATCTTGTTATGACCCGCACACCTGCAGGCCGTTGGGGAGAACCCGATGATGTGGCCTATGCTGCGCTATTTCTCGCTTCAAAAGCCAGCGACTTTGTGAACGGTCATATACTTTATGTCGACGGAGGAATCCTAGCCAATTTCGGGTATGTGAAAGGGGAGAATGAAGTATAAGTCATACAGTCATGCAGTCATGCAGTCATGTAGCTCTTGCAGTCCTGCTACAAACAGTCCTCCTGAATTTCCATTGCGCCATTGTGCCGCTATGCCGTTGCGCCGTCTGCCTTTACTTCTTCCTCCTTCGCTCTTCCATTAAAATATAGTATCGCCGAAAAGACCGGAAGCAGTGGAAAATAAACCGCATTAGCTAAAGAACCCAGTATAATATAAGCCGGATTTTTAATGTATTCTATGGCCTGCACTGCTTCTTCCGGATTGGTGATCCCTCTAAAAATGCTTCCAGTGAAGGGGATCATTATTATCATCGAGAGGATAAGAGATAGAACAATGAGTATCAGCACGAAAACCGCAACCCACCCGATATTGGTCCAGAATCCTTTATGAGTCAGCCTGAACGAACGGGTAATTGTATGTCCGATGTTATTCCCTTCAGTCATCAGGAGAGGAAGGAAAAACATATACAGTGTCATCAGGTATATCGCCACAAAGAAAATTCCGATAATCAGCGCAAGCAATCCCAGTAACAATGCAAATGATCCGAAAAATGCAAAAAGCACTATTAGTATAAGGTATGGGATAAAGTACCTCAGCGACTTGTACAGCGAAGTGAAGATATTGACACTGCTGTCGACCGGACTGTATATAATATAGTACTGAAGGATGGTCGTAAATAGAAGATTAGCAACCGATACGATCACCATCGGCCAGATGAACTCCTTCATCTTTGCAAGCATCTCATACGGATCTGTCATCGAGGTCAGACTGGTCAGATCAATTGTGGTTGACAGGTACTGCATCAATAGCGACATTACAAACGATGCAGTAAATAGTACAAGGAATCTTTTCCTGTAAAAGTCCCATAATGAACTCATTGCACTGTCAAGATCGTGTTTCCTGTATAACGGATGACTGCTGAAACTCTCCATATTTTTTATCTTTATTCTTAACTACTAAGGTAAACAAAGTTTGCAATCCGCAATCCTATTTCCCCTTTCTCCACTCCCTCAGAATATTCGAAAACGGAAAAATTGAAGGTTTTTTCCTCGGATTAAAAATTCCTTCATTCGCTGCTCTGACATCTTCAATCGTGTAAAACGCCTTTGGATTAAAGCCTTCGATCAGGTCAAGCACTTTTTCTATTTCGTTCCTGTGAACAATTGTATATATAAGATCAACCTTTTCAACCGCCCCGTGAGCTTCAACAGTGGTAGCGCCATATCCGTTGGTGTTCAGGATACTCACAAGTTCAGGACCATTCTGATGGGTGAACACCCTGATCAGCTGGATGCCAAGTGCGAGCTTCTCCTCGATAATCATTCCAACAAGATTGCCAGTTGCAAAACCTGCAGCATAGGCAACGTAATTAACGTAATTATCAAGGTTTTGCATTATCTTGCTTATTGCGGTTATCCATATGAGTACCTCAAAAAAACCGAGTATCGGGGCAATATATTTCTTCCCTTTTGATACAAATATTATTCGCAGAGTGCCAATCGACTGATCACATATTCTTGCGAGAAAAATCAGCAGCGGCATTATGACGTAACTGAACAGGGCTGAATCGAGAAAACTTGTTTCCATGATAAATGAAATTAGACTGGAACAAATATAACTATAAAGGTATTACGGTATGGCGGTATGCTTTGTACTCCGTAGCTTTAGCGAAGGAGTAACGGTACAACGGTATGACGGTATGACGGTATGACGGTACAACGGTATGACGGTATTGCGGTATGACGGTACAACGGTATGACAGTTATAAAGAAACCGCCGTACCGCCGCCCCATCGTACCGTCACACCGTATTTGTTTATTTCATTAAAATTTTGTACCTTAACTTTTTATGGTTAATTAAAACCTGGGAATTATGAAAAGACGTGATTTCATTGTAACAGCATCGATGGCAGCTTCACTGATCAAAATGTTTCCTGCTGATCTTTCGGCAATTGCCCGGAAGACAGAAAAAGGTATAATTGAAAAGAGATCCCTTGGCAAGACCGGGGAGATGTTGTCGATGATAGGTTTCGGCGGAATAGTTATAAGCGGCGTAACCGCTGAAGAGGCCTCTGATTCCGTTAAACTTGCTATCGATACCGGTATTAACTATTTTGACGTTGCCCCTTCATACGGCAACGCCGAAGAAATGCTCGGTCCTGCTCTTGAACCATACAGGAAAAACGTCTTTCTTGCATGCAAGACACAGGGCAGAACCCGCGATGATGCACGCAAAGAGCTTGAGCAGTCATTGAAGTATCTCCGAACAGATCATTTCGACCTTTACCAGCATCATGCTGTAACAGAACTGAAGGATGTTGAAACAATCCTCGGTCCTGGCGGTGCCATGGAAACATTCCTCGAAGCCCGCAAAGAAGGAAAGATCCGTTTTATCGGTTTCTCGGCTCATTCGGTTGAAGCTGCAATGGCACTTATGAATGGCTTCGATTTTGATACAATCCTTTTCCCGGTAAACTTCACCACCTGGAATGCAGGCAACTTTGGTCCGCAGGTACTGGCCCGCGCACAGGAAAAGAAAATGGGTATCCTTGCCCTTAAGGCAATGGCCCGCGGTCCGTGGCCGCAGGGTGCCGACAGATCGAAATATCCGAAATGCTGGTATGAACCTCTCTCAACACCGGAAGACATTACAATGGGACTGAGGTTTACACTGTCTCATCCTGTTACTGCTGCAGTTCCTCCCGGCGACCCCTCACTCTTCAGGATGGCTCTGCAGTTGCATGACAGGATTAAGCCCTTGAAAAAATCTGAAGTTCAGGCTATCAAGGAAAAGGGATTAAAGGGAGTACCACTTTTCAAATATCCGGGATAAAATATAGTCTGCTTCCCCTTTTACCCTGTGCCCTTTTACCCTGCGCCCTGAGCCCTGTACCCTGTACCCTGTACCCTGTACCCTGTACCCTGTACCCTGTACCCTGTACCCTGTACCCTGTACCCTGTACCCTATACCCTGTACCCTGTACCCTGTACCCTGTACCCTGTACCCTGTACCCTATACCCTGTACCCTGTACCCTGTACCCTGTACCCTGTACCTTTAATTCCCATACTTCTTATACTTCAGACGCAGGTTAACTTTCCTGTTATATACATAATAGCACGGCTCCTCACAGCTGTATTCATCATATACGACCCGGGGGATCACGGAATTGACAACTACATAGCAATTGCCTCTGTCATAATATGTTGCCGTGATCGTGTATTTCCTGTTAAGCGGTACATACTGGTAAATCTGGCTGCTCTCGGAAAACACCGATACATAAATTATGCTGTCTTCAAGATTTCCTTCATATATTTTTATAGTCGAATTGTAACCATTCTCGAGCCTGATCTCAAGATTGGCTTTCAGCGGCTCTTCCTGCTCACATTCTGAGCAATTTACGATCGGATATCTCTCGCATGAGAAGAGCAGCACCATCCCACTGAATACAATGGCCGAAAAGAACAGCTTTATATAATCCCTTAATACCATTTTATGGTTTTTAGAGGTGCTCTGACGTTATTGAAAAAGAAACTCTGCTGAATCCCGAACCTGAACCATACCGGCCCGATCTTGTAGAAATCGGTGTTGGTGAATTCAAGTCCCGAGATAAGTGAAAAATTGTTTTTTGTCCATTTAAAGGTAACGGCAGGCAGGATCCTGAATTTATTCCCGGGTGTTTTTAGAGTACCCGCCAGCTTGTTTCCAAAAGAGTATCCTGCCGAAAGTGAAGCTGTCAAATAGTAGTTGCTCTTCATGAGATGATCGGTCAGCGGGTACTCCCTGAACACGCCCGCATAAACCAGAGAGCTCTTATCAAGATATTGATAGAACAGGTTCTCTTCCTCTTTTATCAGAACCCTCGTATACCAGAGTTTTGAATCAAATCCTGTTATAACGCCAAGATTCCTCAGCGGCTCCTTGAAAGATATGCTGAATCCTGAATAAAAGTCCCTGAAATCGGTCTTAAAAGAAACGGCAGCTGCCATCTGGTCAAACGCGATACTCTTATCAGGAGGGAATTTGTTCCTGTCAAGGAGGTCAATCATATCCATGTCCCTGTATGCTCTGGCGACGCTGCATGGATTGATAACGTCTCTTCCGGGATCGTTCCACCTGTCGCCTGTTTTCAGCAGCATTTCTGCTGCCTTCTCCTGACTGGATCTTACTGCCAGATTCAACGCATCCCAGTTGTGAATGTTCTTCTCATAAATGTCAACACCCTTCTTCCTGAGCATCTCCATTATAACAGTATCGCCATTCTGTGCCGCGATGAGAAAAGGTGTAAATCCTTCGGTATCCCTTGCTTCCAGGTTGGCGCCATTCACCATCAGAATCTCTGCAATATCGGACCATCCTGCCCATATTGCCGCCATAAGCGGTGTGGTGCCGTCATTGGTTTTTATGTCAGCTTCAGCGTCATAATATAAAAGGAGGTCGGCAATACCTGAATAACCATATATGGCGGCAAAATGAAGCGGGGAAGCTCCGTAATTTCCCTGGAAGTTGACTTCAGCGCCATACCTGATAAGCGTTTCAGCAATTTCAAAATCCATGTTCTTCACGGCTAAAAGCAGAGGGGTCTCCCTTCTTTCAGTAATATGATTCACATCGGCATCAAACCTGAGAAGTGTTTTTACTGTGTTGAGGTTACCGTTGTTAACTGCATATATAAGCGGAGTAACACCATCACCCGACTCTGCATTCGGATCAGCTCCCTTTAAGATCATCCTTTCAACCTCAGTGTAATAACCCTCCGACGCGGCAAGCATAAGATTATATTCAAGAGCTCCTGAAACAAACAGCGGTAGATATCCTGAAGTATCGATCACGGAGACCTCTGTCTGTGAATGCAGGCTGAATGGTAAACACATGAGGAGAGCCAGGACAATATATCGCATGGATGACAGTCGGTGTGCCATAGTAGTTACAAAGTTAAATTTTTGATTTTATGTTATCCTGAAATGAATACTTTTTTAATTTTGATCCCTGGGGAAATGGCTATGCACATATCGAGAATAAAGAAAATACTATTAATTGTTCTCCTGGCTTCGTTAGTAAGCTATGATCCCGGTGCCGTTGAAACAAACAGTAATCCTGCCGGGAAAATAATTCCGGCTAATGTCAGGATCACCAACGACCTGTCGTCGGGACGGGATTTTGCAGCTGCCGAGAAGAGCGTCAGGTTGTTCATGCGCAAATGGTCGATCACAGGCGCTTCCATTGCCGTTGCAAAGGAGGGAAGGCTCATCTTTGCCAGGGGATTCGGCTTTACAGATACTATATCGAAGGAAGAGGTTCAGCCTTTCCATAAGTTCAGGATCGCCAGCATCTCAAAACTGGTGACAGCCGTGGCTGTAATGAAACTTGCTGAGGAAGAAAAACTATCGCTTAACGACAGGGTGTTCGGCCCTGACGGCATACTTGATGATCCGTATTTCAGCGAACCCCGTGACAAGAGAGCCTACGGGATCACCGTTGCCCATCTTCTGAGCCACGAAGGCGGGTGGGCCCAGCGTTACGGCGACCAGATGTTCATGCCGCTGGTTGTGGCCGATCAGATGGGACTGAAACCTCCTGTGGATACAAAGGCGATCATCAGGTTTGCTCTCGACAAAAGGCTCCATTTTACTCCCGGCGCCGGAAGGGCATATTCAAATCTGGGATATGCCATACTGGGACTGGTGATTGAAAAGGCTTCCGGAATGCCGTATGAAGAGTATTGCAGGAAAGAGATCCTTGAACCCATGGGAATTTACGATATGAAACTCGCTCATAATCTTCCTGAAATGAAAGCGCCATATGAAGTTACCTATTATTCGCCCTCCGATATCGTTCCCAAGCTTTCTATCTACGGGACAGGCGAAATGGTATCCCCGGTTTATGGCGGAAATGATATCGAAGCCCTTGGCGGAGCCGGATCATGGCTGTCCACAGCACCCGATCTCATGAGGCTTCTGCTTGCAGTCGACGGCTTTGGTACAAAAGGAGATATCCTTTCTCCTGAAAGCATAACCCTTATGACCGATAACAGGAACGGACTTGCACCTGTGGGATGGAAGACAACCATTAACGGCACCTGGTGGCGCACGGGGTCTTTCCCCGGAAGCGCCGGTATGATGAAACGGCAAGGCGACGGCATCAGCTGGGTCGTCCTCTTTAACTCAAGCGCCTGGAACGGCCCAGAGATACATTCCTATGTTAATAACCTGATGTACAGGGTGATATCCCAGTTAAAAGATACAAGCGAAGATGATCTCTTTGATCATTCACTGCCGATACCCCTGGCAAACGATTCAACTTCTCAATGAACCTGCGAAAATGTGCTTTACGGTAAATGTAAACCTTGTCAAGGAAGAAATAGAGGATAGGTTCGGAGTGAAATTTCCTGATAAATACCGCTACGAACCAAGCTATTATTACCATGCATTTGCCTTTCCGGAGATACCAGCCATCTGCACTGGTGACCCGCAAAAAGCAAGGCTGCTGAGATGGGGACTGATTCCGCCATGGACAAAAACCACTGAAGATGCAAAGGAGATCAGGCTTAAGACCTTCAATGCAAGGGCGGAGAGTGTCGACAGCAAACCCTCTTTTTCATCCTCATTCAGATCAAGGAGATGCCTTATCCCGGTCAGGGGCTTTTATGAATGGCAGCATGCCGGCAGTAAAAAGATCCCCTGGTATATATATCATACAGGAAATGACATATTTGCTCTTGCAGGACTCTACAGTGAATGGACGCCTCCCGACAGCGGGGAATCTCTTGGCACTTTCTCAATAATTACAACAGAAGCCAATGAACTGATGGCTGAGATCCATAATTCAAAGAAAAGAATGCCTGTGATACTTGACCGTGAAGATGAGAAGAAATGGATTGATGAAAAACTTGCTCCGGAGGAAGCGTTAAATATGCTAAGGCCTTCTCCTTCAGAAATTCTTAAGGCCCACACAATAGGCCCGCTTGTCAACGACCGTACCGCAAACCGCAACACACCCGAAGTCATCAAACCCTACTCCTGGACATCCACAAGGCTCTTTTAAGATAACCCTCATACCGTCGTACCGTCATACCGTCGCACCATCGCACCATCTATTGCGCCACGAAATGATACGTCAGAGTCCCTGCCTGTTGTTTTGGTGCATAGAGGTCCTGGTTAAACCTTGAGATAAGTGCTGTGCTTAAAGCAGTCTCTTTAAGACAAGGGTCATTGGTTGTGCTTTCCGATTCAATTATGCGGGCTTCCTCAACGATACCCTTCTGGTTCACAAGAATTGCCAGGGCAACTTTCCCTGATCCCTCGCATTTGTATATAGGTATGGGAAGATATGTATGATTGCGGTCTTTAAGTTCATAATATATCCTTGTGGGACCCTGGTAAGCGGCAGCCATTACTTCCGATTCATCGGGCTGTTCCTCTTCTCCTGTTCCTTTCCTGTTCTCGAAGGCAAGGTTCTCTTCATTTCCTGCCTCCTTCAGCCTCTTCCATTCATCTATGTAATTGTCTTCTCCCAGTTTGCCGCTTGCGATAAGCTCTTCTTTGACCTTATCGATATAATCATCGGGATCGATCTGTACATCAGGCTTATTGGCAAGGTTCCTCGCTATATTAAGCAGATCCTCATCACCCTGCAGAATTCTTTCTATGGAAGTTGCCGGCAGATTGATCAGCTTCTCCTTGTCTTCAGGCTCTTCTGATTTGATTTCTGCAAACTCAATCACAAATTCGTTCTTTCGCTCAATATTGAGAGCCCTGATCTGAAATAGCATGAAAATAATTGCTGCTGCCAGGTGAATGACAACGGTGCCAAGAATTCCGACGATCTTGCCCTCATAATTTTTCATACAGCACAAAAATACAAAATGATACGGTCATTTTGTATCTGTCTTTTTCTTCTTCCTGATAGGTTTGGCCGGCTGCGGTCTTTTAGTCGATTCACTCTTGAGCAGCCCGTTCTTTATTCCGCTGATGAATTTTGCCCAGGCGAACGGATTGAGAAGATTATTTACAGGGAACTGACCCCTGGTCGCCATTGAACTGAAATTCTGTTCCATAGCATACCTGAAACCTGCTTCAGGTGAGATCCTTACTCCGGTCTCTTTTGTTACGGCCACATATATTGATGCGATATTCTCATTCATGTTTTCAATCAGCGGATCAGTTGGCTTCTCCTTCGTCATCTCCCTGATGAACTCATTGTAAGTTTTCCAGGGGAGGATCGTGACACCCTCAATCGGTATAGTGTCTATCTCCAGGCTGATATCGACCATACAATGTCTTTGATCGTAATCAGGAGGTATTATTGTATGGTACCTTTTAAAGCCAAGAGCCCTGTAATAAATTGTATCGCCCGGGACGCTTGTTATTGAATAGATACCTGTCCTCTCGCTTATGGCTCCTCTATGCAGCTTCCTGGAGATGACCGTAACACCTGCCACCGGCCTGTTGCTTATATCGGTTACGATACCGCTCACCTGGATAAATCTTTCAGGAGTGACTGTCTGGCTATGCAAGGGGATGGTTAGCAGAAGTAGAAGAAAAACAATATTGCAGGACCTGTTCAAGTTTCAGTTTAATCAGTAATAACGTGATAAATCATGTTAGAGTCTGCAAAGTAAATATTATTGAGCTTAACAGTAAAACATTTAACTTATTTTTAAGTAATTTCACTGCTTTCAAATCATAATTATGCCTGAACGACTACTATTGGGGGATGAAGCAATAGCACAGGGCGCCATTGATGCAGGCCTTAGCGGGATGTACGCATATCCGGGGACTCCATCGACTGAGATAATGGAGTATATCCAGGCATCTGCGGCTGCTGCGGAACGTGGAATACACAGGGAATGGTCTTCAAATGAAAAGACAGCTCTTGAGGCTGCACTCGGAATGTCGTATGCGGGAAAGCGTTCAATGGTCGCCATGAAGCATGTCGGTCTCAACGTTGCATCCGACGGATTCATCAATTCAGCCATTACCGGGGTAAATGGAGGTATGATAGTTGTATCTGCTGATGATCCTTCCATGCATTCGTCACAGAATGAACAGGATTCGAGGTTCTATGCAAAGTTCGCATTCGTTCCCTGCTTCGAGCCTTCAAACCAGCAGGAAGCCTATGATATGGTGACCGATGCATTCGAGCTGTCGGAAAAATACAGGGTGCCGGTAATGATAAGGATCACAACAAGGCTGGCTCATTCAAGAGCCAGCGTCGAGCTGGCAAAGCACCCTGCTCCCGGAAAGAAGCTGAATATACCTTCCGATCCCGTGCAGTTTGTGCTGCTTCCCGCGCTGGCACGAAAAAAATACAGGGAATTGCTGAAATCCTATGAAACTGTTAAGTATGACGCCAGGATATCAAAGTACAATTCATACCACGATAGTAAAAAACGGGAAACCGGGATCATTGCCTGCGGGATAGCATATAACTATCTGATGGAAAATCTGAAGGATGCGCATCACGCATACCCGGTGCTGAAAATCTCCGCTTATCCCTTCCCGGCCGAGATGGTTAAGGAGATTACCTCGCGCTGCAGGGAGGTGATACTACTTGAGGAGGGTTATCCCATTATTGAAGAAAGCCTCAGGGGTATCCTGGATAACGGCATCAAGGTTCTGGGACGCCTGGACGGTACCATCCCGCGCGACGGAGAGCTTAATCCCGCCATCGTAGCAAAAGCTCTGGGAATGAAGGTAATACGGGGAAGGGAAGTTCCTGAACTGGTGAAGCCGCGGCCACCGTCGTTCTGCAAGGGATGCGGCCATGCCGATATGTTCAATGCACTTATTGAGGCATTGAAACCATACGGACAAGGACGAGTATTTTCCGATATTGGCTGTTATACACTCGGTGCACTTCCTCCATATAATGCCATTAACTCGTGCGTGGATATGGGAGCATCGGTTACCATGTCCATCGGGGCAGCTGATGCGGGACTTGTACCCGCGGTAGCCGTTATCGGCGATTCAACTTTCACTCACTCCGGAATGACCGGATTGCTTGATGCCGTAAATAAAAACTCACCGGTAACTATCATCATATCAGATAATTCTACCACAGGAATGACCGGTGGTCAGAAATCACAGGCAACAGGAAGGCTTGAACAGATATGCCTTGGAATAGGAGTGGAACGCACTCATCTCAGGATTATCAATCCATTACGTAAGAATCATGAAGAAAACATACGTATAATATCGGAAGAACTTGAATACAAGGGCGTCTCAGTCATCATCTCAGAAAGGGAATGTATACAGACAGCCACCAAAAAAAAGAGAGAGGAAACAACTTAAGAATGAAATGAATAATTTAAAATTCAATCTTGAATCTTGAAACATCTTAATTAATGAAAAAGGATATAATTTTGGCAGGTGTTGGAGGTCAGGGAATATTGTCAATAGCTGCGGCAATAGGGCTGGCAGCAGTAGAGAATAAGCTTTATCTCAAGCAGTCAGAAGTTCATGGAATGAGCCAGCGGGGAGGTGATGTCCAGTCGCATTTCCGGCTCTCCGACAAGCCTGTGGCTTCCGACCTGATACCTTATGGCAAAACAGATCTTATCATTTCAGTTGAGCCGATGGAATCGCTGCGGTACCTTCCGTGGCTGTCAGAAGATGGCTGGCTTGTGACAAATTCAAATCCTTTCATAAATATCCCTGAGTATCCTCCAGTTGACAAAATCCTTGAAGAGATCAGGAAGATAAAAAACAACATAATAATTGATGCTGACACAATAGCGAAGGAATGCGGGTCGGTCAAGACAGGAAATATTGTTGTTCTCGGTGCAGCCTCCCATTTCATAAGCATGCCTTTTTCTTCTATTGAAAACTCGGTAAGGAAACTCTTTGGAAGAAAAGGTGAGGAGATCGTTAATTTAAACCTTAAGGCCCTTAATGCAGGGCGGGAGCATGCAGCAGGGCTGCTTTAAATCTTACCCTGGAATTTTCTGCATAATTTTTCTCAGGCTTCTTTTTGCACTTATACCCAGTCTGAACATCCAGTCGTCTGAGGCGAACTCGCTGTGACCGCGGGACGGCTGGTCGATCACCGCACAGAATTCTTCAGGTGTCCAGTCCAGCTTCTTTGCCACATATTCAAGATCTTCATTTATCGCTGATTCGGTGTATTCCTTTTCATTCATAATACGCAAAGCTTCTTCCCTGGTCATCTGACCTGAAATGACCAGACTTGAAAGGT
>JBFYPG010000024.1:0-19171 GCA_041303415.1 Bacteroidales bacterium
GCTTTTGTTTCTGTATTGATGCGTTGAAAACCATCCCACATTCCTTCCATAGGCTCTCCGAATCCGGGCAGATCCTGACGGTAACTCATTATGCTGTATTTTCTTTCCATGAGCTGCAACCAGTCGGCATAACCCCGGTAAGTTTTAAGATCATTATCAGTAAGCTTTCTGGGGTCGCCTAACATTATGGGAAGTGCCCCTGCAATTGATTTTATGTGTGTCTCCCAGCCTTTATCCTGCATCTGGGGATTTCCGATTACAAGAGCAGTTGCCGGCATTGCCGGTGAACGCCACCATGCCATATTACGAATCCTGATATCAGTTTTCTCACCCTCTGCTCCTGCAAAATTTGAGAGCCAGTCTCCCTCAGCATGTTTCAGAAGGGAATAGTCAATAGCCTGTGTGGCTCCCATTGTTTCGAATGTACAATCGATAAACAGTTGAGGCCGTACTTCATGAAGTTCATCAAACAGGGTCCACAGGCGCTCATAATTTGTGAACAGCGATTCGTTATGATCTTTATGACCCGGGTGATCCGTTGAATAACAACCCGATTGATTATGATCATAGGTATAGGCACTTGTGACAACCGCAAAATCGAGTTTGTAATACTCTATACCATATTCCACAGCCATTTTAAGCAATATCTCTTTAATGTAACCATACCATCCGGTCCCAAAACAGGCAGTAAACTTATCTTTCTCACCAGGCGCGTGGAGGGACGTATGGTTCCCTTCCATATCTGTCACAAACCACTCAGGATGAGATTTATAAACCTTACTTGACGGTGAAGCACTTCCAATGCTGATCCATAATCCGGGCTTCATCCCCAGTGATTTTATATATTCAAAAACAGGTTTCAGTCCGTTCGGAAATTTATTATAGTCTATACCCCAGTCACCATAACTGTCCTGCCAGCCATCATCAATAATAAACTCTTTCATGCCGGCATCTGCAGCTGCTTTTGCCAGTTCCATAACAAGCTTTTCATTAATATCTTTATTGAAAGGTTCCCATGTGTTGTACACAAAAGTCGGCTTCTCAATAAGTTCTGAGAGCCTTATTCCCATATACTTGCGCACAAAATCCGGTATGGCAATATTAAGTATCTCATCGGGTGCCTTTTTGTTATTATAAACCATAGTAAAGACCTGTGGGGTTTCAAACGAATCACCTATTTCAATCCATTTCCGGAATGGGAAAAGAGAGTTTTTATGAGTCAGTCCGATACAGATATCCTGCGACTCCCAGAATACTGAAGTGTGCTTTAAAACACCAGGTGCCTCATTTCCGAGAACAATACCCTGTTCTGTATTCATATCATGCACAATAATAAGAGCATCCTGTTTTCCGCCATCGTAATTACCTATGAATCTTCTTCTTCCGTAGTCTTTTAAAATCCAGCTGAAGGTAACAGGGTAATAACCAGGCACTTCAAATTTTTCTATATCAACCGACTCAAGCTTAATCGGATTTGTTGTTAAATTCTTAACAGTAAGGCTTTTACGTATTGCAGGTGAATTGGGATAGAGTAAATAATTTATTGTCAGTTCAATTATTTTATCCTGACTGGTAAGTGTTACAGAAGCTCCGTTGCCCTCTTTTGAATCTTCTATTGTCCGGATATCTTTCAGTCTCCAGTTTCCTTTCCCGGAATATACAATATCGTTTACTTCAAACTGAAAGTCGGTATTGGTATCCAGAAAATAATCAAAATCACCATTTACAGGCTTATATGAGGATGTTACAAAGTTACCTTCTGTGCCAGGCAGCTTAATAGTCCGATGGACTATCCCATTGTCGAGCACAAGTTCAGTTTTTGTCCATTTTGCAAAAGGATTGATGCTCCAGACAGGCTCAGGTTTAAGAGCAAAAAGGAAAAGGACTAAATAGAAATGTTTCATGATTAGTTTTTTTAGAAAACCGGATTCAGTCTTTCACACACCTCACACTGTACCCGTAAACTTTGTAACCAGGAACCTCTGTTGAATCAGCGATAACCCCCGAATTAAAGTCAAGATGCAGGTAATAAGCAATATCCTCCTTCCCGGCCGAGGAAGAAGCAGTCCAGAAAAACACTCTTTCACTCAAACCATGAAATCCGCTGCAGAAACCATATCTTGCTCCTGATCCCAGTGCAGTGAATCCGCTTGAATTGGTTGCTTCGGCATTGGGTGCGTTCCAGTGCTCAAGACCTGCCTCCTTCATCCTGCCTCCTGCTTTTTGTGTGCCGCCAAGATAATCTATAAGAACAGCCCACTCTTCCCGCGTGGGAATATGCCAGCCCGACGGAGCCAGCTTACCTGCCTGAACTGAATACCAGTTGTACAGAGCGCCATACTTCCCCTTGCTGCCTGTCTTATCGTTGGCAAACCAGCACAATCCCGGTGAGTTGAGCCTGACCCATTGAGTCCCGTCTGATACCTGAGGGATCGTGGTTCCGTCATTCATTTTCGTTGTCTTAAGATTTTCTGCCATCCATGTCTGCGTTCCTATTACAACAACCTTATAAATATTACCATCAATATCAGAAACTTTGTCGATCAGTATCCCTGAAGTATCACCTGGTTCCTGCTTATTTAACAAATCGTCACCCGGAGACTCATCCTTACTGCAGGCTGTTATCAGGAATCCAGACAATACCAATATCGTTAACAGGTAATTCCTTATCATTTCAATTAAATACTAACACTCAATACTCACACAAAAATAGCTATTCTTCACAAACCATAAACCCCGCACCCCGCACCCTAATTTCCCCCCGTTCCCAGAAACGCATTGACAGCATCATTCCGGTTCCGTACATGCTGCTTAAGGTCCGCTACAGCCTGATCAAAAACCGATGCCGAAGGCAGGAAAGTATATCCGGAAACTTCAGCCTGTACATATTTCCTTATCAGAAGGGCCTGATTATCAATAACTTCATCAAAAGAGGATACTGAGAATGGATGCTGGATGAATGATGCAGTATAACTTCTGTATAAATCATTATAAGGGTCATCATCAATAAGATACCGTATCAATGGCCATCCTTCTGTTACTTCACTTAATGACAGGCTGAGAGCCCCTCCTTCTTTCCCGGGCCGCAGAGACTCATTGTTATCCCACGGGATCCATGTCAGCTTTCCGGTAGCCGGATCATTATACAGATAATAATTATGACTCATTTTTCCATATGTGTCCCAGTTCTGGATCACTGTATTGGCAGCCAGCCACCTGAGGAAATCCGGAATGGCAAAAACCTCTTCAAGAGCTGTTTTCCACGACTGATGATCATCTGTACGCAGGCCGTTGTTAATTATATCAAATAATGCCTTTATATCCGTATAATCGTTCTCTTCCAGATTATTTTTCTTGTCATACTTTATGATATTGTATGTCCCTTTTGCAAAGGTGGCCGGTGGCCCTTCAGGCTTATAGAGATTTCCATCTCCCCCGAACTGAGTTTCAATAACAGTATCATCTACCTCCTCAATTAGTGTGTAGAGTCCAAAATACTCCGATCCGTTGCCTCTATCAATCCAAACCTCGCAGAAAGCAGTATGCGCTGAAGGAATGCCAAATTTCAGGAACAGATCTGAAGTCGTTTTCTCGCGCATCAGACTCATGTCGTCAAATCCGTTTGCAAGATTTAGCTGCTTGAAGCCAAAAAACCTTTGATCATCAATTTCCGGGAAATCATCTTCAAACTCATCAAAATCAAGCTTGAACGAATACTTTTTAATGTTCCTTCTGACACATTCTTTAAGACTCGAGTTTCCTTTATATCTGATCCCGGGCTTGTACCATTCCCTTCCGTTATATTTAAAGGAACAAGGAACCCATACCGGCGTCCAGCCTGATGTTCCGGTCTTAATGTATGCTGTCAGGTCATTCTGCATCATTGTCCAGTCGGCAGGGTCAATGGTTATATCAAACCTCAGAACTTCACCTTCCGGAAACACAATGCTGTAATCAGGATCAGCGCTGTTGCCGTGTGTCTTTTCTGTCCAGTCCGGAGTCTCTGTATTTATAAGGGACTCCTTGCTGCATCCACAAAACGATATGAGAATTATTGCAAATAGGAGACGATACATTCTTTTTTAAGCAAAGCCTGGTCAGTCCCAAAAGCAAATAAATCGTAATTAAGTGAATTACAAGTTGATATATCGCTCTTGTCCGACTTTCTTCATACAGGGGTATATAAAATTACACAAAATAAATATCATGGAATATGTATTGTTAAGAAAAAACAACATTTCACCTGCACTCATGCCTGTTCAGCTTAATAAATAATCTGAAAGTAATTAATTTTCCTGAATTTTACGGGCCACGATGCTGTTAACGACGGATTTCAATAATTTTAGCCTATCAAACCCCTGCTCATCAATAAAATTACTAACTGAATGAAAAAGATCGCCGCTATAATATTTGAAAATGACAGGGGTGAGTTCCTCTTTTATCTGAGGGATAACAGACCCGGCATACCTTTTCCCCGTCACTGGGACCTCTTCGGCGGACATGTTGAGGAGGGAGAGACTCCGGAAGAAGCCCTCGTGAGGGAAGTTAAGGAAGAAATCGGATATGATCTTAAGGAGTATAAGTTCTTCAGGAAATATGAATGTCCGGAAGGAGATGCATATCCGAATATCAAATATATTTTTTCAGGAAGGATAAATCTCCCGGTTGCTGAAATTACTCTGCTTGAGGGGGAGAAGGCAAGATACTTCACAGAAGAGGAAGTACCCGATATAAAATTCGCTAATATACTGAAGATGATTGTTTTGGATTATATTAAGCGCAGGGGGGAGCCAGGTCAGGGTAAAGTACTTTGATCAATTTTTGGTTTAACTGTTTCTGAAATTGAAAATTTGATTATTTTTGCATCGCATAAAAATTTTGGTGCGGTAGTTCAGTTGGTTAGAATATCGGCCTGTCACGCCGAGGGTCGCGGGTTCGAGTCCCGTCCGCACCGCAAAATTAAAAAAACCCGATGAGATCTCATCGGGTTCTTGTTTTTTATGCGGGGAAAGGAAACCAATTAACCATAACCTGCTATTCTTAGGGTTTGGTCGTGTCACCCTGACTCGGCTTGATATAGAGTACCTCCTCCTTCATCTTGACTACTTTATCCTTCCTGTTGGCAAAGAACACTCCCAGGATGATCGCGAGCACAAGTATAATGAATATCAGGAAAGGAGGACTCTTGATCAACTCAATAATGAATGAATTCCTTTTCATCGGGATCAGAATAGAATTAAGCCATCAAACCATAAAGTTATAAAACACTGATAATTAAAACAAATTTTTTATGCTTCTTCTGTCAACCCGGTTTTTATTTTATAGTTCTTATATTTGAAAAAGTTTTATAATTATTTGGATATGAGACCCTATATTCTTGCGGAAACCAACTGGAGAACCCTTAAGGATGCCCCCATTGAACTTGCTGTTCTTCCCTGGGGTGCGATTGAAGCCCATAACCTCCACATGCCTTTCGGCACCGATAATATTGAAACTGAACGAATTGCAGCTGAATCCGCCGGAATGGCATATGAAAAGGGTGCCAGGCTTATAGTGCTGCCTGTAATACCTTTCGGAGTGAATACCGGACAGCTCGATATCAGGGTAAACATTAACATGAATCCATCAACCCAGTTTGCAATTCTTAAAGATGTCGCAGATGTTCTCAACAGGCATAAGATCTCCAAACTCCTTATCCTTAACGGTCACGGCGGAAACGACTTTAAGCAGATGTTAAGAGAGCTCGGAACGCTCTATCCCAGGATGTTCATCTGCACCTGCAACTGGTACCAGTCGGTGGACAACAGTGAATTCTTCGAGAAGGGGGGAGGGCACGCCGACGAGATGGAGACCAGCCTGATGCTGTACCTTGCTCCTGAGTTTGTTCTTCCTCTGAAAGAGGCAGGCAAGGGATTGGCAAAGAAATTCAGGGTGAAGGCGCTGAATGAGAAATGGGCCTGGGCGGAGAGGAAGTGGTCAAAAGTGACAGATGATACCGGTATCGGCGATCCGTCACTGGCGACTCCCGCAAAGGGTGAGAAATATTTCAGGGCGGTGGTTTCAAAGGTCAGCGAACTGATGTTCGACCTTTCAAAGGCAGACATTAATGATATGTACGCGTAAGGCTAAACCTTTGCAGGCCTGAAGAAGCTGAAATTAACGCTGCCGTAATTGCGGTGCTCAAAGAAGAGACTGTGATCGCTGAACCTCATGCTCCTGGGGTGCTCAAGAACAAAAAAACCATCTTCCTTAATAATTCCCGATCCGGTAACAAGGCCAGGGATATCCTTCAGCCAGGGAAGCTCATAGGGAGGATCGGCAAAAACAACATCATATTTTACAGAGCAGGTCCTTAAATATGCCTTCACATCAATGTGTATTGCCCTGACATTATCAAACCCTATATCTCTTATTATACGTTTAATACCGGCAAAATGTTTCATATCCTGCTCAACAAGATGAACCTCACGGGCGCCCCTTGATGCAAATTCATAGCTGATGCTTCCTGTTCCGGAAAAGAGGTCAAGAACAGTAACATCCTCAAAATCAATACGATTATTAAGAATATTAAACAGGCTTTCGCGGGCAAAGTCGGTCGTGGGCCTTGCTTTCAGTCCTGCAGGCGGCTCAATCTTTCTTCCCCTGTATTTTCCGCCTATTATCCGCAAATTGCCGCAGTGAATAAATTAATGTACCTGTGAAGCTCAATGTCGTTGAAGACATAGCTGAATGTAAAGTTCCCTGCCGGGCCCGTGAATTTAAGATCCTTGATGTACAGTGCAAAATTTGACCAGAGGTCATCAAATTTCTCAGTTATCCCGCTGAAGTTTAGGGTCACGTCATTTTTAATTCCCATATTCCTGAACACGTTCAGGGTAAAATAGAGTATATCGGAGATGTTCCTGTAATTAAAGCTGTTGCTGAATTTAAGCGCGCTGTTATTAAAGATGAACAGGTTGAAGAACTCCCTTTCAGCGTGCAGATGAATGTAGAAGCCGTCATTGCTCCTGCTGTTGTGCGAAAGCTGATGCATCAGAGGCCGGGTGTGATGAAGCGGATGTGCGTCAGGCCAGCAGCGTGATGATATCTCAGCAAGCGGTTTGGGGATGGAAAAAATGATGTAGGCATCAGGATCGGAGATCTTGTTTACAAGTATCTGATCGCTCTCCTCCATTATGTGATTGAATGCGAAGTACTCCTCCTTTTTGCCGGGATCGTACAGCGGAGCCGGAATAAGGGTGAACCTCGGCGAGGGGATTATCATGTTGACCTTCCTGTAACGTTTTGTCAGGAAGTCATCCTTGCTTATTATCTCCTCTATCCTGTCGGGATTAAGGTATTTGTTGTCGTCAGGCTCGTGCGAACGGATGAGAATATACTTGTTTCTGAGAGTATCAAGAATGGTGAATGTAAACCCGTCACGGTTCATCTGCACCGAAAGCTCATAGTTCTCAGTTGAGTTTATATCAAGGGTCTCATCAAAAAGCTCCAGAAAAGCCATCAGTTCCGAATATTTTATAAACAAATATAGCAATATGTTATTAAACTTAAATTAACCGCAAAGTTCGCAGAGCTTTAACGCAAAGAGCGCAAAGAGAATTATTTAATACTGTTTCTTTGCGTGCTTTGCTGTATCTTTGCGTCCTCTGCGGTTAAAACATTTGATGCGCGACACAATTATATATAATAACCTCTGCAAAAACCTTGGGAATCAGCCAACCGAAGATCAGTCTGAGGCACTTAAGAAAATAGCCTCCTATATCACTGATAACACCAATGATGTTATTTTTCTCCTCACAGGTTATGCCGGCACCGGCAAAACTAGCGTCATCAGCTCAATAGTAAAAACGCTCGATCTGCTCAGGATGAAGTCAGTCCTCCTTGCGCCCACCGGCAGGGCTGCAAAGGTGCTGGGATCTTATGCAGACCGGCAGGCTTTCACGATACACAAAAAGATATACCGTCAGAAATCAATGAAGGACGGGATGGGCAGCTTTGTCCTCGACAGGAACCTTCACAAGGATACATACTTCATCGTCGATGAGGCCTCAATGATCTCGAACATCTCATCCGACACCTCGCTCTTCGGCAGCGGAAAAGTGCTCGATGACCTGCTTGAATATGTCTATTCAGGCACCGACTGCAAGCTCATCCTTGTTGGCGACTCCGCCCAGCTGCCGCCTGTAGGATCAGCACTCAGTCCGGCACTCGACCTCGACGCACTCAAAGAATATGGTTTTGCCCTCAGGAGCGCCGAACTCAGGCAGGTCGTTCGTCAGAGTGAGACATCCGGTGTGCTGATGAACGCAACCAGGGTGAGGCTGCAGATAGCTGAAAATGACCTTATTCACCCATACCTCGATACTGTGAACTTTAAAGATGTGATCAGGCTGAGCGGGGAGGAGCTTATTGATGAACTGTCAGTATCCTACGGCACAAGCGGGATGGAAGGGACTATTATAGTTGTCAATTCAAACAAACAGGCAAACCGCTATAACCAGGGGATAAGGAACAGGATCTTCGGAAGGGAAGAGGAGATAAGTCCCGGCGACATGGTGATGGTGGTGAAGAACAATTATTTCCTGGTGGAGGAAGATGAGGATGGCCCGGGTTTTATTGCCAATGGCGATATTGCTGAAGTCAGGAAAATAAGGAGATATGAGGAACGGTATGGTTTTAAATATGCCGAAATGGAACTTTATTTCCCCGATTATGATTTCGAGGTTGAATCAAAAGTGATGATGGATGTCCTTCATCTTGATACACCCGCATTGCCGGCAGAGAAGAACCGTGAGCTGTTCCAGAGCATTCTTGCAGACTATGTTCATATCAGGACAAGAAGAAAGCAGTACCAGGCTGTAAGGGAGGACCCATGGTTCAATGCCCTCCAGATAAAGTTCGCGTACGCCGTTACCTGCCACAAGGCGCAGGGAGGTCAGTGGGAGAGGGTCTTTATCGACCAGGGTATGTTCAACCGGAATGAGATAACAATCGACTACCTCAGATGGTTTTATACTGCGCTGACAAGATCTACTGACAGGGTATATCTTGTAAATTTCAGTGAAGAGTGGTTTAAATAATGGCACAACGGCACAACGGCGCAACGGTAAAACCCTTAAACTAAACATTAAACACGGACCCCGGTACCATGTACCCTTTACCCTTTACCCTGTACCCTGTACCCTGTACCCTGTACCCTGTACCCTTTACCCTGTACCCTGTACCCTGTACCCTGTATACCCTGTACCCTGTACCCTGTACCCTGTACCCTGTACCCTGTACCCGGTACCCCAAACCCCGAACCATTGGTTACCAGATATATGGTATCAGCCTGTATCTTGTTTTCTGACAATATTCTTTATAGCCTTCCAGGCTTTCAGACAGTACCTTTTCCTCATTTAATATCCTTAGAACGAGAGCAACCGGGAGAAGAGCCATGGGTATAAGTCCCCAGTAAGAGCCAAGCGCCAGGGGAGTCGGCAGGTACATTATCATCACCCCGATGTACATAGGGTGTCTTACAACACTGTATAACCCGGTAGTGATTACCTTCTGTTCCTTATCGGTCTCAACTATCCGTGAGGCGTAGCTGTTCTGTCTGAAGACATTGAATATGATCAGATATCCTCCGAGAATTACGATGTTTGTAATGATGATAATCTCCACAGGAACATCTGACCAGCCGAAACGCCTGTCCAGTCCGGGAACAATGAATGCAGCCATGAACACAGGCAGGTTAATAAGCTGGATAAGTTTCTGTTCCTTCACCTTTTCAGTTCCTTTGGACCGCCGTTCAAGGAATTTGGGATCTCTTTTAAGAAAGTAGAAAAGCACGAAGATCATTGGAATGACAATGACAGAAAAATAAAGGTACACCTGCCAGTACTTAAAGGTGCCGGCAGGCAGCAGCGTGAATATGCCAATGAACAGAGGTACAAATGAAAACCTGATTATCATTTTCTTCACCAGGTCTTTTCTTTCTGCAGGGGTTATCTGACTTTTTGAATCCATGATTACTTAAAAGTTTTTAAAGTGATTAAAGTGATTCAAGGATATAATCTGAAACAATTTCCAGTGCCGGGATCTCCTGTTCATTGTCCCAGCTTATATCTTTATTCGATGTTATTACGACTATCAGATCCGGGCCGGGGAAGTTGATGATGTACTGGCCTCCCATGCCCAGAGCCATGAAGAGATCATATCCGTTTATCCTGCCGAGCCACCAAAGGTAGCCATAATTATAATAGGTCAGAGGCCCCCATTTCTTTGAATCGGTAGGCCAGGTCCTTGTCAGCGAGGCATCAATCCACTCTTTTGAGACGATCTGTGTATTATTGATCTTACCTTCATTCAGATACATATATCCGAGAACTGCCATATCGCGTGGTGTCATGTAAATATCGTAGCCTCCTGTGTTATTTCCCTGGGGGTCCGTCCGCCAATCGGCAATTTCAATACCCATCCGTCCGGTCAGGTTTTCATTTGCAAACTCCAGAGCACTCATGCCCGTTACCCTGGTCAGGATAGCTGACAGCAGATGTGTCTCAAGTGAATTGTAACAAAATTTTTGTCCCGGATTAAAGATCAGCGGAAGATTGAACGTTTCCCGTATCCAGTTGCTGGTCTGCACCACAGGTATCAGGTTGTCTTCCTCATTGTCAATGCCCATTCTCATCGTCAGAAGATGCTTAATTGTTATGTCGTAAAATCTTGGATCCATAGCTGTGTATGCGTATTCCGCAAAATAATCCATTGCTTTTTTGTCCAGATTTTCAATAAGGCCGTTATCAACTGCCAGACCGAAAATAGCCGACATAAAACTTTTAGTAACTGACCAGAGCTGGTGTGGTTTGTTTTGATTATAGCCATTGTAGTATTCTTCAGCAACCAGGTAACCATCCTTAATTACCAGAAGAGCATCGACAAATCCCAGTTCCTCAGCCTGTATAAATGCTGAGTCTATTTTCTGCTGATCCATTCCTTCTGCGGCAGGAGTCGAAACCGGCCACTCAAAATCAAAATGGTCGCCTGATTTACTGCAGGAAGTAAAAATTATTGGAGCAATGATCAATAAGAGGGACGAAAGTTTTTTCATTTTTTATTTATATTCTTGTTTTTACTGGCACGGATTACATCCCGATAGCTATGTAACACTTCAGAATTATGTAACATTTCTTTTTAATGAAACAACCCCCTTTCTAATTTCCCCCAAGGGGGAAAGGTTTTAGCTCCTTCCCCCTTGGGGGAAGGCTGGGAAGGGGGTAATTTGATAATAAAAACTATTTAAAACATTTAGATAAGAACTGTTACATGAATTGTGAAGAAATGCACAGTTATCGTGACCGCGCCAGCGATCCACATTATTTTTTTGGACGTAAAGCATCAATCACACCGGCTGATACCCAGTAAATGTCATAAGTACCATTCTGCGGACTGTTAAGGTACTCCTTTAGCGACCCAAGAGTATTTTTCGATGATATTTCCTTCATTCTTTCACTTGTTGTCCTTGCTGAGAAGAACAGGTATTTCCCGTCAGGTGAAACTGAAGCAGAAATAGCATTGCTTCCTTTAATATTGATTTCTGGTCCGAATGAGATACCGTCGCTCCAGTTATCATTGATATCCCTGAAAAAAACATAATAATTAGCGAAGCCGGGATTAATTTCATTGTTTTCATTGTCCACACATCCGATAAGAAAACTCTCATCCGGTGAAATAAAAGCATTGTATATGTTCCCATTGCCATTTACTACCGGCGGAAGCAGTTCCGGAGTGTCAAAACTGTTTCCGTTTTTCCTGGCCCTGAGTATCTCAGATTTCCCGGTCTTCTCATCGCTTCTGGTGAAATAAATAGTTCCTGTCTTTGTCAGTGACGGATAAAATTGTGAGTTTGGCCTGTTAAAGGCAGTATCGGGATTATAAATTTCGCCCCATATTCCATCCTCCTTCTTATCGGAAGCCCATATGTTCTGGTAAGTCCAGCCAGACTTTGGTTCTTTCCCTTCAGGAGGCTTAGTTGATAGAAAATAAACTGTTCTTCCATCAGGGGAGAAGCATGGTTCAAGGAAGAAATACTGGCTATTACGGGCAAACGGAGCAATTTCAGGCTCAGTCAATTTGCCATCTGCAAGCCTTGTATATAAGATAGTTACATGCTGGCCCGTGAGAATTCCGTAAAATATCTCGGTTCCGTCGGGTGAAATGGTTATGTCGCGTTCGTAATAACCTGTAGCAATAATGTCAGGAGCGAATAATTCCGGTGTCATGCCGGGAGGTTTTTGTCCGAGGTAATGGAGACTCAAACCGGATGTTATGTTCTGCTGCCCTGTAACAGTAAAGCAGAACAACGGAAGGAAGGATAAAGCCAAAAGTCTTTTCATGATATGTTTCATTTAATTAACACAAGGTAATATCTTCTCAAAAATTGTCTGATTTATGCTCATCCAGTGTTCTCCGGCCTGCTGGTCGGTTAAATCGCTTGTCCAGCAGGTGGCAGTAACAACAAGCTGAAGATCAGGGACTATAATTATAAATTGTCCGCCCCAGCCCATTGCCATGTAATACCTGTGGCCCGATTCAGTCCCGAGCCAGATCTGGTACCCGTATTCAGGACCGTAGGGGACATCGTTATTTGTTGAGATCTTAGTAGTAGTCATCGTGGTGATCCATGATTCCGGGATCACCTGCTGATCATTGTATTTTCCCTTATTAAGTATAAGATTTCCGAATTTTACCATATCGGCAGGAGTGATCCGTAAGCCTGCGGCGCCATTAGGATAACCCTTATCATCTTTTGGCCACCTGAGTTTAGTAATACCAATCGGATCAAAGAGGTAAGTTTTTGCAAAATCAAGAGTATTGATACCGGTTGCTTCTGTAATTATCACAGAAAGTAAATGAGAAGCTCCGTCACTGTAATTAAATAGTGTCCCCGGTGCGGCGACAAGCGGAAGATCAATTATGTATTGCAGGTGATCGGCAGTAGTGGCCCATGTATTATATAAGCTTGAAGAGGAAGTCCCGTTCCATGAATGCCCGAACGACATTTTTAGGAGCTGGTCGATAGTGATATTTGATTTTATATTATCGGGGAAGGTTACTATTCCTGTAAGGTATCTGCTTATCGGAACATTCACACTTTCAATGAACCCTTTTTCAATTGCCATGCCCACCAGGACGCCGGTAAAAGTTTTGGTGACCGACATAATACTTTTTATGCTGTCGGCGCCATAACTTTTATAATTTGTATATTCCTCTGCCACGATTGTTCCGTCACGGCATACAATCAGGCTTAGGGCTCCCTCTACAGTTTTAAACTCATCGAAAGCCAGTGTAAGCTGTTCTCCGTCAATATTATACTGTTCAGCAAGCGGGAAACGGTTATTTTCCTGCTTTTGGCATGAGGTGAAAACACCGGCCAGCAGCAGGAACAATCCCTGAATTATCATTTTATTTCTGTAAGGCCGGAATGATATACTCTTCGACAATTTCATAACATGATATTTTTTCATTAGTAAAATAATTACCACCTGTAAATACGATCACAGTTTCCAGCTCGGAAATTATAATGATATGCTGTCCACCCCAACCGGATGCAAAATAAGAATGATACTCTCTCTTATTGAAAGTATAATCTCTCTGCCACCACTGAAAACCATATCCGTCTGACCAGCTCCAGGCGGTTGAAAAATCATTCGGATCGATTTGAGTGGAAGTTGATTCCATGCACCATTTTTCAGATATCAGCTGTTCGTTGTTCCAGTTACCTTTATTGAGGAAAAGCTGCCCGAATTTCGCCATATCTCTGGGGCGAAGCATTAAATCTCCGGAAGTAAATATTATTTCAGGTTTGATTCTTTGCCACTCATATGTTTCTATGCCAAGCTTTGAGAACAGGACTGAATCACAAAACAAATCGAGTCTTGCATGTGTCGATCTGTGTATTATTTCTCCGATAAGGTTGGTATTGCAATTTTCATATGCAAAGCGCGTTCCTGGTGTCCACAGCAGATCCTTTGAAAGTATAAACCTCATAGGATCGCCTGTAGTAAAGAGTTTGTACATATCATTGGCAGGATCGTAGTATGAAGTTGACTCATCATCCCATTGCAATCCTGAAGACATCATAAGCACATTACGGATTGTCATTTCCGCCTTGCCCGGGGAAATAGCAATAAGATCAGAATTTTCAGGAAAAAAATCAAATACTTTATCATTGATTGATTTAATGTATCCTTTGTCAATAGCTATGCCCAGGAGGGCTGATGTGTAACTTTTTGTTGCAGAGCAAAGTGTATGGAGGTCATTCCTGTCAAATCCGTATTCACCGGTATATTTCCCAAGTTTGAACTTCTCTCCGTTAAAGTATTCCTCAAATACAAGTTTGCCATTATTGATAATCAGGATACTATGTATATTATGACCATCAGTAGCAAAGATCCTGTTCATCAGATTACACAGGGTTTTATCATCTATTCCCGCGTCACTCAGCGATTCTGTTACCCATCCGTCATCCAGCTGATCGGGAGTTTCATACTTATATATATCAGGGTAATTTTCTTCCTTTTTGCATCCTGTATGGGCTAAAGCCAGAATGAGAACAATGGCTGCAAAAAACCTGACGGCAGTACGATAAAAATCTGACATAATCATCAGGTTAATATTGATTATCAGTATTTATAAGACCCTTCAGAAAGTTAAAACCCTATTAAGAAATTTACCACGGAGTTTCACAGAGTTTTACTGAGTTACACGGCTTTTAAACAGTGAAACTCTGTTTTTACTTCGTGTGACTCCGTGGTTATTTTTTTTGAAATTTAATATTGTCTCTTTCAAGAAGTCCGGTATCTACATTAATTATTATTAATCCTGCATCTATGTTTTCTCGTGTCAGGTTTTCACTAGTCAGAATAATCATATTCAAGGTGAATAGCTGCTCTTAAAGGCTCAATTTCTTTCCCAATTGCCCTTTCGGCAATTTCAAGTGCCACATCAGGATTAAGCATATCATTATTGGTGCATACCACTACACCGGAGCCCTCATCCGGGAAAACTACCATGATACTTTGAAAATCAATATGCTGACCCCATTGCCAGAGAGCATATCCTTTATCAGTATATATAATTCCGGGTCCCATTCCCCATGAAAGGTTATCACTCAATCTGATCTTTGGTGTTCTTAAATATTGCGATGTTTCAGAACTGAGGTATTGTGGATTGGCAAGCTCCAGCATAAATTTTGTCAGTTCTGCAGGAGAAGTCCTTACAGTTCCGGCAGCTGACACATTGTAATCCGGAAAAACAGGGACAGGAACATTCCTGACCTTCGAAGAAATAAATCCTGTTATTGTTATAAGGAATATTGCCCAAATTGTTAAAACAACCTTATGAACCCATCTTTTTTGAATTGCTTTTCGCATAAACCGTTTGCCTGCATAGAAAAGAAGGAGAAAAAATATCAGTGATATAACTCCTGTAACTGAAAACAGGTAGGCAAATTCAATCAGGGAGGATTTTCCCAGAAAGAAAAACATTGCAAATACAAAGATCAAAAAAGCCAGTATCGTAAAGATGAAAATCTGACTTTGCCGGATACGCCATGATTTTGTCCTAAACCTGTTGATCAGAAGACCAATAAGCAGGATTACCAGAAAATTGGCAGAACATAGTATTATCGAAAGGGCTACCGGGAGTATAGCACGAATATGCCCGTTAGATGTAGTATTTACTAAATCATCTCGTCTTGTAAAACTGCTGTTTTTCATTCCAAGAGGTTCAAAGACCAACCTGGTGGCAAGCTCCTCCAGGGTTTCACCGGTTACCTGTTCCATGACCTCTTTTGTCAAATTGAACCCATTGGCTGAATAATAGTAAGCAGTCCCCGGTTTAAACATAATTTCCCTGCTGGTCTTACTCAGACCTGAACTATGTGACAACACATGGGTTAATTTTATTGAATCCCTGAATTGTGATGGGGGTATCCATTCTTCCTTCAAAAAACAGTGTAAAGGTTTATCAGTCGAAAGCTTTCCTTCGTCAACTAGTCTTAATGCTATATATGCTGTTATTACCTTGCTGATTGAAGCCACTTCAAATAATGTATTTGCTGTAACCGGAGTTTTCTTTATTGAATTAGAAACACCAAAACCATCATTGTAAACGATTCTTCCATTCTTTACCAGTGATATTCCAACACCCGGAACATTATGGCTCCTGATATATTCAGGAATAAATGTTTGCAAATCTGCAATAACGGAATCAATATCCGGGTCTGAACAATGAACCGGATGAACCAGACTGGTACATTGCAGAAAGATCAGTATTAAAAGGATCTTTGTTAAATTTTCTGAAAAGCGCTTCAATTTCTATTTCTTTTAAAGATTACTCTTAATTTCTCTGATATCCACATCCATCACCCAGATATCGAAATTCCGTCCCTGAGTCCTGGTAAATGCTATCTTCTTTCCGTCAGGTGACCAGGCTGCACCTTCGGTATGTCCGTCCTCCTTTAAAGCCAGGGACAAAGATTTTCCGCCTTCTGCCGGCATAATATACAGACCCAGAAATTTTCCTGCAAGAGCTCCATATACCAGCAGCGTTCCGTCCGGTGAAAGAGCAATGTACCGGTAAAAGTTTTCATTATGACCTGTAATTGGTGAGATTTCCCCATTTTCAGCAGATACTTTAAGCATTGTGCATTTTCTTGTCTGCCTGTCCATATTGGCAACAAGGATGCTCTTGCCGTCAATCCACCAGCCTCCGGGAAGTGGCAGATGTCCTTCCTCACGGAACAGGCTTTTCAGTTCACCGGTCTTTAGATTGTAAGTACAGACGGATAATCCTTTCCTCTCAATAAAAGCGATCTGTGAGCCATCGGGAGACCAGCAGGGGAGACCCCCGTTCTGAATGAGCACTGAATCGGGAAGGAATTTTATAACATCACCTCCCTCTGCAGGTATCATTCTAATGCTGTTTCCTGTATCGGCATCAAATACAATATATTTTCCATCAGGTGACCATTTCGGATGTTCGGCGAGACCACTGAAGATCTTTTTTGCTTCTGATCCTTCAGCGGATATCTTCCATAATCCATTGTTACCGATGGTATCATTCATGTCCGTATACTGATACACAATTGACTTGCTATCAGGCGACCATGTGGCAAAACCCTGCTGCGCGGGGTCGAAGGTCAGCTGTCGTGCCGGGAACATATCCTGCCCTGAAAACCTGATCGCAAGGGAGAGAGCAGCTGATAATAATGTCAGTTTCTTCATCATGATATATTTGAGATTAATGATCAAATTTGTTTGATAAAGCTGCCGACGAACTCCATAACAGCTTTTGATTTAGGCCATGCATCAGGATCGAATATGCCCGGAACAGAAGCAGTAGCTACAACAACCATATTCAAATCATGGATTATCACAACCATCTGACCGCCATGTCCCCATGCAAACCAGATTTGATGACTTCCGCAAGTTCCTGACCACCAGAGATATCCGTATTTGAGGGTGCGGATGTTAGTAAAAATCTCCCGGCCATAGGTTGCGGAAGAATATACCTGGAAGGTTGAATTCACCCATTCAGAAGGGATAAGCTGGACTTCATTCCAGACTCCCTCATCGAGATAAAGCTGTCCGAATTTGGCAAGACTTCTTGGTATCATCTGTATATCCCCGCTGCCGTAATAGAATCCGTTTGCATCTTTCGGCCAGCCGGTTATTGAGATACCCATATCATTAAAAAGATAATTCCTGGCAAATGATAATAGTGATTGATTTGCGCTTCGGGCTATGATTATCGCCATGATATGTGCCGTAAAATTCGAGTATCCGAATTGTGTGCCCGGATCATGCAAAAGTGGGAACTGCTTAAGAAATGGGATCCAGTTTGATGAGTTAGTTAGTGTTTCCAGGTATCCATAAACCTCTTCCCAAGGATAACCCGACCTCATTTGCAGTATCTGCTCAACGGTGATCTCAGACTTTCGTGGATCAGTTGATTCCCAGTCAATTTCAGGGAAGAAATCCTTCAGCTTCTGGTCTTTACCTGTGATGAAGTTCTCCCTGATTGCAATACCCGCCAAAGCTGATGTGATGCTTTTTGTGACTGATGCAGTACGAGCAGCATCGTTCACAGTCATCCCGTTAAAATATTTCTCAGCTATCAGATACCCGTTCTTTACTACAAGCAGGCTATACAGGTTATCAATATCTTCAGCATACACATAAAGATTATTGATATCAGCTGAATCCACATCTTGTGCCTGCAGACTTGAGACTGACCATCCGTCGTCCATTGTTACGGGCTTCCACGGAATAGTCTCTTCCTCGTTTTTAGAACAGGAAGATAGCAACAATGTTGCTGTCATCATAAATATGTTCAGACGCATACAGCCCGGCACGATCTTCTATAATTTATCATATTAACCTGTCATTGCCTTCAGCAGCATTACACCAACAATAAGACCGGCAAAGATGACCAATACACTAATGATCACCCACCACCATAGCTTACTCCATCCCGGAGTGATCACATCTCCTTCATTTCCTGCAAAAACATTCCATGCCTGATAACCTCTCTTTACTGCCCAGTGCTCATATAAAAATATGAATATTCCGCCAATCAGACTGCCTGCGACAATTATTGCCAGCCAGGTCATCACAATCCAGGGCGACAGAGGTATTAACTGTGACATTGCGATTGTCCTGTTTACAAGCACCATGGAGACAGGGAAAATCCCGCCCAGTACAAGAAATGTGGTAACCAATACCTGGGGAAGACGCTGAAACAGAAATTTGAAAAAGTTCTTTTTCCCTGTTAATGCCAGCAGAGGAGATTGAAAAATGATCCATGATGCCAATAAAGGAAAGGCGAGTATAAGCAAAGCCTGCTGCTGCTGACCCATGCCTCCTGATATCATCTTCAATATCATGATAACTAATGCAGCAAGGTAAACAATAATAACAGGCACCATGTTCCCGCCAGTCTCAATAAGAGCCTTACGCCATATTGATGTTTTCGCAGGATTAAAAGCTAATATTCTGGCAGCTAAAGCGAACGGACCAAGTACAAGGACGGCGGGTATCCAGAATCTCAGTCCTTTATTGCGCGGCGGAATAATAAACAGTAAAATCATGCTGAAAATTATCAGGGCACTCCACGATCTGCC
>JBFYPG010000025.1:0-2782 GCA_041303415.1 Bacteroidales bacterium
CTTAAGCTTTTCATAGATTACGGAATGATAACGGAGGAAAAATTCTATGAGAAGGCTGTGAAATTTGCACTTCTTAAAAACACTGAAGACAAATACTTTACGCTGGAGGAGTATGAGAAAACTATAAAAGAAACACAGACTGACAAAAACAAAGTCCTTGTTTACCTGTATTCAACAAGCAAATCAGATCAGTATGCATATATTGAAAAGGCAAAGGCCAGGGGATATGACGTACTACAAATGGATGGACAGCTTGATGTTCATCTGATAAATCACCTGGAGACCAAATTAAAGGAAACCAGGTTTGTAAGGGTCGACTCGGATGTTATAGACAAGCTTATTCAGAAGGAGGAAACCAGGGAATCAAAGCTTACAGACGGGCAAAAGGAGGATCTCCGAAGTGTTTTTAGCGTTAAGACAAAATCAAAGGAGATGTATAACGTTGTCTTTGAAACACTTGATGAAAATGAAGCCCCGGTCCTGATCACCCAGTCGGAGTTCATGAGGAGAATGAAGGATATGTCGCAGATAGGTGGAGGGATGAGCTTTTACGGTGAACTCCCCGACAGCTATAACCTCGTGGTCAATCCTAACCATAAGCTTGTGCTGAAGATACATGATGACCTTAAAGCTGAAACAGGAGACAAGCTGGTTGAGAATGAAGCGGAAAGGAATAAGCTCAGGGAAGAGATCGAATTCATGGAGAAGGAGCATAGTAAAAAGAAAGCCGATGAGATAAGCCAGCTTGAGAAGGATGATCTTGAGAAGCTGCGCAGGGAACTTGACGGGATCGAAAAGAGCAGGAGAGAGATGCTTGAAGCATGGGGTGCCGGCAATAAAGTTGTGAAGCAGGTTATTGACCTGGCTCTGCTGGCAAATAATATGCTCAAGGGTGAAGAATTGAGTACTTTCGTTAAGCGGTCAGTAGATCTGCTTTAAAAGGTTCCTGGTTCCTTGTTGCTTGTTCCTTGTTGTTTTTCTCTGATCGGAACCAGTAACCAGCAACCAGCAACCAGCAACCAGCAACCAGCAACGAGAAACCAGATTCATATCATCCTTCCTATCTCCGCCTTGATATATTCTATTGCAGCCCTGGTTGGTTCCTTATCAAGTCCCATGACCGTTTCAAGGAGTCTACGGCTGAATTCCATTCCGGTTGCCTTTTCAGGCATTTTCTCAATTTCACTGTTGATGATCTTGATCATACTGGAACGGGCGTTCCTGACAACTTCCCATGCCTGCGGGCTCATATAGATCTGCTGCGAGAGATTATGCTCAAATTCGCTTCTGATGGTCGTAACCAGGGCTGAATGAAGCTGTGATGCGCTCATCCCCGGTGAACTTATCCTGACAAGCATCGATTCAAGGGATATTCTTTCCAGGAACAGGACAATTCTTTCGTAAGCCTGAAGCTTGATAGGTGTGACAGTCCGGCTGGTCTGAAGAATCAACTCCTGCCTTCTCTTATCCTGATCGTTCTTCATCAGGCTCCTCAGGAGAAACCATGCTGTCAGCATCACAAGAAGAGCCGGTATCGTGATCTTAAGAATATCGTAAAAAGTCTCCATCAATCTTCAAAATTATTAACAACGAACAAAATTACTTCTTTTATTCTTAACTTTAAGGCATTGCTCTAACTTTAAACTCCAAACTCCAAACTCCTCATGGAACATCTCTCCGACAGGATCAAATCATTATCAGTTTCGCAGACTCTTGCAATGGCTCAAAAGAGCCGTGAGCTCAAGGCAAAAGGGTTTGATATCATAAGCCTGAGCATTGGCGAGCCCGACTTCAATACTCCTGATTATATAAAGGAGGCTGCGAAGAAGGCAATAGACGATAATTTTTCAAAATACCCTCCTGTTCCCGGCTACAACGACCTCAGGGAAGCTATCTCCCGGAAATTCAAAGAGGAGAACGGTATAAACTATCCCCCTGAACAGATCATCGTTTCAACAGGAGGCAAGCACTCGATAATTAATGTAATCCTTTCAATAGTAAATCCAGGCGATGAGGTTATTCTTCTTGCCCCATACTGGGTAAGTTACTGGGACCAGGTAATACTTGCCGGAGGAAAACCGGTAGTCGTTGAAGCGACCCTTGATAACGACTTCAAGGTTCAGCCCGAACAGCTTGAAGTTGTCATAACCCGGAAAACCAGGCTCATCATCTTCAATTCTCCGTCAAATCCAACCGGCATGGTCTATAACAGGGAAGAGATGGAAGCCATTGCCAGGATAGTACAGAAGCATGAAGGGCTCTATATTCTGTCGGATGAGATCTATGAGCATATAATTTTCAGGGGGGAGCATGTAAGCATGGCGTCGTTCGATTTTATTTACGATAAGGTTATCACAGTCAATGGTGTATCAAAGAGTTATGCCATGACGGGATGGAGGGTAGGTTATATTGGAGCCCCGCTTTGGATAGTGAAAGCCTGTGATAAGCTTCAGGGGCAGTTTACTTCCGGTGTATGCACAATAGCACAGAAGGCAGCCCTGGCGGCGATCAGTGTAAAGGATAGTTCCAGGCAGATGATGAAGGAAGCATTCCAGCGGCGCCGGGATCTGATCTGCAAACTTCTTAAGGATGTGAAGGGATTCAGGGTCAGAATTCCGCAGGGCGCATTTTACGTTATGCCTGATATAAGTTATTACCTCGGAAGGTCGGACGGGGAGAAGGTTATCCATACCTCTGATGATCTTGCTCTCTGGCTGCTCGATAAGGCGCAGGTCGCTGTCGTGGGCGGCGATGCTTTCGGATCACCGAAATGCATAAGGAT
>JBFYPG010000026.1:0-3186 GCA_041303415.1 Bacteroidales bacterium
AAATATTGAAGAGGCTCACCGGTTACGGTCGCTCGGGCAATGAGGTAAAAATGAAGTGGCTTTACGAGGAGGATGATGAGGCCATGCTGGAGCTCGGGGAGCATTACCGCGATACTGCAGGTATCCCACTGCAGATAGAAATGATAGTATAATTTTAGATAGGTTTTGGTTAAAATACGTAGGGACGCTGCATGCAACGTCCCTACGTATTTATAAATCAAGTTAAATTATTATTTCACCGTGTTCATGTGAGCAATCAGATCGAGAAGCTTGCATGAGTAAGCCCACTCATTGTCGTACCAAGCAACTATCTTCACGAAGTTGTCGTTAAGTGAAATGCCTGCACCGGCATCGAAAATGGATGTTCTCGAATCGCCGTTGAAGTCGCTTGAAACAACCTGGTCTTCAGTGTATCCCAGAATTCCTTTCAGCGGTCCTTCCGAAGCTGTTTTCATTGCCTTCTTGATCTCCTCGTATGATGCGGGTTTCTCAAGGCGGCAGGTAAGATCCACTACCGAAACATTGAGGGTTGGAACCCTGAATGCCATGCCGGTAAGTTTGCCCTTCAGCTCGGGAATGACTTTTGTAACAGCTTTTGCGGCGCCGGTGGATGACGGTATGATGTTGCCAGAAGCTGCACGTCCGCCTCTCCAGTCTTTCTTTGAGGGACCGTCAACGGTTTTCTGGGTGGCCGTAGTGGAATGAACGGTTGTCATGAGGCCTTCAATGATGCCGAAATTGTCGTGAAGCACCTTTGTTACCGGGGCAAGGCAGTTGGTCGTGCAAGATGCATTCGATACGAACTGCATATCGCCCTTGTATTTGTTATGGTTGACACCCATCACGAACATGGGGGTATCATCCTTTGAGGGAGCTGACATTACAACTCTCTTTGCGCCGGCAGTGATGTGTCCCATTACTGTTTCCTTCGTAAGGAAGAGTCCGGTTGATTCAATCACATATTCAGCGCCCACTTCGTTCCATTTAAGGGTTGCCGGTTCCTTCTCGGCGGTTACGCGTATGCTCTGTCCGTTTACGACGAGCTTCCCGTCCTTCACTTCCACCTTGCCGTCAAAATTGCCGTGCATAGTGTCGTAATTGAGCATGTAGGCGATATAATCAACATCGAGGAGGTCGTTGATCCCTACTATTTCTATATCGTTCCTTTTCAAGGCAGCCCTGAAGGCCAGTCGGCCTATCCTGCCAAAGCCATTGATACCTACTTTAATTTTTGACATACCTGTATTATAGTTTTGGTTAATTAAATGAACGACAAAATTAGCAAATTCCGTGAAAAAACAAAGCTGTTTCAGATCAGGGGATCTTTCTCCTCCTGAAGAGATTCGTAAAATTCGTCTCCTCGGGATGAAGCGGGTCAACAATGACACCAAGTCTGTAACTTACAAATAATGAGAAATATATCGCTTTGTTATCCGGACTTGCCATAATCGGGATTTTCTTTGGGAAGGCGTTTATCTGGCTTCCTATTTCAATGGCATGGATGATCTTATCCTGCTTGCTGTATTCAAAGTTGAAGCCTCCACTGGCATAGAGGCCCGGAAGGGCCTTTATCTCATCAAGGCCCTTGGTGAATGGCGCCCTGCTGTAAATGTCATAAGGAGTATGTATCGTCTCTTCGAACTTTTCATCCCTTGTCTCGTAGTAGTTTGTATTTGGAACCAGGTAAAGAACCTTGTAGAATATCGGTTTATACAGCGACAGCACGGGTCCGCCTGCGACAAAGTACCTTACAGCAACTCCTCCGATGTCGGCTTTCGAGAATATTTCATGCTGGTACCCAATGCCACCCCTGAGATATAGCACCGAATTAAGCTTCCCGAAAATAAAGGAACCTGCCGTCTGGGCATAAGGATTGGATACCCTGTATTCCTTGGGGTGTTTCAATGTTCCAAGATCTAACTCAAGGAGGCGCTTGTTCAGGTAGTTGATCCGCTTTGCTTCACGATAATTAATGCCGTATCCGTCAGAGTTAAGCAGAAGAGCAAATGACCTTTCGTTACGGAAGAATACTTTTTGCTGTTCATCTATTTCCCCCTGTGCAGTCAGAGCGTCTGCACAAAGCACCATCAGTACCGAAGTTATAAGCAGCTTTTTCATATCAGCTTACTTATAAATAATTGGAAGAAACAGGTATCAGCCAAGGTGACCTGCCTGTTCTGTATCAGCCTGGCTGTATGCCGGACAGGTTTCCCTGTTGCATGAGCTGAGTACCAGTGCAGTTGCAAAAGCAATTAAAAAGACAACAGCAAGCTTTTTCATAAGAATCGTATTAATAGATTACAAAAATAAACTTTTCATTTAAAAAACAGCCTTCAGGCCCAAAATTAATTTCTGACACTTTTTCAAGAGTTTCCCCTTCAGTATGTCAGTAGTATATTTAAACAATTAAACGCGGAAAAAGGTTCAAAAATTATACCATTCTTTTTCTGCAACATTTTTATCATAAATTTGTTACTTCTTCATAAAGCAGATTGTTATGAAATACTTAATTCTAATAATGTCAATATCACTCACAATGACCGCAAAATCATTATCCCAGGAAAAGCTTCCGCTCAACAACCTCAGCAAGGTTGAAGCGTATGTCATTAATAGCAAGGGAACAGAAGCCCCCTTCACGGGCAAGTTCACCGACAGCAGGCAGAAAGGCACTTACCTGTGCAAAAAATGCGGCGCCGCACTCTATTACTCATCTTCGAAATTTGAGTCAGACTGCGGCTGGCCAAGCTTTGATGATGAAATAAAAGGGGCAGTAAAGAGATTCCCTGATCCCGACGGAATGAGGACTGAAATAACATGTGCTTCATGCGGAGCCCATCTCGGCCATGTTTTCACGGGAGAAAGAATGACCCCGAAGAACATCCGCCATTGCGTAAATTCAGTATCACTCGACTTTGTACCTGCAATAGTCGAGGAAGGCAGGTACGGGACCGCAATATTTGCAGGCGGCTGTTTCTGGGGTGTAGAATATTACATGCAGAAGGAACCCGGGGTCATTTCAGTGACTTCAGGGTACACGGGAGGCCATGTAAAGAATCCGTCATATAAGGAAGTGTGTACCGGCAAAACCGGCCATGCTGAAGCGGTCAGGATCATATATGACCCCGAAAAGACAAACTACGAAAAGCTTCTCAAACTGTTCCTCGAGATACACGATCCCACACAGGT
>JBFYPG010000027.1:0-13041 GCA_041303415.1 Bacteroidales bacterium
ATGAGTCTCAACCCCGAAATTCGGGTAATTACGGGTGAGCAGCTGTGATTTCATTTTCTCAATATTGGAAAGCATTGTCTGGCCTTCAAGGCTGCCTGCCGTCATAAATAATCTGACATTAAGATCATTGTGTGACCCGGCATATTCTTCTTCAAAGCGGAATAGTATTCCTTTATCCCACCCGATACTCGGGCTGCCGGCGAAATACTTGCTGAAGGACCCTGGTTTTTCCAGCATTGCATATAAGGCAAACAGGCCTCCGTAGGAATAACCGGCAAGTGTTTTATCAGTCTTTGATACATGGTAATCTGACTCGATAAAGGGGACCACTTCCGAGATTATGAAATCAAGAAATTTTTCCGCACCTCCTGAGGTTATCGATATTTCCCTGCCACTTAATTTTGAAAGCATTTCCGATGTACCTTTATCAGTTGCAGGCACATTGGTGGGGGTCAGGTCCCTGGTTCTCCAGGCTGCCCAGTCCTCAAGTCCTTTAATCCTGTAACCGATACCAACGACAATTACTTCAGGGAAATCTGTTTTAGGAAATCCCAGAAGAAAAGAAATGTTTGCAACCATCGGAAAAGAACGGTTTGCATCAGTAACATACATGACAGGATATATCATGGAACTGTCAGGATGGTAAGTATCCGGCAGCCGGATCATAATATCAAAGTCCTGATCGTACAATGTCGAATGCAATGTTCTCGATTCTGTGTTGGGAACAGTGACAGCTGCTTTTGCGGCAGGGAGGTGCTTCTTTGCTTTCGCTCTCTGAGAGAAAGCATCAATACTTAATGTGCTTAAAAGGAGAAGGGACAAAATTATCCAGTTAAACCGCCGGGAAGGGATAAAGCCAGTCATAACAGAGTGATTTAAAATTGTATCTAACTTAACCTTGTTTTTTATTCTCTTTTTGTTATTAAATATCAGACATGGAAAAAACTATCGAGCCTGTTGCCCTTTTTAAGCCTGTAATGATAGAAAAAAAATATCAGCGAAACGGGAAGCATGGAAACAGCGGCTATCAGCGACCACCGGAGATCAACATTGCCGTCGACATATTTATCAAGGGACATTTCGATAATAATGCAAAATCCCGATAAGATCAATAAAGCTGCAGCAATAATATTCAGTCCCTTGAAATGGGCGGCCCTGTAAAGAGCTATGATAATTGCTGCAGAGACGAATGCCGAGGCTGACAAAGGGAGTCCTACCGGGAAGAACCAGCCCTTTGCGCTTGTAATCAGGTCGATAAAAAAGAGTGCGGCCAGGATGGTGATAATCACCAGAGAAGACAAAATGAGAGGCCTTCTGTGGAAGAAGATAAAGAGCGAGACAATGATCCATGCTGCTGAAATCGAAACATCTGAATAGAGCGACCATCTGAGACTCTTAGTTACAAGCAGATCGATAATCGTGCAGACAGCAATTCCCGAAAAAGCCAGTATCCCGCTTAGTTCCCAGAGATATCTTCTGTTTTCTTTCCTCTGAAGCCTGATAATGGCAGATGGAGAATTATCAGGAACATCTTTCTCATTGGCCTTTACAGCAGGATCCATCCCGCACAGCGGACAGGGGTTCATCCCATCCTCAAGTTCTACTCCACAGTTGATGCATATTTTCATCATAATATAATTTTGATTTTAATGGTATGATGGAACCGCACATGATTGAAGATTATATATTTATCGTGTTTATGACTGTGGTCAATCATGTGGGTTTCATTGCCTCTGGTTTAATCGTTTTTTAAAATCCTGACATGCATACCGGCATCTGAAAGATGCTTTAATATGTTTCTTTCAAGCTCATTTGACTCAGTAATATTGCTGAAGGTGATCCTCAGCCTGTCCCTGTATGAAACCATGGCGCAGCCAACTTTCACATTGGGGTTTGGCGGGGGAGGGATAAGCTCGATGGAATCTACCATTTCCTCCATTTCTGCCGGAAGGCTGACCAGCCCGAGATTTGTGACAATGCCTGTCCACCTTTTTGACGCGAGCCCCCTGTACACTGAAGCTATAACCATTTTTTTGATAAACAGGGGTATGATCCTGATGATCAATTGTTTTTCAGAACTGACATTGGAAGAGAGGAACCTTGAAATCTGTTTCACATCCGAGCTTATCTGAAGCTGGTGGTGAACTGACCTGAGGATCTCCTCAAAGGTATATGTTCCCAGCCTGACATCAATTTCAGGCAATACGAAGAGCGAAAAATTGCGCATCGTCCTGATCGGAAACAGTTTTCTCATGTTTACCGGAACCTCAACCCTCAGTACCTTCCCTGGTTTTCTTTTCCTGTTTCTTTCGGTTGAATTGTAGATTTGCTGAAGTGCAAAATGATAGACTGATACAAAATATTCGGTTACTGATATTTTATATTTGTGTGCTGTTTTAAGGATATCGTCTACCATTACTTCTGCCCTGAGGACTCTCAGCTTTGGACTTCTGTTGGGCTTGAACGGAAGATGCCAGGCTTTAACCATTCTAGATGGGGGAGGGAGTTTCTGGAAAAACTTATTGTACCCGTCCTCAAACTCCTCTTCAGATACAGGCTGCCCGGGGAGCATGATCTCTCCGGGTGAGCTTATCTGCTTACCGCAAAGAGTGAGGTAAGTGTATAGCAGACTTTTGAGATACTCCATTGCACCTGCCCCATCAGTGAGGATATGAACGAACTCGACAGAGATCCTTTTACCTTTGATTATGATCCTGTAAAGTGGCTCATCCTTCCTTTTCGCGGCAAATGCCGTACAGGGTAATTCTCCCTCTGCCTGTATACGGGGCAGCTGATCATTAAACTCAAGGAAATGCCAGAAGATTCCGCTTCCAAGGGCAACATTGAAGTAGGGGAATCTTTCCGAAGTTATTGCCACTGCCTCACTTATGGCAGAATATCTGACCGGTTCCTTAAGGGTTGCGGAGACCCTGAAGACCGAAGTAAGATCGTCTGACATAATTGCCGGAAACAGCTTTGCTGCGTTATCAAGCTTCAGCCAGCCTCTCTCCTGAAATGATTTTGGTATAATAGCTTACCCCCTGTTTTATGTAAAGATAAGATGTTTATTTGAAACAGTTTACGACCGGATGCCAGGTCATTATCCGGTTTTAATCATGATGCCTGGAATGTTTCCTGAAGAACGACCAGATTACTTCACAGGCATTAATATCCCTGCATGTTCTTCCAACGATCATTACGGGCAGATACTGAATTCCTCCTGGCCATGTGTGGCCACCTCCGTCGATTGAATAGAGAATTACCCTGGTTCCGTCAAGACAGGCGGTGTACTCTTTTCTGGTAACTCTTGTGCCATCTTTGGGATCCAGGTCTGGTTCTTCAGTCACCAAAGGGAATGCCGGGCACTGATTCCGGTTTACCCAGAATCCGACAGATTCCTCCGCTGAGAGTACTTTGCCCAGGTTGAGTCTGCGGATACTGGTATAGATGCTGCCTCCCTCATAAGGAACAAGTGGATCATTTATATTGTTGATGGCCAGCACTGAGACCGGCATGACCGGATAGCAATCATGGAACAGGAGATGAGGTATATTGCCGTCAACGGGTGCAATAGCTGTTATTTTATGTGAAAGTTCACAGGCCAGGCGATATGACATTATCGCTCCGTTTGAGATACCTGTTACATAAACCCTTCCCGGGTCGACGTTGTAAATTTTTATCAATGAGTCTATCAGGGCAGAAATAAAACCGACATCATCTATGTTTTCCTTGTGTGCACGGTCATTTGCCTCTTCATCCATTCTGCCGTCATTCCAGTTCAGCTCAACACCATCAGGATAGACAACCACGAACCCTTCATTGTCGGCAAGCTTGTCGAATCCTTTGCGTGTAACCAGTGACATGGTTTCACCGGTCCCTCCTCTTCCATGAAGGGCAATGACCAGAGGCAGACTTACAGATTTGTTTTGAACTGAAGGAGCATGGATATGGAATGTACGCAACAATTTATCGTGCCTGAAAGATCCTCTCTGGGCTAAACAGTCAGGAGTTGTCAGGAAAAACAAACTCAATCCGGACAGCAGCTTAAGAAAGAAGGATAACCCGGATTTCTGATGTAATCCGGATTCTGGCTTTATCATGTTGGTGGATTAAGATGTTAAAGATAGGTCTAATTCAGCAGATTTATTGTACCTTTGCCATAATTATCAGCTGTCCGATTCTGCGCTCTGTTCTGCCGACTGACAACCAGGCTGCCTGACTACTGCTCACTATCATTTTATCAAGCTGATCATATTTAATTTTAAAAGGATAAATTTTGCCACTATGGGTAGATCGCAGGAGACTTTCAATAAAAAAGAAGTAAGGAAAAAACAGGACAAAAAGAGAAAAGAGAAAAACGAGAAGCGTGCAAAGAAAAAGAGTGAAGGGAGGAAAAGCAGCTTTGATGATATGATTGCCTATGTTGATGAGTTCGGTAACATCACTGCAACTCCACCTGATCCGGATAAAAGGAGTGTAGTTGATGCCGGCAGTATTGAACTTAAGATAACAAGGAACAATCCGCAGGCTTCACCTGATTATATAAGAAAAGGGGTTGTAACCTTTTTTAACTGGTCAAAAGGATACGGGTTCATCCGCGACTCGGTATCGAACCAGAGTATTTTTGTGCACGCAAACAGCCTTCTGGAACCTGTGAAGGAAAACGATGTTGTTGTTTATGAAACAGGGAAAGGCCCTAAAGGACCTGCTGCCATGAAGGTAAAACTGTTCAGGGAAGAGCAGGCCGGCGGGTAGAATGCATTACTTTATTCTCCGGGTTGTATTCCGGGCAAAGTACCGGTTTTTTGCCTCTTCAATATCTGCGCCAGGAAGTATATAGATTTTTGTTCTGTGGTCTATAACTATTTCCTTTAATTTAGATATATCCGGGGACTTAAAAATCATTGGTCTTCTTTCGTACATAATTTATTGAATTAAATAAAAAGTCCCGCTTTGGGCGGGACCAAAAATATTAAATGATTATAATAGTAAAACTAAGCAAGTTTAACATTTACTGCATTTAATCCTTTTTTACCCTGTGCCACATCGAAGGTAACCACATCATTTTCCTTGATAGTGTCTTTAAGTCCTGATGAATGCACAAAATACTCTTTTGGTGAATCTTCGTCTTTAATGAATCCAAATCCTTTGAATTCATTATAGAATTTTACTGTTCCTTTACTCATAATTTGATTATATTAAAAATTGTGCCGCAAATGTAAGTATTAAATCTGAATAATTCATTAATTTTCAATAAATTAATTATTTTTCACTAAAAGAGACAATTATGGTTTCTGATTCTCCTTGTCTCTTGCCATACGGCGAACAATAGATTCGTTGTATTCCGCAGCCTGCAGATCCCTTTTACTGGCATAATCTTCCCTGCGTCTGGCCGCGGCTTTTTTATCTTCCTCTTTCGGATCAGGAAGAATTTCGGGTATTGTTGTTTTGTCTTTCATTGCATAAAGATACTAAAAATATCCGGTATAATGTTATAATCAATAAGTTTCAACCATTTTTAACTCACTGAAATTATAGCTGAATACTACCTTCTTCTGATCGGGTGAAACAGCTATATTGCCAATATAACCCCTGTTGAACAGCCAGTTGTATTCTACGGTTAACAATATGCTTTTTACCTTTGTCAGCAGGTTAAAAGTGACCAATGAAGCCTTCAGGCTCGTTTCATAATCAGGGTTTCCGGTAAATGCAGCCACCAGGACTCCGCCTTGTGAGATACCCCATTCCATAGCCTTTTCCATTGTACATAACACTTCTCCTGAAGTCATGTTCTGCAGGTATAGATTATAGGGCGTTATACTATAGAACTGATTCACCATGATAAGAGAAGCTGCAAATATTTCATTGCCCCTCCATAATGGCATTCCCGCACCGTAAAAAGTGGCAGATTCAAACGAATTGGAACTAAAATCATAAATGCTGAATTTTTGTGAGTCATATAAATAAAACACTGCCTTTTTGTCGTCAGGAGAAAAACATTTGATACTTCCGTTTAACTCAACTATGTCTGTTGTAAGATTTTGCAGATCAAGAATCATAATAGTATCATTCATCGGCTGGGGGATAGCAAGATGGTGGCTGCCGGTAATATAGGTTTCCCATAGCGGATTAGGGAGGCTGTCAGTGACCAGCAGGTTTTCTTTTGTGGTAAGATTGAATCTGTAAAGATTAATAGGATCTCCATATCCCCCTCCGGGAGAGGGTGTGGCAGCCGTATAAAAACAATACCCCGGGATATTATTAAAATAGTAGTTGGTCTGAGGCAGCAGTTCATAATCCCGAAAATCATTTATTTCCACTATTCTTTTTGTGACAACATTGATCTCTTTTATTTTGCCGCAATTGTCGAATACAAGGATCGTTTCGTTGTCTATCCAGAAAATGTCACGAAAGGCAGTGCAGATTGGATCTGCATACACTGATACAGAGGGATCATCTGTATCAGGAGGATCGTTGTTCTCATCTTTTGAACATGATGTAAGGCATAATAATGCTGCAATAAGGAAAATTAAATCAATTTTCATCAGAAGGATTTTTACGTAAATGAAATCCAAGAATAAAACCCGCAGACACATATCCGAAATTAAACTCCCTCATCATGTCAGCCATTTTTGGAGCAGGGCCAAGAGCGTTGATGCCAATTCTGATCTCAAATGTGCTTTTACCCCTGGTAATCTCATCCTGAGCTGTGACTGAAATGGAGAGAGCTGTTATTACTAAAATTAAAAACGTTGTTCTCATCCTGGTTTAACTTTACATTGTGATTCTGTTTTTAATTTATTTTAATAATCCTGAAGAGCAAATGCAAATCCGAGACTTGCATATATACAATCTGGCCATCCCAAACCGGTTCTGAAGACAAAATGTCCGTCACTCCTTTGAAACCTGTATCCCAGATTAACCACCGGAGTGAATCCGGTCTTTTTATCAGTTTTATATCTGATAATATTGAATAGATATGCAACTCCGATGTCGGCCTCAAAGTGTCCCGATCCAGGGCCAAATATAAAATTTGCACTTGTTAGCAGCATTTCTGCTGATCCTGACAGATCAGCCTCTTTCCCGTAGCCAAGCCTCAGATTAATTGAACTCACCGAACCAGTGATGGGTTTATAATAAATATTTCTTTCGTAATTTATATTGTATATAGCCACTGGAAATGCTCCGAAAGTTCCAAAAACAACATTTCTCATAATTACTGATGAGACGCTATCCTGTACTGACTGGCCGATGCCCCTTGAGAACAGGGAAAAGAAAATGATCAGTGATAATGCCTGAACCCTCATTCTTCTGTTTTATTTATTTTTTGCAAGATGAAATCCAAGAATTAACCCGGCATTCACATGTCCGAAATTAAAGCTGCTTTCAGGTATAGCATTGGATCTATCCCCGCTAATATTCACTGCTGTAAAAGGTCCCATCCTGTTTGGCGCAGCCAGCAGATAGTTAATGGTGAGATTACCGAAAGTGCCCGGGCGATCCCATACCTTAAGATTGAGTCCTGTAAGCACTCCGAATGAAGGTTTAATATATTTATCATCAGGTCCATATCCTCCGCTGCCTATGCCTATATTAATCATTGCAGCCGGCCCGATCAGGAATTCCCATGATTTTTTCAGGTCGAATTTTACAGCAGGAAGCACGGCGGTAATGTTCGAAAAAAATACTCTCAGATATGCAACATCGTTGTCTAAACCGCTTATTTCTTTAAGATAAGAGTAATTTATTATAACCCCGGCTTTAATACCTGGTTTAACAATCCGGAAATAGGATAACCGCGAATTAAAACTCGGTGACATGATTGGAGTTTCGTAAGTTTTTCCACTGAACCAGCTGCTCCCGGGATCATTAAAATTATATTCTTCCATGAGTCTGTACATTTTGCGGGCCGGGCCGGCAGGATTAAACCCTATTGCAATTTCAAGGTCAGATTTTCCCTCAGTTGTTGCTTCCTGTCCTTGTACTGAACAGAACAAAAATATTCCCAGTAAGATAGAAAATGCTATTTTCATGAGCTGGAATAATGTGACTTTGAGTTATTGACCCCCTTTACCTATTCAATATTACCAAGATAGATATCCCATACTCTTAGTTGCTGCCCGCCAAAATATTTCATGGTTTTAATCAGATAAAAATCGATTGTAAGCGGCCCCGAGATATTTGCAGGGTTCTGATAACCGGAGAATGAAAGCCATTTCTGATAAAATGAAAGCCGGCCTTTATATGTTGAATCATTTTGCATGATCAGCGGATTGATTGTTTCAATCTTTTCAGGCATTGCCCAGTAATCAGTATTAAGTAAAGCAAGGACGGATCCCTTTGTTTCACGAGCTTTATCTGTATTTATTGGACAACCGTGGTACCAGTCTTCCATTATTGCATCTTTTGTAATAAATTGGCTGCCTGCCATTTCAAGGGCATGCCGTCTGAATTCCGTGTCAAGGGTTGTATCTGCAGATATTTTAAGATAATCGGCAAAATCGATGAGTTTTTCAGCAGCAGTTAATTCATACGATCTAAGCGACAGGTATGATACAGAGTCGGACGTAAAAACGAGCCTGATACTGTCTTTCGCTGCAATAACAGACTTTTCTTCCCTGAAAGCAGCAGCATCTTCGTCTTCAACGCAGGTTCTCGCTGTGCAGGCTAAATAAATAATAATCAGTATCCATATATATTTTAGAAGCTTCATTCTATGTCCGTTTTTATTCTGAAACGAAGGAGACTGATCCTGTCTTTAACATATCTGCAATCCAGGATCTCAATCTTCCTGAGTCCTGAAGCTGGGACAGTAATCTTGTCAATAAACTCCTGTTTAGTATAAAGCGCCATACTGCCTTTATTTCCCTCAGGGAACTGGTAAATAATTGCATCCTCGCTGATTAGATTATGCAGCTGTTCCCTTCTTTTTTCCCACGATTCAACATCTGACTGTGAAAAATAGCTTACCATCAGGGCATAGTAATCGGCATGCAGGCTTATAAATTCGTTGCGGTTGAATTTCCTGAGGGTTCTTGTTACGGTATCAGTTAAATAGTACGGTGCTTTGACTATCATGCTTACAATGCTTTTACTGGTCCGCACCGGAATGACTCCCTTCCCACCCGATTCTATAGAGACCGGGTATTCGTTTCCCATTAACAGTTCGATTCTCAGGTTATCGTCAGTAATCGGCTCTCCTGTATCTGCATCAATAAAAGTGAAGCTGTAATTTTGAGTATTAATGATTTTAATGATAATGAATAAAACAGTCATAACAGCTGCCAGCAAGAGGGGGATTTTTAAAAGGACACTTATTTTTCTCCCCGGATTTTCTGACTGTGCGGGTAAAGCATTATTCTTATGCCTGAAGTCCTGCCAGTTAAGATAACCCGCATACTGGCTGAGCAGATCAAGCACATCAATCCTGGGGAGCGATGAGTTTTCTGCCTTCATGTGAGTATAGAACCACTTCTCGCTTATCTGGCCGTTTGCCTTGATGCGCAGATCTTCCTGGAAGTCAGTTATTTCCTGCCCCTTCCATTTCGAGATATCCTCTTCGATGCCCGGATAGGATTTCTTCATCTTCAGTGCTGTTTCCTTCCTCAGAAGGTTGAATAATATTTTGTCCTGCTCCTGCAAAATTGAAAAAGGATTATAAATAATATATGTAAAATCCTTGTAAAGTACTTTACAACCAATTTACAAAAGAATTGCGATACAAGCCTTAAAATTGATGATTATTTGGACTAAAATGCTAATCCGATGCTCGCATATATGCAATCAGGCCAACCCAGGCCGGTTCTGAAGAAAAAATGTCCGTCATGCCTCTGAAATCTGTATCCCAGGTTAGCCACAGGGGTGAATCTGGTTTTTTTATTATTTTTATGTCTGAGAATATTAACTAAATACGCAACACCAATATCAGCCTCAAAATGGCCTGATCTCGGTCCAAAAATAAAGTTTGTACTTGCAAGCAGCAGTTCATCTGATCCTGACAGGTCAGCTTCCTTCCCGTAACCAAGCCTCAGTTTGATCGAACTCAGCGAGCCGCTGACGGGTTTGAAAATATTTCTTTTCTATTTTCTCCTTCCATGGGTAGTTTATTTTGGTGAAAGTGTAAAATCTGATCATCTGATACTATTTACTTTGAAAGTGGACCATATCTTCTGAAATACCGCGCAATGAGAGCCAATAACCCGGCAATAAAATCGCACCCGGAACAAATCAACAACGAAATACCTACACCATGAAGATCAGGAGTATCCATATATGCGAATGCACCATCTAAATCCATAAGACCAAATACTATGGATATCACACCTGTGGCAACAAGTAGTTCCTTATTTATTCGACCACCACGTTTGTTTACCTTTATTGTCCATATAAGTGCAACAATAATAAGCAGATGAAGGATTGCTATTACTGAAACAGGAATAACAGCCGTTTCTGGTATCGCAGGGGGTGGTATTACCACAAATGCCAAAATTGCAGCCACGACAAATATTAGTCCTATGCTCAGGTAAAGCATACGACACCAAACAGTTTCACTGATCATAGTCTACTCCTTTCTTTTTGTCATTAATAAATTATTCATTAAAATTCGGCGAATTTAAAAGAGTTGAAATCTATAATTAACAGAACATTATGAGTTTATCTGCCCCATGAAACATAATAATCAGATGCATTCATTTCGTCCGTTACCTGAATTAACCCGGAACCATCAGCATTTACAGCCATTAGATGATAATCATCATACTGTTCATTGGGAATATTAAAAAGGAGCTTTTTACCATCTGGTGACCAACACAGTGAGACTCGTGACATAAAACGTGGATATAATGAATAAATAATAGTTTCATTAGAAATCTTAACTCTTGCAAGAGGAGTATGGTTCGTGCCATCGGGATCCATAGATTTAATACAGATAAACTGCTGATCTTCAAGAGAATCTATCACATGTACAGCAAATGCGATTTTTGTTCCATCAGGAGAAAATACCGAAGCAATTGCCTTTTCAGTAATTGTATTAGGTAACAACACTCTAACACCTGATTTTCCCATATTTGGTTCAATCTTAAGAATACCGTTAATTTTGGTCCCTCCGTTATTTGCACATACGAGTTGTCCATCGGGCGACATCGAAAAGCTGCCGTATGGATCAATAAACCAATCGGGATCATCTCCATAATAGAACTTTATGATCTCTATCCTGTCTGATGAATTTTCAGTTGCTGAAAGCAAGTACAATGGACCATCAATATTATTTGTATAAAATAGTATTTTTAAACCATCCGGGGACCAGGTGGGACAGAACCCGCCTCCGGAATCAGTAACAGGAACACAATTAGTTCCATCAATATTCATACAGTAAATACCATAGTTGAAATTATGATCAGATAACCTTAAATTACAGGCTATTTTTAATCCGTCAGGGGAAATATATGGCCAATTTATATCGCTATCTGATGTAAATCCATATGAGTTTCTCTTGTCAACATCTATTATATAAAATCCAGAAGTATCCGGATAATTAACCCGTTGAAATAAAATTTTTCCTGACCCAAGTTCTTCAAAAGGAATTTCATCGGTTAATGGACCCAGTGAGATAACTTTGAAATGGTCTTTATCTTCAAAGGTCCTTTCACAACTGCTTGTAATCAGGCAGAATATACTAACAACAATTATTGTAGGAACCCAGGATTTTTTTTTCATTTTCATCATTTTTAAACAAATTTTATATCAATAAAATGCTTAAGCAATGGAAATGTCTCCGCCAATATTCATTGCTGTAAACGGACCCATTTTGTTTTGCAAAATCGGACACTTATCTGAATCTATTGATGTAAAATCCCTGTAAAGTACTTTACAACCAATTTACAAAAGAATTGCAACACAGGCTCTTAAAAATGTGATTATTTTACGCTGGATAGAAGTTACCCGGGCTAGTGGTTCTTTTAAGGGAATGAACATTTAATCATATATTGAATGGAGAAAGTGTTTCAGACACCGGAATCTTTTTTTAAGAGTTTGAAAGATTACCCCTTTGAATCTCATTATTTAACAATCAACAATCTTCAGATGCATTATCTTGATGAGGGCCCTGCTGAAGAAATACCTGTTTTATTGCTTCATGGGGTGCCTGCATGGTCATATCTCTACCGTCATATGATTAGTATAATTGCCAAAACAGGCTGCCGTGTTATTGCTCCTGATATGATTGGTTTCGGGAGATCAGACAAGCCCGCAAAGGCGGAGGATCATACATATCAATTTCATACTGACTCAATCACTGAATTTATTTCTAAGCTGAAACTAAAGGATATATTGCTCTTCGCTCACGACTGGGGATCCCTGACAGGATTACGGGTGGCAGCTTCCTATCCTGATTTGTTTGCAGGGATTGTCATCAGCAACGGTATGCTGCCGGCCGGGAATCATAAATTGCATCCCAAACTCAGATTCTGGCAGATTTTTTCCCGTTTCAGCCCGTTTATCCCGGTAGATCTTATTATTGAAGCAGGGACAGACAGAAAACTTGATAAAGAGGAGAGAAGAGCTTACAGAGCTCCTTTCCCGTCATTAAAATATATGGCGGGAATTCGTTCAATGCCATCCAGGGTGCCATCATCTCCCGGTGACCCTGAAGCAATAATAAATAAAACTATGTGGGAATCACTGGAAAGGTTTAAGAAACCATTCCTGACTGTCTTCAGCACCGGCGATCCGATAACGAGAGGAGGAGATGAATACATGCAAATGAGAATACCGGGAGCAGAAAGGGAGGAACATGTAAGGCTGGATGCCGGTCACTTTATTCAGGAAGATAAAGGCCCCGAACTTGCGGATATAATCATCAGGTTCAGGAAAAAATTGAAGATGAATTGATTAATATAAAATGACTATCTGCAATGATGTATAAAATTATCAGTTTTTATTATACATACCCCCATCCCAATTTTCCCGAGGGAACACAAAACCCCCATCCCAGCCTTCCCCCAGGGGGGAAGGAGAAGTACCAAGCTTTTCCCCCTTGGGGGA
>JBFYPG010000028.1:0-2832 GCA_041303415.1 Bacteroidales bacterium
ACTCCGGGAACTCACACCGTTGATGATCTCCGCCGTTCCCTTTCACAGATGTTCGGCGACGGAAAGGGTAATTACCCCGAAGGCGCATACGTTGACATGGTACTCTTCCATAACCTGAACAGGAGGGAAGAGGTGGATGCCATATTTGAGGGACTCGATAATCCCGATCCAGATGCTGAAAGGATAGGCGCCCTTGCAGCGCTTCGCGACTATCGCGACGGAACAAACCTCACGGGACTAAATCCCGGGAATGAAAAGCTGATCCGTCATATAGGCTTTTCAGGACATTTCGATCCTTCGGTAAATATGTACATGATCCGCCGCGACCGCACGAACCTGCTCGATGCCATGCTGGTGGCAATCAATGCAAACGATAAGCTCATGTTCAACATGCAGTATAATGTGATCCCCCTGGCAGCAGCCAAAAATATGGGGGTGATCGCCATGAAAATATTTGCCGACGGGGCCATGTACACTAAACCTGCTGAATGGTCAAACAATCCGCAGCACGTGGTAACGACTATGGGCAGTACATTCCTACCAAGCCGTCCGCTTATTCAATACTCCCTCACCACACCGGGAGTGCATCTGGCGATAATAGGGATCGGACATATAAGCGATAAATTCGAAGAGTGCCAGCTGAGCAACAACATTTCAGATGCACAGATCCTGCCCGATGGTTTGTCTGAGGAAGAAAGAGTGAAGATTGAAGAAATGGCAGGTAAGGTAAAAGAGGGGAAGACAAACTATTTTCAGCTTCCTGCAATATCCCTTGCAGCGCCTGATGAAGTCGCTGTCGTTCAGAAAACGGAGAATAATATCCGTACAGCGACAATAAGCTGGAACACAGCATATGCCGCTGACGCGCCATTGAAATCATATGAGATATGGAGAGATGGTAATAAGTTAAAAGAGGTACCATTTACACCCCAGATCACAATGGATCCTTTCACGTTCTCAGAAACTCTGGATGACAAAACCGCACATTCCTATATTGTAAAAATAGTTGATGGTAAAAACAGAACAGCCGACTCGGTTCCGGTGAATCTGGAGGGGATAGGTTAAATTCAGGTTGACCAGGTTCAGGGGCAGAAGTGTTTACTGGGATGAGAAACTGAAGAACATAAAAGTTTAATATTCAAATATCTGTATCAATTAAAACATCATTCTATGAAATCTTTTTTACTGACTATTATTGGAATTTTGATCCTCGGAACCTGCTGTACTTCTCAGAAAAAAGAAGTCCTTTTTAACGGTAATGACCTTACGGGATGGAAGATTTACGGCACTGAAAAATGGTATGTTGAGGACGGCTATCTTGTCTGCGAAAGCGGCCCGGATAAAAAGTATGGCTACCTTGCAACTGAGAAATTCTATAAGGATTTTGATCTTACTCTTGAATTCAAACAGGAAGCTAACGGCAACAGCGGTGTATTCTTCAGATCGACAATTGAGGGTACAAAGATAACAGGGTGGCAGTGTGAAGTTGCGCCTCCGGATCATGATACCGGAGGAATATACGAATCTTATGGAAGAGGCTGGCTCAAACAGATCGAGCCCGAAAGGGAGAATATCCTGAAGCCGGGGGAGTGGAACAAGCTCAGGATACGGGTGGCCGGAGACAGGGTGCAGACCTGGCTCAACGGTGAACCGATGGTTGATTTCACCGATGAGAAGATCGGAAAAGCGAACGGTTCTATAGCTCTTCAAATCCACGACGGAGGGGGGATAAAGGTGAGATGGAGGAACCTGGAAATTGAAGAACTTTAAACTTGTTTTAACCTCTGAAAATTTCCATGAAACAACATTGTCTTACCATCGGCTCCGTAGTAATATTACTTAGTTTTATTGCCAGTCCTCTCCTCAGCCAGGGATACGATACCGGCAAATCATTTGACAAGGACCAAACCTTTACCTGGCCAGAAGGCAAAAAAATGGCTCTGAGCCTCACATTCGACGATGCCCGACTCTCACAGCCGGATAAAGGTATTCCTATTCTCAATAAATATGGTGTGAAAGCCACTTTTTATATCTCTCCGGAAAGCATGCTGAGCCGGCTTGAAGCCTGGAGGATGGCAGTCAAAAACGGTCACGAGATAGGAAATCATTCGGTATTACATCCATGCTCAGGTAATTTCTTTTGGTCGCGAAGCAGGGCGCTTGAAGATTATACACTTGAAAGAATGAGGAATGAACTGGATTCGGCTAACCGGCTGATTAAAGAAAAGCTGGGTGTTACTCCTGTTTCGTTCGGTTACCCGTGCGGACAAACTTTTATCGGCAGAGGAATAAATGTTCAAAGCTACGTCCCCCTGATCGCAATGATGTTTGAAAGCGGACGCGGCTGGCTGAACGAAGCGCCAAATGATCCTGCTTACATCGATCCTGCCCAGCTCAATGCCTCCGAGCTTGACGGGAAATCATTTGAGCAGGTCCTTAAGCTGATAGAAGCTGCAAAAGCCAGCGGATCATGGTTGATACTGGCAGGACATGAAATGAATGTTGAAGGTAATCAGACTTCCCGGCTGGAAACAATCGAGGCAATATGTAAATATGCCAGTGACCCTTCCAACAGGATATGGATCGATAACGTTCACAGTGTTGCCATGTATATTAATCAGAAGCGCAGATAATTATTTCTTCTCAATCCTTGCAGCCCAGCCTCCGCCGGGAGCGAGATCTATTTTCAATTTGTCACCGGATGTGACAGTTATAACTTCTTTCTTATAATCTGTGGCATCACGGTCGGCGTTGATACCGTCCCTGAACAGTGTTGCCTGCCATTCACCTGCACCAAGGAAGGAGAAGTCAATTGTCAGTTCGCGCCGTGTC
>JBFYPG010000029.1:0-21894 GCA_041303415.1 Bacteroidales bacterium
CGCGGATTGCAGAAGTCTTTCAGATTCAATAACCATATTCGGCAGTGTGCCCGAAAATCGTTTTGGATTTGATGCCAGGTTTGACATAGTGGTGGGATTCTGGCTTGAAGCCTCGTGGTCAGCATATAGTGAAGATCTCGGTCCTTTATCCAACCAGGAAATCATTAACCTCGGGGCAGATTATACATTAGGGATTGGAAACGGGCTTACCTTAATTTATGAACAGCTCATTGCCTCAAATGATAATAAACCTTTCGAGTTTGGCAATCCGGTCGTTTTTTCACTGCTCAGCCTCTCCTATCCTGTCACCATGTTTGACAACTTAAGTGCAATAATATATTATGACTGGAAAAACAGCAGGATTTATAACTTTGTAAACTGGCAAAAGCAGTTCAATAAAGTAACACTTTATCTTATGGGTTATATAAATCCTAAAGAATATAACATTCCGACCCAGGTCACTGATGAGATCCTTTACGCAGGAAGCGGAATTCAACTGATGCTGGTCTTTAATCATTAACAAATCAATTATGATGGAAAACAATCTTATCATCAGAACAAACAGTCTCACCAAACGATTCCCGATGGGAAAAAGTGAATTCACTGCACTGAAGGAGGTGAACCTCGGTCTCGGTAAAGGAGAATTTGCCGGGTTGATAGGGCCAAGCGGATCAGGGAAGACGACGCTTCTCAACATAGTAGGATCGCTTGACACTCCCACAGAAGGAGAAGTGATAGTCCTGGGCGAGTCTATAGGGAAACTGAGTGCAAAAGGAGCAGCCAGGCTGCGCAAGGAGAAGATAGGCTTCATCTTCCAGAGCTATAACCTGCTTGCTGTCCATACTGTTTTTGAAAATGTGGAGTTCCCCCTGTTGCTTCTTAAATATTCAGTATCGGAACGAAGAAAAATGGTTATGGATGCGCTTGAATGGGTCGGACTTCTTGATAAGGTAAAACAAAAACCTCCGCAGCTTTCGGGAGGCGAATGCCAGAGGGTAGCTATTGCACGCGCAATGGTTAAAAAACCATCGCTTGTTGTGGCCGATGAGCCTACCGCAAACCTTGATGCTGCCAATTCACATAATATCCTGCAGACAATGGTGAAACTGAATGATGATCTGAAAACCACTTTCCTCTTTGCAACTCACGACGAGAAGGTGATCGGCTATCTGAAAAGAAAGATCTTCCTGAAGGACGGCAGGGTGGACAAAGATGAGACACTTTAAAAATGAAAGAGAATGAAACTCGCAATTAAACTTGCATTCAAGAATCTCATCGGGGCCGGTCTGCGAACCTGGCTCAATGTGATCGTATTGTCGTTCTCCTTCGTGATCATCATTGCTGCCAGGGGGATCCTCGTGGGATGGGACCGCCAGGCAAAGAATGACATGACCGACTGGGAGATCGGAGGGGGACAATACTGGAACTCTGATTATGACCCTTTTGATGCATTTACCCTGACCGATGCACACGCACCGGTACCTGCTGAATTTCAAAGCGAAATAAATGAGGGCAATATGGTGCCTGTCCTGATTACCCAGGGCACTATCTTCCCCGAAGGACGTATGCAATCTATTTTGATTAAAGGAATTAAGCCCGGTCAGACACTCCTTGAACTGCCAACACAGAGGCTTGATACTGCCGCCGGCGCGATACCTGCAATAATCGGTTCAAACATGGCACGAACCAACAAGCTTGACATCGGCGACTATGTAACAATCCGCTGGAGGGATGCCAACGGGACATTTGATGCGACAGACATCTTTATAACTGACATCTTCACAACAAATGTCCCTACCGTTGACGTGTCACAGGTATGGTTACCGATCGACAGCCTTCAGTCAATGCTGCTGATGCCGGGGGAGGCCACGATCCTGACATTCAGGGATAAGGGTAACCTACGGGAAGGAACTGCAAGCTGGAAGCTGATGACACACAAGGATCTTGTAAAGGATATTGAGGATATGATAAAAGCAAAATCAGTCGGCCAGTCAATTTTTTACTTAATCCTGCTGGTACTTGCACTCCTGGCTATATTTGATACACAGGTGCTATCTATTTTCCGGAGGCAGAAAGAGATAGGCACCTATGTTGCACTGGGCTATACGAGATATGAAGTTGTCGGCCTCTTTACGGTCGAGGGCGCCATGCATGCAATCTTCGCAGCTGTTGTCGGTGCAATTTACGGGATACCTCTCCTAGCCATGCTGGCTAAGAAAGGGATAACACTGGGAGTATCTTCATCGGATTATGGCTTCGCAATAGCCGATACGATGTATCCTGTTTATAGTGCGGGACTGGTTATCGGCACAACGCTTATAGTGCTGATAGCCACTGCAATTGTCAGTTACTGGCCTTCCAGGAGAATTGCGAAAATGAATCCGACAGAAGCATTAAGGGGGAAATTGCAATGATAAAATTCTTATTGAAAGGGCTATTCAGGGATAAAAGCAGAAGCCTGCTCCCTCTTATTGTGGTTGCCATCGGCGTTGCCCTTACGGTATTTGCCCGCGGGTATATTAAGGGGCTGATGGTAGATATGATCGAGAAGACTGCACAGCTTACCACAGGTCATGTGAAGGTGGCAACAAAAGCCTATTCTGAAAACATGGACCAGCTTCCGAATGACCTGGCATTGCTTGATGTAACTGCCTTCAAAAAGGAGCTGGAGATGACCTTTCCTGAAATGAAATGGGTTACCAGGATCAAATTCGGAGGGTTGATCGATGTTCCTGATAAGAACGGAGAAACACGCAGCCAGGGCCCGGGAGTGGGGATCGGGCTTGATCTTCTTTCACCCGGTTCGGGTGAAGCTGAACGGCTGAATCTTCAGAAATCGCTTGTAAGAGGCTCGCTACCTGCGGCTCCAGGAGAGGTGCTTCTCAGCGAGGACTTTGCCAGGAAACTTGAAGTGGATCCGGGTACGGATATAACCCTGATAGGAACAACCATGAACGGAGGAATGGCGATCCACAATTTCAGGCTTTCAGGAACTGTCAGGTTCGGTAACACAGGGATGGACCGCGGTACAGTAATCGCCGACATAAGCGATGTCCAGCTTGCACTCGATATGAACGATGCGGCCGGTGAGATACTCGGATTCTTCAGCCAGGGCTATTATGAAGAAGAGTTTGCCGCTCCTGTCGTTTCAAAATTTCAGGTTGTCTACCCTGCAGGTCAGGATGAATTTGCCCCGGCGATCCTGAGGTTAAGCGACCAGGAGGGACTCGGCCTTTATGTTGGCCTGACAAAGACCATGGGAACAATAGTAACCGTTGTGTTCATGATAGCAATGTCGCTGGTGCTCTGGAATGCCGGCCTGCTGGGAGGGCTGCGACGGTATGGTGAGATAGGCATCAGGCTTGCAATAGGTGAGGAAAAAAGTCACGTGTACCGCTCAATGATAGCAGAATCATTGATGGTGGGTATAGCAGGTACGATCCTGGGAACGGTAATCGGACTCGGGTTATCATACCTGATGCAGGTAAAAGGTCTGGATATCAGCCAGTTCACGAAAAATGCGACAACAGCAATCATGATGCCTGATATTGCCCGTTCGAGGATCACTCCGCCTGATTTCTATATCGGATTCATTCCGGGTGTGATCTCAACAGTGATCGGCACAATGCTTTCGGGGGTTGGTATATTTAAAAGAAAAACAGCCCAGCTGTTCAAGGAACTGGAAGCTTAAATTAATAACTGAAAAATGAAACGACTTTTAATCTTACCGGCAATCTTATTATCAGCAGGTCTCTCAGCCCAGAACGCAGAGGAGATACTCGATCTGGTTGACCGAAACATGTCGTCAGACAACAGGATCTTTGAATCGACAATGATAATCCATGGCACACGCACAAGCAGAACGATCACATCACGATCCTATTCAGTGGGTGATACAAAGGCTTTTACCGAATACCTCTCTCCTGCCCGTGAACAGGGAACCAAGATGCTCAAGCTTGAAGAACAGCTCTGGATATATTCACCGTCAACCGACCGTACGATACAGATCTCGGGGCACATGCTGCGGCAGTCGGTAATGGGTTCCGACCTGTCGTACGAAGACATGATGGAAGACAGGGAGCTGACCGAGGTATATGATGCTTCTGTTGCGGGCACTGAAGAGATCGACGGAAGGAACTGCAGGATACTTGAACTCAGGGCTAAGGTTTCTGATGTTGCCTATGCCACACGGAAAATGTGGATAGATAGTGAGAGGTACATCCCCCTTAAGGAAGAGCTCTATGCCAAAAGCGGACAATTGCTGAAACGCTCAACGCTGAGCAATGTTATCAGGGTAGATGGAAGATGGTTTCCTGCAACGATAGTATACAAGGATATGCTAAAACAGGGAGAAGGAACAGAATTCAGGATAACGAGCATCAGATTCAACCAGCAGATCCCTGAATATATCTTCACCAAAGCGGCGCTAAAACAATAAAATTCACTTCCAAACTTAGCCGGACTACTTAATTGCAGAGAGCCATCCCTCAGCCATAAGCTGTGCTCCTGCAAGTGACGGATGCACGCCGTCGCCAGTCCAGTATGAACCGGGGGCAGATTTTTGCGCTTCATCGAAAATGGATTGGAATGGGATAAATACTGCTCCGAACTGTGCAGCTATATCCATTGCAGCCTTGCGGTAATCATTGAATTCGGGGTACCATTTTTCATCCACGGCTTTCACCCCGCTCACGGCGAAAGGCTCGCAGATTATGAGCTTCACGTCCGGAAGGGCAGCTTTCGTTCTTTCAAGTAAGGCAATGTAATCCCTCCTGTAGATCTCAACAGTCCCGTCGTAGCGGCCGTTCAGCTTATGCCATATATCATTTACACCGATGAGAATGCTCAATACATCGGGATTGATCTGAAGGCAGTCCGCATCCCAGCGTTCGGCCAGCTGATATACTTTGTTGCCTGATATACCTTTATTATATATCTTCAGGTTCAATGAAGAGTATTTTCTGAGAAGAGATGCAGCTGCAAGAAACGCATAGCCTGATCCCAGGTGCCTTGCAGTGTTAAAATTCATGTCCTCTTTGTTCCTCCCGGCATCGGTTATCGAATCGCCCTGGAACAGTATAGTCTGATCCTTAAGCAGCTGCAGCTTTTTAACACCGTTTGCAGGAACAGCCGCAGAAATAATTTCGGGAATGCTGATTGCTGCCAGGCTTCCCAAAGCGGCTTTCTTTATAAAGTTCCGCCTTGAATTAATATCGTAATTCATATATAACTTATTAGAGAATTATTTACTTTATTTATTTGTGATTTTTAGCGCCTTAGCGACTTTGTGGCATTATTTCTTCTTGCCGCTAAGACGCAAAGACGCTAAGTTCACCAGGTACTTAAAAAGGAACAAATGTTTAAATCGGGTTATTATAATTTCAGTTTATACCATCTGAATGCGTTCTCCCTGTACAGCTTATCAATAACATCTTTCGGAAGGTTCAATCCCGTAAAGCTGCCCTTGAATAAATCTGAGGTCATTTCAGTGTCAGTGGCAAAATACTTCCAGTCGTCGAGCCAGGTTTCATGCATCCTCTTTTTGAATCCTTCCGGATTGCTGCTTCCACTGTAGCCCGCATCCGTGCCGTAAAGAAGCCTGTCCTGGTATTTGATGATGAAATCCCTTACACGCTCCCGCTCCTGTGCCGACTGGTACTGAAGATGGCAGGTACGTGCTGATATGTCGACTGCCATGTTCGGGTATCTGTCAAGTCTCAGTGCCAGGGAATCGACATTCCATTCAAGGCTCCCGAGATGGCAACCGATGAATGTCAGGTCAGGATTCTGCTCAAGCATCCCGTCCCTGGCATTTATCTGATCCTCGTATGAAGGATACTCTGGATGAAGGAACATATGATACTGCGGATGCTCAGCGAAATAGCTGCTGTCGCTGCTCACTGTCATCTCATCAAGTGGCAGCCAGCAGTTGCGAGGTTCCCCGAGGTGGCCTGTCACCGGGAGGCCTCTGCTCCTGATAAATTCAAAAACGGGTTTAAGTCCCGGATCATCAGCCATTATGAAATTGCCTTCCCTGTCCCTGACAGTCATTCCTATGTTCTTCCAGATCTTAACAGTTATCACGCCGGTAGCAGAAATATCCTTTCCCAGTTCAGATATCACCTTTTTACTCCACAAATCAGTTCCCCATCCTGCAGTATCGAACAGGAATGAAGGACCGAAAAACACTTTTCCGGGGTGCTTACTAGCTGACTCATAAGCAAGGTCGAACTGTTTCCGCAAGTTCGCCGAATCGCTATGGTCCACGTTCAGGGTGATAAGGATGAAGTTATCAGAAGCAGCCTGATCTTCCAGCACCCCGTCATCGGACCCGATGTGAATATGTGAATCTATCTTCAGAACCGACCCGAAGTCGTCTTCCGTATAAAAGTTGTTACGGCATCCTGTTGAAAGGATTGCCGCAACGAGTATCATAAATGATATTTTTTTCAAAGTTTATTTTTTTGGCATTTTGACATACGGAGCATTATTCAGGAATTCAATGCTCTTCTGGCAGCTTGTGTACTGGTCGAAGTTATATCTTTCAACCTCAACGATGCCGTATTTCATTCCGGAAATTTTTGCTGCAGCCCACATTGAGGCAAAGTCCATCTGTCCGCTGGCGCCTATTTCTTCCTTATCCTTTATGTGCCACAGGATGAAGCGGCCCGGATATTTTTTGAAATAGTCGACAGGATTCTTCTTCCCTTCAACGCACCAGTAAAGATCGAGCTGGAAAAAAACCTTTTCAGGATCTGTGTTCTTCAGCATATGGTCATAAAGGGGTTCGCCCTCAAACTCAGTGGTGAACTCGCCTGAATGATTATGATATCCGAATTTAATACCCTTTGCAGCGCATTTCTCTCCGACCTTGTTGAAATATTCACAGTATTTCTTTATCCCTTCAAGGCTCTGGTATGCATCCCTTCCCATTGAAGGCTGTACGATATATTTTGCACCGGCTGCTGCATGGGCATCGATACACTCGTCCCACCATGCCATCACCTTCTCCATGTTCCCGTCAGCAGGCGGGTTCTGTCCTGTATGTGAACTCAGCATATAAATTCCATTCTTTGCAAGGAGGTTCTTGAATTCAACAGGGTCCATACCATAGAATTTACCGTTGCCGTAGCCGGCCGGCTCAACAAATGTATATCCCATCTTTGCCACCTTTTCAATGGCTCCCGGAACATCTCTCCTGATCGAGTCGCGGATGGAATAGAGCTGCAGACCTATATTTTTTTTCTTTGGGGGAGTAAATGATACCAGTAAAGCTGACAGAATGCCGGTTACGGTAACTATCAGTACAATGTTAAGCAGATTTCTTTTTTTCATGTGATTCAGGATTTTAAATTTGACGTAATATACAAATTAATTTGCGGATCAGCACCCTTCGCGGAAAGGCGGATGTGATAAATGACCCGGGAATTATTCTTTATTGTGCAATGAACTTCTGAAGCGGAATGAGAACCGGCTTCCCTCTTTCAGCTTTGTACACCGTAACTCCGTCACTGATTTCAGCATGAACATAAGGGTTCATCTTGCTCACAAAAATAAGAGCCCTTTCCCTTGCTTCCTCACTGTATTTCGGAAATAGAGGGTAAACAGCAGTGATCAGGTCGGGAAGTTCATCTTTATCTGTGATCAGTGTTCCCCTGGGCCAGTTGTTTACCGTGCTTTCCTGGGAAACTATGACTGTCCCGCCCGAAGGTATCCAGTTCATCCAGTTCATCTCATCACCGGCATTCTTCTCACTGCCGCCGGTTATGATCATGTCGGCATAATATTTCTTAAGGGTCTCCTTGAATAGCGGCGGAAGCTTCGTGGCATTGATGTAACTTGAAATAAGTCTGCAGTTATTATAGTATGCGATGCTGAAATTATAGTCGCTGCCTGCAAGGATCCCATTGTTGTTCACAAGGTAAGTTGCAAAAAGACCGGCAAGAGCCCTGAATTCAACAGTCGTTGTGTCAACTGAAGGATTGTTCCTGAAGATATACTCCGTAACACTCTTCACGTAACCCTGCCTGTCCATGGGACCCGGGTTCAGGTCGGCGGTGATCTTTTTCAGTTCCTCAGGCACCTCCTCAAGTCTTTCAATTACCAGCACGGCACGTGCCACCGATTTGCGCCCGTCTTCATTCAGAAGGGCAGGTTCGGCAACAGCAGTATTATCAGGTTTTAACTCAGCAGCATCAAATTCGAATGATCCTGAGGCAAGTCCGCTTGCAGAAACGGTTACACGCACCTTTCCCGGCTTCCCGTTCGACCTTATCATATTTGAAACAGGCATGACCGAATAGAGAGCACCCTCGGTGGAACGATACTTGTTCTTATCGGATTCAAATACTGAGGGACCTGCCAGCCGTGCCGGTCCTGTCACCTCCCACTTCAGAGTATTTGATGCATCTGCAACCCTTGTTCCTTTTGAATCCACTATTTCGGCATTCACGATCACTACTGAAGCCCTTCCTGCAATTATTTTCTTCTGTGAACCGGTCAGGACAATCTTGGCGGGTGCAGCCTGCGATAATGAGACCACTGCCTCTTCTTTCCCTGCCAGCGGATAATTGTTTAGCTGCTTAACAATAAGGCTCTGATACGAGTGTCTCACTGAGCCTCCGGGTGCGCTTCCTGCAGTTAATATCCTGGTTGTATCCTCGGCCAGCGCAGCCCTTGCATTAACTGAGTGGTCGCTGCTGGTCCCCATGCTCCAGAAAAGTATCGAAGGATGATTGCGGTCGCGCCTTATCATCTCCTTCATCTGCTGTTCCCGGACTTCCGCTGAAGAGGGCTGATCGCCTGCAACAGGAGATTCCTCAATTACGATAAAACCATTTTTATCAGTCAGGGCATAAACCTGCCTTTTGTCCGGGGCATTTGAAGTAATGATCAGGTTGTACTTCTTTGAATCTGCAATATTCTTAATGTCAGTAACGGCCAGCCAATCCGGAACAGCGCTGCCCAGCCAGGAATACTCCCCGGCTCTTTTACCTCCGCTGATTGTCACCTTCTTGCCGTTCAGATAGAGGGCATTCTCATTGTAGCTCCACCTGAACCACCTGATCCCCAATGGACTGGTGTGACTGTCATTTACAACTGTTCCGTCGGTGACTTCTGAATGTACCTTATATAAATATGGTGTCTGCGGCGACCAGAGACGCGGACTCTTTACAGGTTTCGATGTCTGATCGAACCTGTACAGCTGACCGGGGTTTATGGTGTATTTTGATTTTATAACCTGGATCGTCTTGTTTGACTGATCCAGGATGTACGTGTTAAGCATGCAGTTTCTGGCCTGGTCATAATCATTCTTCACCCATGTCTGAATACGGATAACTGCCTGTTTTTCAGACACTGAAGGGGTAGTTATGAATGTCCCGCCCTCATGTGATGCAGAACCCTGCATCGGAATATGAAGCTTATCCTTTATCACGATATTCACATCGCGGTGTATACCTCCATACACGTTGAAACCGGGGAGGTCCATCGGGGGGATCTTGTACTGGTCATTCTTACGGTTACTTACTGCTACTGCAAGGATGTTTTCCTTACCGGGAACAATCAGCTGTGTGATGTCGAAATCAAAAGCCCCGTAGCCTCCCCTGTGATCTCCAAGATACTTTCCGTTAAGCCACACTTTACAGTATTTCTGAACTCCTTCAAACTCCACGAAGATCTTCTTCCCTGTATATTTTTCCGTGATGGTGAAAGCCTTTCTGTACCAGCCCCATCCTTTCCACCAGTAAGGATCATTTGCCTCTGAAGTTCTTTTTATGAACGGGTGGATATCGCCTGTGGTTTCGAATGTTGACCAGGTATGCGGAATGCTTACAACAGGCCAGTTAAGGTCGTTGTAGCCTGGTGCTTCAAGTCCCTTGCCCGGCTCTTCGTCAGGGAAATAATTGAAGGTCCAGTTTGAATTCAGATTTCTTTCTATCCGCTGGCTTCTGGCAGGAGCAGAAGACTTCTTTTCCGCTCCCACAGAAATAATACAGGCTGCCAGTAAAATTAAGATAAGGTTCTTTTTCATAGCCGGCTACTAAAGGGGAAACGTTTATACTTTAATCTTTTGAAATTATCCGTCGATCACGTAAATTAACAAAAAATAATTCTAATAGTCATGAAACACCGACGGTTTTTAGCAATCCATCTTCTTGCAGTTCTGCTGTTCAGCAATCTCCCGGGACAGAAAACGCCAACCGGCAATCCATCTGATTTTAAAATTAAAACCTGCCTTCATTCAGTAAGCTATATGGGAGTGTGGAGGGGGCAGGCCACTTTAACAGTCGACCAGTTCCTTGTTAAAGCCAAAGAGCTTGGCTTTGACGGAGTAATGCTTGCCGCCAAGCGTCCGCATTTATCGCCTCTGGATTATGACGAAGCTGCGCGGCAGAAGCTGCGCGCCCGGATAAAGGAGCTCGGCCTGGAGCTGGTTTGCCTTGCAGGATATACTGATTTCACTGCCGGTGTCGACAAGGCAGGCATCCCGAACGTGGAGATTCAGGCTGCTTATGCAGGGGAGCTTGCAAAGCTGGCCAGCGACCTTGGCACAAACATGGTGAGGGTCTTTACGGGCTATGAGCGTCCGGGTCAGCCCTATGATAAACAGTATGCGCTCGTGGTGGAGGGGCTGAAGATGGCAGGAAAGCTGGCGGCCCGGTACGGGGTTACGCTCGCGGTTCAGAATCATCACGACATCGCACTGCATCACGATGCAATGAAGTGGCTTCTCGATGAGGTCAACCTGCCAAATGTAAAAGCAGCTTTTGACTGCTGGTCGCCAACCCTTGAAGGCTTGTCGCCTGATGAGATAAAAAAGGCCATTTACACAATGAAACCATATATAGTACACACTACCACAGCTGATTACAAGGAACTTCCCAGGTTCATTTACCAACCTGACAACACCAATTATGTGCCCCGGCTGTCTCAGATGAGAGCTGTGCCTATCGGAGAGGGATTTCTTGATTACAGGAGTTTCATCAATACTCTCAGGGAGATCGGATATCAGGGATATATCGCTTACGAAATGTGTGAAGTGCTTGAGGGCGGAGGATCAGTTGAAAACCTTGATGCCTGCGCAGGGAAATTCATTGAATATATGAAGCAATTCAAGTAAAAAAATAATGAAAAATGTAAATAAATACATCTTTTCTTTGAAATATTAAAAATTACCATACCTTTGCCGTCTGTTTGTTACAAAAAATGGGAAAACTTTTAATTCATATTATCGCTCTCATCCTTATTATTGTGCCCAGCACATGATCCGGGAATAATATGTGTTACTATAACTGTATAGAAGCTTCCCGGGTAACCGGGGAGCTTTTTTTATAAAATGTTTTTTAAATATGAAAAAAGAGCTGAGGAGTCTCAGAACGATGACCGGAAGGACAATGGCCGGAGCCAGGAGCCTGTGGCGTGCAAACGGGATGAAGGATGAGCAGTTCGGCAGGCCTGTGATTGCCGTGGTCAACTCATTCTCGCAGTTTGTTCCGGGCCATGTCCATCTTCATGAGATAGGACAGAGAGTAAAAAGAGGGATCGAAAAGCTGGGATGCTTTGCAGCAGAATTCAATACCATAGCCATCGACGACGGAATAGCAATGGGGCACCAGGGAATGCTCTACTCACTGCCTTCCAGGGAACTGATTGCCGACAGCATTGAATATGTCGTCAATGCGCATTGTGCCGATGCCATGATCTGTATCAGCAACTGCGACAAGATCACGCCGGGAATGATGATGGCCGCAATGAGGCTTAATATCCCTGCAGTTTTTGTATCGGGCGGCCCTATGGAAGCAGGCATTCACGGTTCACGGCAGCTGGATCTCGTGGATGTCATGGTGAGCGGGGCTGATGACAAGGTAAGCGACAGCGACCTTGATGCATTTGAAAGGTCGGCATGCCCCACCTGCGGATCCTGCTCCGGAATGTTCACGGCAAACTCAATGAACTGCCTGAACGAAGCCCTGGGGCTGGCTCTTCCCGGTAACGGAACGATAGTGGCAACTCACGTGAACCGCACACGGTTGTTCATGAAAGCTGCAAAACTAATCGTATCGCTTGCTGAAAGATATTATAATGAAGGTGACGAATCTGTTCTTCCGCGCTCAATAGCCACAAGAGAGGCTTTTCTGAATTCAATGTCGCTCGATATTGCTATGGGAGGCTCAACGAACACGGTCCTGCACCTCCTGGCCGTAGCGCATGAAGCAAGTGTAAATTTTACACTTAATGATGTGGACGCTCTTTCACACAAGATACCTACCCTCTGCAAAGTGGCTCCAAGCTCGCATTTTCACATTCAGGATGTCGGCCGTGCCGGAGGAGTTATGGCAATTCTCGGTGAACTTGAACGCGCCGGAATTATCGATACAACAGTAAAAAGGATCGACTACCCCTCGCTCCATGAGGCTATCCGCGACTGGGATATCATGAGCGGGAAAGCGCTGCCCGAAGCCTTTGAAATATTCAGAAGCGCCCCATCGATGAAGAAGAGTATTGAAATGGGCTTCCACGATACAAGATATGATGAGCCTGATATCGACAGGACCAGCGGCTGCATTAGGGACAGGGAGCATGCCTACAGCCCGGATGGAGGACTTGCTGTCCTGTATGGGAATATTGCTCCTGACGGCTGCATTGTAAAAACTGCCGGCGTCGATCCGGGGCTTATGAAGTTTTCCGGACCTGCTACAGTCTTTGAGTCTCAGGAAGATGCATCTGATGGAATCCTGAACGACAGGGTGAAGGCCGGTGATCTTGTAGTCATAAGATATGAGGGTCCGAAAGGGGGTCCGGGAATGCAGGAGATGCTCTACCCTACCTCCTACCTCAAATCCAAAGGCCTGGCAACAAAATGTGCACTCATAACCGACGGAAGATTCTCAGGAGGGACATCCGGATTGTCGGTCGGGCATGTTTCACCTGAAGCAGCAGCAGGCGGCGCCCTGGCCCTTTTGAGAAACGGCGATCAGATCGAGATCAATATCACGGAAAGAAAGATAAATGTTAAAATATCTGATAACGAACTAAAGAAAAGAAGAAAAGAGGAGAAGCTGAAAGGTGAGAATGCATTTAAGCCATCAGGCAGGGATCGTGAAATTCCTGCATCGCTTAGGGCTTATGCAGCATTTGTTACCTCAGCGGATAAAGGAGCAGTAAGAATGGTACAGGGTACAGGGTACAGAGTAAAGGGTGAATGACTGCACGACTGCACGACCGCACGACTAAAAATAGAGAAAATGAGTAAGGAAAAAACCATGGAGACTGAAGCAGAAAAAAAACTGCTAAACGGACAGGAGCAGATCACCGGAGCGGAAGCTCTGCTGAGATGCCTCATCGAAGAGGGGGTTGACACCATCTTCGGTTATCCGGGCGGGGCAATAATGCCGGTATACGATAAACTGATGGATTATGAGGACCGGCTGAAACATATTCTCACCAGACATGAACAGGGTGCGGCCCATGCAGCACAGGCCTATGCAATGGTGACCGGAAAGCCGGGTGTATGCTTTGCAACATCGGGACCGGGGGCAACAAACCTGATAACCGGCATTGCCAACGCTTATCTTGATTCGGTGCCTGTAGTATTCATCACTGCACAGGTCATATCTTCCCTGATCGGATCAGATGCCTTCCAGGAAACTGATATACTCGGTGTCTCAATGCCTGTCACAAAATGGAACTGCCAGGTTAAAAAGGCGGAGGATATTCCCGAAATGGTTGCCAGGGGGTTTTACCTGGCAACAACCGGAAGGCCGGGACCTGTTTTGATCGACATTACAAAGGATGCCCAGATTGATAAGGTAGCTTTCAGATATCAGAAGTGCACCTACCTGAGAAGCTACAACCCGCATATACCGCTCCACAAAAAGGCTGTTGAATCAGCTGCAATAATGATCAACCACGCTGAAAAACCGCTTATACTGGCTGGTCACGGTGTGCTGATTTCAGGTGCTGTAAATGAACTAAGGCAGTTTGCCGAAAAAACCGGAATTCCGGTGGCTGTTACACTCCTGGGCCTGTCATCATTCCCTTCAGGGCACAGGCTCTTCACCGGCTTCCTCGGGATGCACGGCAACTACGGGCCGAACCTGCTCACAAACGAGGCAGACCTCATAATCGCGATAGGGATGCGGTTCGATGACCGTGTCACCGGAAACCTTAAGAAATATGCAAAGCAGGCAAGGATAATACATATCGAGATCGATGAGGCCGAGATCAATAAGAATGTCCAGGTCGACCTGGAGATCCACAATGATGCAGGGGAGGTGCTTCAGGCTCTTATCCCCCTGGTCAGGGAGAAATCATATGAATCATGGATAAGGGAATTCAGGATATGTGATAAAACCGAATACGACAGGGTCATCAAAGCCGAGGTCAAACCCACCGGCGGAAATATCAGAATGGGAGAAGTAATAAGGAATGTTTCCGAACTCACCGGCGGAGATGCCATAATCGTGACTGACGTCGGACAGAACCAGATGGCGGCTGCAAGGTATTATAAATTCATGGAGCCTGCATCATTTGTTACATCGGGCGGAATGGGAACGATGGGTTTCGGCCTCCCTGCTTCCATCGGAGCAAAAATCGGCAGACCTGAAAAACAGGTAATTGCATTTATTGGTGACGGAGGTCTCCAGATGACTATCCAGGAACTTGGAACGATACTTCATTACAGGATCCCGGTGAAGCTGGTGATCCTGAACAACGGATTCCTCGGAATGGTAAGGCAATGGCAGGATATGTTCTTCAAGAAGAGATATGCCTCAACCGAACTTGTGAATCCCGATTTCATAAAAGTGGCCGAAGGATATGGGATCCCGGGAAAGAAAGTAACTGAACGGGAAGAATTGAGGAGCTCTCTGCAGGAGATGCTGTCTGCAGAAGGACCTTACCTCCTTGACATTAATGTTGAGAAAGAAGGTAACGTACTTCCAATGATCGAACCGGGAGCCTCAGTATCAGAAATAACTCTTAATTATAAATGACCCCCCATGCCCCCCTGAAGGGGGGTCGGGGGGTAAAAAAATTGAATATGGGAAAACAGGAATTTACAATTTCGATCTTCAGCGAGAACCATATTGGTCTCCTGAACCAGGTGACGATAATCCTCACCAGGCGGCAGATAAATATTGAAAGCATCACAGCTTCCGAATCTGCTGTAGCCGGGGTTCATCTTCTTACGATGGTAGTGAAGACAACACCCGAAATGATCAGGAAAGTGGCGAAGCAGTTCGAAAAACTGGTCGATGTCCTGAAAGTGTTCGTTCACACTTCCGACGAGATCATATACCAGGAGATAGCTCTTTACAAGGTTACAACAAAAGGCCTCATGTCGGGAAACATGATCGATAATATCGTCAGAAATTATCATGGACGGATAATTGAAGTGTCGCCTGAATACATGGTTATCGAAAAGACCGGACACAAGGCAGAGATATCCGAGCTGCTCAAAAAGCTTGAACCGCACGGAGTTCTCCAGTTCGTCCGCTCAGGACGGGTAGCGATCACAAAACAGGTTCGCGAGCTCAATTCATATCTCAAGGAGATGGATGAGGCAAACAGGTATAAGACAGAGGAAATGGAACCCTATAGTAAGAATTAAAGAGACAACCCCCTTTCATTTTCCCCCAAGGGGGAAATGTAAGAACACTCTTTCCCGCGTGGGGGAAGGTCGGGAAGGGGGTCATATCAAAATAGATAAAAGGAAGTTAGACAAGAAAAATTAAAATTATTATGGCAAAAATCGATTTTGGCGGAGTACTGGAGACCGTCGTAACAAGAGAGGAATTCCCTCTTTCCAGGGCACGTGAAGTCCTTAAAGATGAGGTGGTTGCAGTTATCGGGTACGGCGTTCAGGGTCCGGCACAGGCAATGAACATGAGAGACAACGGCATCAATGTAATTGTCGGGCAAGCTCCTGAATTCAAGGCTGACTGGGAGAAAGCCTTAAGGGACGGATTTGTCCCTGGTGAAACATTGTTCCCGGTCAGTGAAGCTGCATCAAAAGGAACGATCATTCAGTACCTTGTCTCTGATGCTGCCCAGCGGTTGCTGTGGCCAGAGATAAAGCCAAATCTCACAAAAGGCAAGGCACTCTACTTTTCGCACGGTTTCTCTATTACATACAAGAAGCATACGGGGGTCATCCCTCCTGCTGATATTGATGTGATACTATGCGCACCCAAAGGATCCGGAACAAGCGTCAGGCGCAACTTTCTTGCCGGGGCAGGCATCAATTCAAGCTACTCGGTATTCCAGGATTTTACCGGACGCGCCGAAGAGCGGACCATCGCCCTTGGTATAGCCATCGGTTCGGGTTACCTCTTCCCCACCACTTTTGAAAAAGAGGTCTTCAGTGATCTTACCGGTGAACGCGGCGTTCTCATGGGAGCTCTTGCAGGGATCATGGATGCCCAGTACCAGGTGCTCCGCGAAAACGGGCACACTCCTTCCGAAGCTTTCAATGAGACTGTCGAAGAGCTCACCCAGAGCCTCATCCGCCTTGTTGATGAGAACGGCATGGACTGGATGTATTCCAACTGCAGCGCCACTGCACAAAGAGGAGCGCTCGACTGGAGGCCGAAATTCAGAGACGCCACTCTCCCTGTGTTCAAGAAACTTTACAAACGGGTGAAGTCGGGCGAGGAATGCGTAAGGGTGCTTGAATCAACCGGCGCTCCCAACTATAAGGAGATGCTCAATGCCGAGCTGAATGAACTTGGAAGTTCTGAAATGTGGAAAGCAGGAGCAGCAGTGAGAAAACTCAGACCCGTTAAATAATCTAACTACCAGCATAATGGAAGAAAAAGTAATAATATTCGATACAACGCTCAGGGACGGTGAACAGGTACCCGGGTGCCAACTGAATACAATTGAGAAGATCCAGGTGGCCGAAGCTCTTGAAGCGCTTGGCGTCGATGTGATCGAAGCAGGCTTTCCGGTATCCAGTCCAGGTGATTTCAAGTCAGTAGTCGAGATCTCAAAAGCTGTTACCAACCCGGTGATATGCGCCCTGACCCGCGCTGTCAAAAAGGATATTGAAGTAGCAGCTGAAGCACTTCAATATGCGAAGAGAGGAAGGATACACACAGGCATCGGCACCTCCCCTTTTCATATTCAGCATAAGATAAGGACCACTCCGGAGGAGATACTGAAAAGGGCAGTTGATGCAGTGAAATATGCAAAGAAATTTGTTGAGGATGTTGAGTTCTATGCCGAGGATGCAGGCCGCAGCGAAAATGAATACCTCGCAAAAGTAATCGAAGCTGTTATAAAAGCCGGGGCTACGGTGGTAAATATCCCTGATACAACAGGCTACTGCCTGCCTGAGGAATACGGGGCAAAGATCAGGTACCTGAAGGAGAACGTACCGAATATTGATAAGGCGATAATTTCCACTCACTGTCACAACGATCTCGGTATGGCAACTGCCAACACAATGATGGGGGTCATCAACGGAGCAAGGCAGGTTGAGGTGACTATTAACGGCATCGGGGAAAGGGCCGGCAACACATCGCTCGAGGAGGTGGCTATGATCATAAAAAGCCATCACGACCTGAACCTCAAAACCGATGTCAACTCTAAGCTGATATACAGCACCAGCCGCCTGGTCTCAACGCTGATGAGCATGCCGGTGCAGGCGAACAAGGCGATAGTCGGACGAAATGCATTTGCACACTCCTCCGGCATCCACCAGGATGGCGTTCTTAAAAACAGGGAGAACTACGAGATCATTGACCCTGTAGAGGTGGGTGTGCGTGAATCTTCCATAATACTTACTGCACGCAGCGGCCGTGCCGCTCTGAACCACCGGCTGGAGATACTCGGATTCAAGTTTGGCAAAGAAGAGCTTGATGAAATATACTACCGGTTCCTTCTGCTTGCAGACAAGAAGAAGGAAATAAATGACGAGGATATAAGGATCCTTACAGGTGAAGTGTCCCAGGGAGAGAAAGCGCTTAAACTAGAGCTCCTGCAAATTACTTGCGGCAAATCGGCCATACCGGTTGCGACCGTAGGACTGAAGATCAACGGTGAGGTACATACTTCAACTGCATCCGGAAACGGTCCCATTGACGCTGCTTTCACTGCAGTTAAACACCTGATCAGCAAGACCGTACATCTTGAGGAGTTTCTTATCCAGGCTATTACCAGGGGCAGCGACGACCTCGGAAAGGTGCATGTTCAGCTTGAGCATGAAGGGAAGATCTATTATGGCTTCGGCACAAGCACTGATATAATAACAGCCTCGGTGGAAGCATTTATTGATGCAATATCGAAAATTAAATGACACCAAAAACACTATTCAACAAAATCTGGGATTCACATGTGGTTCGCTCAATTGAGGGAGGACCCGATGTGCTGTATATCGACCAGCACTACATCCATGAGGTGACAAGTCCGCAGGCTTTTGAAGGATTGCGGCAAAGAGGTATTCCGGTATTCCGCCCTAGGAAGACACTCGCCACGGCCGATCATAATATACCAACGAGGAACCAGCATCTGACAATACCCGATGAGCAATCCCGCCTTCAGGTTGATAAACTGAAGGAGAACTGCAGGGAATTCAAAATCGAGTATTTCGGGCCGGGCGATCCGCGGAACGGCATAGTCCATGTAATCGGACCCGAACTCGGGTATACCCTTCCCGGAATGACCATAGTGTGCGGCGACAGCCACACTTCAACCCATGGCGCATTCGGGACAATCGCTTTCGGCATAGGCACAAGCGAGGTCGAAATGGCGCTTGCTTCGCAGTGCATAATGCAGCAGAAACCGAAGACAATGCGGATAACCGTAAACGGAGCTCTTAAGCCCGGAGTGACCTCCAAGGACCTTATACTATATATTATATCTCAAATCTCTTCGGGAGGAGCAACAGGCTATTTTGTTGAATATGCAGGCGCTGCAATTGAATCCCTCTCAATGGAAGGAAGAATGACCGTTTGCAACATGAGCATCGAGATGGGTGCAAGGGGCGGACTTATTGCTCCTGATCTCACGACGTTCCAGTATCTCAACAGGATCCCCCCGCTGTCGACACGCAACGACTTCAAATCGATGCTGCTGAGATGGCGTTCGCTTAAGAGCGATGTGGGTGCACTCTTTGACAAAGAACTTGCTTTCAATGCTAATGAGATCTTCCCGATGATAACCTATGGCACAAATCCCGGGATGGGAATGGCAATAGACGGAACCATCCCTGACGAAGGTTCAGCATCATTCATGAAAGCTCTTGACTATATGGGGTTTAAGCCGGGATCAAGACTGACCGGACTTCCGATAAACTATATATTCCTTGGCAGCTGCACAAACGGCAGGATCGAAGATATCAGGGAATTTGCAGGCCTGGTAAAGGGAAGGAAAAGGGCGGCTGGTGTCACTGCGCTTATTGTTCCCGGATCAAAGAAGGTGGAGCAGCAGGCAAAAGATGAGGGTCTTGACAGGATACTTGAGGATGCGGGATTCCAGCTGAGGCAGCCCGGATGCTCATCATGCCTCGCCATGAATGAAGACAAGATACCTGCGGGGAAATATGCTGTCTCAACATCGAACAGGAATTTTGAAGGGCGCCAGGGACCGGGAGCAAGGACCATTCTTGCAAGTCCCCTGACTGCTGCAGCTGCTGCGGTAACGGGCAGGATCACCGATCCCCGTGATCTGTTAAATAATTAACAATAAGGTAATTATGCAGAAAGAAGAATTTGATATACTTGAGTCGACATGTGTCCCGCTTCCGCTGGAGAATGTCGATACCGACCAGATAATACCTGCGAGATTCCTCAGCGCCACATCACGCGAAGGATTCGGGGAGAATCTCTTCCGCGACTGGCGGTATGACAATACAGGCAACAAAAGGGAAGGCTATGTCCTTAATGATCCTCAGTACAGGGGAAGCGTCCTTGTGGCAGGAAGGAACTTCGGATGCGGATCAAGCCGCGAGCATGCCGTCTGGGCGATCACCGGTCATGGCTTCAGGGCTGTGGTCTCAAGTTTCTTCGCCGACATATTTAAAAACAATGCACTCAATAACGGACTTCTCCCTGTTGTGGTTCCGGAAGAATACCTTGGTCATCTTCTGAAAACAATTGAGATGAATCCGGGAACAATAGTCAGAATTGATCTCGGGAAACAGCTTTTTTCACTGCTTCCTGATGGCGAGCCGGTTTCATTTGAAATAAATGCCTACAAAAAAGAGTGCCTCATTAAGGGCCTTGATGATATCGATTACCTGACAGCAATGAAAAATGTTATTTCAGCTTTTGAATTAAGAAATACGCTCAAATATGAGAATAGAAATAATGGACACCACCCTGAGGGACGGTGAGCAGACACAGGGTGTCTCCTACATGCCTCTCGAAAAGCTTAACATAGCGAAGCTCCTCCTCCAGGATCTCGGGGTCGATCGTATTGAGGTCGCCTCAGCACGGGTCTCCACCGGCGAATTTGAAGCAATAAAAAGAATAACCGACTGGGCCCGGCACAACAATATCCTTGAAAAAATAGAGGTTCTTGGATTTGTTGACGGGGAGGTCTCCCTGAACTGGATCAGGAGTGCCGGAGGGAAGGTCATAAACCTGTTATGCAAGGGATCGCTGAGACATCTTGAAAAGCAGCTCCGGAAAACCCCCGAAAAACATGTAAGTGATATAAAAGAGATTGTCAGGAAAGCTGAACAATCTGATATGCAGGTGAATATTTATCTTGAAGACTGGTCAAACGGAATGATCAACTCTGAGGATTATGTCTTTTTCATGCTTGATTCACTCAGAGATGAGAAAATTCAGAGGTTCATGCTACCCGATACACTCGGCATACTCAATCCTGAACAGACTTACGCCTTCTGCAAAAAGATCACTGACAGGTACCCGTCACTTCAATTTGATTTCCATGCGCATAATGATTATGACCTTGCCGTTGCAAACGTCTTTTCCGCAGTAAAAGCCGGAATAAGGGGAATCCATACAACAATAAACGGGCTGGGCGAACGCGCGGGAAACGCTCCTCTCTCAAGCGTGATAGGAGTACTCCGCGACCAGCTTGATGCAGAAACGGGAATAAATGAATTTGAGATCACAAAGGTGAGCAGGATCGTGGAAACCTTCAGCGGCATCAGGATTCCTGTAAACAAGCCTGTTATAGGCGAGAATGTTTTTACTCAGACATCAGGTGTGCATGCCGACGGAGACAGTAAGGATAACCTCTATTACAATGATCTCCTTCCTGAGAGGTTCGGGAGAAAAAGGAAATACGCCCTCGGCAAGCAGTCGGGCAAAGCAACCATCAGGAAGAATCTTGAGGAATTCGGCTTATCTCTAAGCCCTGAATCTGTGGAGAAGATAACCCAAAGAGTTATAGAACTGGGAGACAAGAAGGAAAATGTCACCAATGCCGATCTCCCTTTCATAATCGCCGATGTACTGGGTTCCGACACATCAGAATATAAGATTCATATAAAGAATTATTCACTTTCACTGTCGTACGGCATGAAACCGTCTGCGAGCGTTCAGATAGATATTGACGGGACCCTTTACCAGGAAACCTCTTCAGGGGACGGCCAGTACGATGCTTTCATGAAGGCACTCAGGGTGATCTACGACAGGCTGGGAAAAAGCCTGCCATTGCTCACCGACTACCAGGTATCGATACCTCCCGGAGGAAAGACTGACGCCCTGGTTGAGACAGTGATAACATGGAACCTGGATGGCCGTGAATTTAAAACAAGAGGACTGGATGCAGATCAGACAGAATCGGCAATAAAGGCTACGGAAAAGATGCTGAATATAGTTGAGAATAATGAACTTAAGCTGGCTGAGAAACTCTCTGTCAATACTCACGCTGAATAATAAATGTAAAAATTACACTTATGAACAAATCATACAA
>JBFYPG010000030.1:0-13550 GCA_041303415.1 Bacteroidales bacterium
ATCACGATAATTTTTACTAACTCTAAAACCCTGAGACCCTGAGACTCTAAGACCCTAAGACTTATTTCTTCTGCCCGGCAATGGCCTCATCAACCATTTTTAATATGGCTGCTTCTTCTGCCTCAGCTTTTTCTTCGGTATCCCGGCCTTTCTTAAGTATCTCATTGACAAAGGCTTTATCATCCAGGCTGGTTGAGTTTATCCTTACGTTCAGGTAAGCCCCTTTAATACAACTCCTCAGGGCTAATGCTCCCACAGCCGCATCAGTCACCGATGCCGGATTGCCCTTTGCCACCATCTGCCTTATGAGAGGAAAGGCAGAATAAGCGGTCTCCATGACCATGAACGGTACCAGGATGGCATTTTTAAGAGCCTCCTGAACAGCAGCTTTCCGAATCCTGATTTCTTCCTCAGTTTTTTTAGGGAGCCGGTAAGCTTCCATGATCCTGTTGAATGCATCGGTATCCTCATCAACCAGGTCAAGAAGCCTGTTCTGTATCTCTTTACCACCGGCAGCCAGGTCGGAGAATTCCTTCCAGCGGTCGTCCCATCCTTTTTTATGGCTCGACAGGTTAGCCACCATCGTACCCAGTGCAACTCCAAGCGCACCCATGTATGACGACACCGATCCACCGCCCGGTGCAGGCGATTCCGAAGCAGTTTCGTTCATGAATGCCCCCAGATCCATGTCAACCAGCTTTCTCTTTCCTTTTTCTGCCATGACAAATTCAATTATTTTTTCATCGGGTTTGAAAGGATGTATATCGTTCAATCCCATTGACTTAACAGCAATTTTAATAAGCTCTGCATCGGAAACCCCGACAGATCTCTTCTGCTTTTCAAGAAAATACCTCCCGGCATCCAGCATTGCCTTAAGCGGAATAAGCCCGACCAGTTCCGACCCTGTAACCCTGACACCACGGGCATCAGCCTTCCTGCATACTTCATCAAATGCAATATGGACAGGGGTCACTGAAATATTTGTCAGGTTCATCGATATCTGCGCGATCCCGTATTCCTCAATATACCAGCCTATTGCCTTCACATTATTAAGTGTACCGGGTACACTTATTTTTTTCCCGCTTTCATCCTCTGTAGTCCTGCCCTTTTCACGGACATCAAAAGCTATAGCATTGGCCCGTCGCACTGAAGTTGTGTTGAGATTTACATTGAATGCAACAAGGAAATCACGTGCACCCACTGCTGTTGCTCCCGATCTTTCATTGAAGACTGCAGGGCCGAAATCAGGCTTCCAGTCAGGGTCGGCCAGCTTTTTCTTCATCCCTTCATATTCGCCTTCCCTGCATGCCGCAAGGTTCCTGCGCTTCTCTTCGAAAGCTGCACTCTCATAACAATAAACAGGTATATTAAGCTCATTACCGATCCTTTCAGCAACCTTCCTGGCATATACAACTACCTCATCCATTGTGATTCCCGAAACCGGAATAAAGGGGCATACATCGGTTGCTCCCATCCGCGGGTGCTCTCCATGATGCTTCGACATGTCAATCACCTCCGATGCCTTTTTAACCGCCCTGAAGGCCGCCTCGCACACAGCTTCAGGATTTCCGACGAATGTCACTACTGTCCTGTTGGTATCCTTTCCCGGATCAATATCCAGCAGCTTAACTCCCTCAACAGCTTTAATGACATCTGTAATCTGCCTGATAACAGACATATCTCTTCCCTCGCTGAAATTCGGTACACACTCTATTATTCTCTTCTCCATAAAATCTCCTCACTATCCATGGTCTCACCCCCCTGCCCCCCTGAAGGGGGGTTAAAACCCAATTCAAATTAATAAAAGTAATGGGTTTATAGCCCCCCTTTAGGGGGGATGGGGGGTATTTTACCTTTAAGTATTATTGTCTCAATCAGGTTACTGCCAAACGCGTAAGGCAGAAACTTATATGATGGTATTTCTTTGGTTATGTACACATTGCCAACCTTGCCGCGGGCTATCGATCCATGCGTTTCAGAGATACCCATTGCATAAGCCGAGTTAATTGTTGCCGCATTTATTGCCTCCTCTGGCAGCATCTTAAGCCTGATGCATGCAAGCGACATCACCAGCTTCATGTTGCCTGAAGGTGAAGAGCCGGGATTGTAATCTGAAGCCAGTGCCACCGGAAGCCCCGAATCAATCATCTTCCTTGCAGGAGGATCAGGGAGGCCGAGGAAAAAGGCCGAACCAGGCAGAAGAGTCGGCATTGTACCTGTACCCTTAAGTGCCTTTATCTCTTGTTCACCTGAACGCTCAAGATGGTCAACCGACAGGGCATCGTATTTAACGCCAGCCTGGACGCCTCCTGAAAAATCAAGCTCGTTGGCATGTATTTTGGCAGGCAATCCATATTTCAAACCTGCCATTAAAATCCTCTCAGTTTCATTGACAGTAAAGAAGCCTTTATCACAGAACACATCTATGAAATCTGCCAGCTCTTCCGATGCCACGGCAGGGATCATCTCATTGATCACAATATCAATGTATTTCTCCCTGTTATTCTTGTACTCTGAAGGAAGTGCATGTGCACCAAGAAATGTTGCCCTGACTTCAACAGGTGATGATTCCTTTATCCTACTTATCACCCTCAGCATCTTAAGCTCGTCATCAACCGAAAGTCCGTATCCGCTCTTTATCTCCACGGCGCCGGTGCCAAGACTGATGATCTCATTGATCCGGGTCATTGATTGACGGTACAGCTCTTCTTCAGATGTCTCATGAAGCTTCTTTGCCGAGTTCAGGATGCCTCCTCCCCTCTTTGCAATCTCCTCATACGAGAGGCCTCTGATCTTGTCAGTAAATTCCTGTTCACGGCTGCCGGCATAAACCAGGTGGGTATGGGAGTCGCAGAAAGATGGGAAAACAAATCTGCCGGAAGCATCAATTATTTCATTATCAATGTTTCCAGATAGCAAATACTCTGATGGCACTCCACTCATCGTTCCAAAATCCAATATCTTTCCATCTCCGATCAGCAGAAAGGCATCGGCAATCGTATCAAGTACCGCCATCTCTTTTCCGCATACTTTAAGCCGCGGATTCTCCTCAACCTGCACGAGCTCTTTTATGTTCTTAATCAGCAGCTTCATATAAGTATTAAGTCGTAAAAACTGATGCCTAAGGTAGCAAATATTGAAAAAAGAGTTCATGATTTCCATTTTTCTTTATCTTTAGCGCTGTCAACCAAAAATCATTTATATGAAAAAGGCCTTATCGATCATTCTGATACTGATGACCGTAATTACGGTATATGCACAGGAAGAGCAAAAAGAGAAAAAGGAAAAGAAACCAAAGGAGGGTTGGAGATTCGGGGGCGCTCTGCCTGCAACAACATATGATTCCAACCTGGGTTTTCAGTACGGTGCTCTCGTTGAGTTCTACAACTATGGAAAACCGAGTGTCTATCCCGAATATCTTGATCACACATATACAGAGGTATCAAGGTTCACAAAAGGAAGCGCCATTTACAGGTTCATGTATGAATCGAACCACATTATTCCAAATGTGCACTGGTCAAGCGACCTCAGCTATCTGCCCGACCAGGCTTACCACTTTTACGGATTCAACGGTTACGAATCTGTCTTCAACGTTGGATGGATGGATGACGAATCGGCAGACTACAGAACCAGCATGTTCTACCGTTTCAAGAGGGACCAGTTCAGGTTTAAAAATGATTTCCAGGGAAATCTGGCAGGAGAACATATAAAATGGAGCGCCGGGTTTGCTTTCCAGAATTTTAAAAACAGCTCGGTCGATATTGACAGGCTCAACAAAGGAAAGGATGTTCTGCTTCCGTCGGTTGCTGTTATGCCCGGACTCTTTGAAAGGTATATTGCTCTCGGGCTTATCTCACCCAATGAAGCTGATGGAGGATGGGTCAATACCGTCAAGGCAGGGCTGGAATGGGATAACCGCGATAACAGGCCCAACCCGATGAAAGGAATATGGAGTGAGATCGGAGTTGAAATCGCTCCCGGATTTATAGGCAACGACTGGGGATTCTCAAGGTTCTATGTAATCCACCGTCAGTATTTTACATTAATTGAAGACAACCTGTCATTCGTTTACAGACTGAACTATCAGACAAAACTCACAGGTGATGTTCCTTTCTTTTATCAGTCGCAGGCAATTACCTCAATGCTTACAGGAGCTTTCAATGAAGGCCTTGGTGGTTCAAGCACGATGAGAGGAGTTTTAAAGAACAGGGTTATTGGCAATGCATATGTGCTGGGCAACTTTGAACTGCGCTGGAAACCTGTCTATCTCACTCTCGCCGGTCTGGATATCTACATTGGATTAAATTTATTCTATGATGCAGGACTGATCTTAACCCCGATAGATCTCCCTTCTGATCTGAGCACTACATTTGCTGCCACGTATCCGACAGAGGATTTCAATAATTATTTTAATCCCGATTCAGAAAAACTCCATCAGTGTGTCGGTGTCAGCATCATGCCTGTGATCAATAAGAACTTCGTTGTTGCAATAGATATTGGTAAGGCCTTGAATGAACAGGACGGCAATATAGGATTCTCAATGGGACTGAATTATTTATTTTAGATCCTGCCCAGCATCGTACCAAAGAGTATTCCCACATAATTTCCTATCATCCAGCCGATTATTCCGGTTGCCAGTCCTGTCAGAATAACATCCTTGTTCTTCAGGGCTGCTGCCACCATTGGAACAAATGGCGGAGAGTAGACAAAACCTGTTGTTGTGATCAGGTAATCATCAGCATCAACTTTGAATATCCATGAAAGGAAAAGATGCAGAAAGAGTGACCCGAAATATGCATATGTCACAAACAGCATCAGGCTCAGGTATTTGACCTGGAAAAATACGCTGAGGTCGCACCGGGATGCTATTACCAGGGAAAAAGCAATGATAAAATACATCCCGAGCTGAAAGGTCTTTTTTATCTGTCTTATCTTAGGTATGAACGATGCTGCTACGCCAAAAGTGGTGATGGATAATATTACAGATATGAGCTGCGGTATGTTTGGGAAGATGAGGCTTACAGCAAACCCGGCCGCAAAGATGAGCATGGCAAGCCCCAGCGCTCCGAGGAGTGGCAGTATTGTTTCTTTCCTGAACATCCCTGAATAATCATCGAAATCTTCTGACAGCTCTCTGCCCATTCTCTCAATATCCGTGAGTTCACCCGTCTTTATTGCATGAGCTTTGTAGGGAGGAAGGAACAACCTGAAAAAAGCAGGGCCGGCCGAAATAAAAAAGAGGATTGTAATTGCGCCAACGATCATGTCATAAGTGTTGGTCATCACAAAGGTGTTGGGCTCCACACCGAGGGCAACTGCCAGTGAGGCCATATTTACAGTACCACCGGTGTAACAACCGATAAGCATGCCGGCAACTTTGTCGCCTTCGGGGATCTTATTCCTGAAAATCAGGTAGCCTGTCGCTACTATTACCATTACGGAAATCATGGCAAGCACCATTGAAAGAAACCCTTTACCTGAGAATTTCAACCATCTTCTTACATTAAGTGAGAAAAGGATCAATGGCAATGCAAGAGGTATCATCGCAGACTGGACGCCATCCTGGATTGAGGCTATATTGTTAGCCCTGAGATCACTTTCAGTAAGTGTACCTGCAGAAATAAGCTCTGTAATCTCGGTTTTCGGGACAAAAGCCCTGTCCTTCCCGACAGTCTCTGAAAGGAATCCGTCGCTTGGCTTCGGAAATATACCGATGTTGCCAATAATGATCCCTGTGGCATAAGCCAGAACTATTGCCCCCAGCTTTTTGGCAAGAGCCCACCTTCTTGTAAGCCATATCAGGAATATTGGAAAGACAATATAGAAAACTATCAGCATTATCAGGTTTACCATGACGTCAGGTTTTGGTATAACCAAATATAAAAAAAGCGATTCACCCTCTGAGCAAATCGCTTGAAAAATAGGTATTTATACTTATCGTGCAGGTCGTGCAAGTCATGCAGTTCCAGTACCCTGTACCCTGTACCCTGTACTTTAACTTTTCTCAGTCTCGTTGCAGTCACACTCATCAAAGCTCTTCTTGTACTGTTCGATGGCTTTAAGGCTCATTCCCATGCTTGAAAATCCGCCGTCATGATATAAATTCTGCATTGTTACCTTTCTTGTCAGATCTGAAAAAAGGGCAACGCAGTAATCTGCACACTCTTCGGCTGTAGCGTTTCCCAGCGGCGACATTCTCTCTGAAAAGTCGACCAGTGAATCAAATCCGTGAATGCCTGCTCCGGCAGTAGTTGGTGTAGGAGACTGGGAGATAGTATTGATCCTCACCCTCCTGTCGCGACCATAAATATAGCCGAAGCTCCTGGCGATCGATTCAAGGAGCGCCTTTGCATCGCCCATGTCGTTATAGCCGGTAAGCGTACGCTGGGCTGCAACATAGGAAAGCGCAACAACTGATCCCCACTCCTTTATCGCATCAAGCTTATAGGCCGTCTGTAATATTCTGTGAAAGCTCAGAGCTGATATATCAAATGTCTTCAGCATATTCTCGTAGCTGGTCTGTTCATAAGGTATATCTTTCCTGACATTGGGCGACATGCCTATTGAATGAAGTATGAAATCGAATTTGCCGCCGAAGAATCTCATGCTCTCAGTAAGCAGATTATCAATATCTTCCATCTTTGTGGCATCGGCAGTGATGACTTTGCTGCCGGTTTTTTCGGCCAGATCATTGATAGTCCCCATCCTTACTGCTACCGGTGAGTTCGTCAGAACCAGATGTGCTCCCTGCTCATGGCACTTCAGTGCCACCTGCCATGCTATCGACTTATCGTTCAGTGCACCGAAGATGATGCCTTTCTTGCCTTTTAGTAATCCGATCATTTTTGATAGTTTTCTTAATTAATCATATACCCCTATCCGAACCTTCCCCCAAGTTGGCAGGAGCCTCTTAACCTTTCCCCCTTGGGGGAAATTAGAAAGGGGGTTGTTTCTTTAAAAACCTGTTCCATCTATTCTGAAGTATTACACTGGGGAGAGGCTGGGTAGGGGGTTGTTTCACTTCCTTGCTGCCTTAATCAGTTCTTTTGCATTCTTTATCGCTGTTTCAGTTATCTCAGCTCCGCTCAGCAGCCTTGCAACCTCAGTAACGCGTTCATCAGCAGATAACAATCTGATCCGGGTAATTGTTTCGTCTCCGCTTTCATCTTTATACACATGATAGTGCCTCTTCCCCCTGGAAGCCACCTGGGGAAGGTGTGTAATATTTATCACCTGCATGTATTTCCCCATGCCTGCAAGTATCTGTCCGACCTTATCCGCCACCTCTCCCGATACCCCCGAATCGATCTCATCAAAAATGATCGTCGGAAGGCTGGTGTTCCTTGTAAGGAGCGACTTAAGGCTGAGCATTACTCTTGAGAGCTCTCCGCCTGAGGCTGTCCTTGCAAGATTCTCCGGTTCAACCTGCTTGTTTGCCGAAAAGAGGAAATCAGCATGGTCGCTCCCTGCAGGAGTAAAGCCTGGTTCGTCTGCAAGCATTATCCTGAAACGGGCGTTGGGCATTCCAAGCTGCTTCAGGATATCGGTGATCTTTTTCTCCACATCGGGAATAACAGCTTTTCTCTTTGCCGACATCTCTCCAGCAAGCCTTTTCAGATTATCCGTTTCTTTTGCGAGAAGAGCCTCAAGATCAATGATCCTGTCGTCGCTGGTAATTATGGAGGCAATTAGTTTCCTTATCTCCTCCCTCTTCAGTATGAGCCCGCCCAGTGAGACTGCCCTGTGCTTCTGAATGAGAGCATATATTGTATCAAGCCTGTCGTTCACGTTTGCAAGCCTGGCCGGATCAGCATCTATCGAAGCCAGGAGTTTATCGAGCTCTGCAGCAATATCATCAAGTTCAACATATGAAGATTGCAGGCGGTTAAGAAGTTCATCCCCCTGAGGAAGGTACTCCTTTATTTTTTCCAGGTTTACCCTGGCCTCTCTCAGCGAAGCAAGTATTGAGGTGCCCTCTGACGAAAAGAGCCCTGATGCGGTTCCAAGGGCAAGCTTTATTTCCCCGGCATGGCTCAGCAGCTCCTGCTCCTTTTCAAGTTCTTCCTGCTCACCCTCAGTAAGTTTCGCATCTTCAAGCTGTTTCAGCTGGAACTGGTAATACTCCAGGTCGGCCTTGTTCCTTTCGGTTTTCTCTTTCAGTTCATTATATTCTTTCTGAACGCTCCTGAACTTCCTGTAAGCGCGCCGGTACTCCTCCTTTATTTTAATAGTGCCTGCAAAGGAGTCAATTACATTCAGCTGGAAGGAATTGTCATTCAGCATAAGGGTCTGATGCTGTGAATGGATGTCGATAAGGCGCTCACCCAGCTCCTTCAGGAGGTTTACAGTCACAGGCGTATCGTTTATGAATGCCCGTGATTTCCCGGCAGGATTGATTTCCCTCCTTAATATTGTAACAGGTTCATAATCCAGCTCATTTGCAGTAAAAAAATCATTCAGGTCGTACTCGTCAATCCTGAATGTTCCCTCCACAATGCATTTTTCATTCTTATCGAGCAGCACTGAGCTGTCGGCCCTGTTGCCGAGTATCAGGGAGAGCGCTCCAAGGAGTATCGTCTTACCGGCTCCCGTCTCGCCGGTAATGATGGTCAGTCCTTCATCAAGTCCGACATCCAGGTCCTTGATCAGTGCATAGTTTTGAACATAGAGTTTGCTGAGCATGCCGGGAAATGGAATTAATTGGATGCAGTGATCTTTTCGTACTTCGATTTGTTGGCCGGATCTATCTCAGCCAGGATCTGCACAACCCTGCTTTTTTCTTCAGGAAATGCTTCGGAAAATACATTAATTATCTCGTCCGACTTTGCTTCAAGGACCACCTGTATTATGTACATGAACGGATCCGGCCTTTTCCTGTAGACCGTCTGCAGCAGTCTCAGGCTTTCGACCATGCTGTTCCTGGCTTCAGCGGTCTTTGATTCCATTTTGTCCATCCCGTTTATATAGTAGTCGTATATAAACTGGCGCACCTCTTCATACTCCTTGTCAAGAACGTTTTTCACAAGCCAGTACCTGTTCCTGTTTCTAGAGCCGTCGTATGGCTTCCATCCTGTTTCAGGGGCATTCTGGGCATTTATAACGACCTTCTCTGCCATCTGGAATAACTCGGTGCCTCCCATAGGGGCAAAGGTGTCGTAATCAAATCCGAGGATCATGTACGCATAATAGGCCAGTACCGAGACCAGGTTCGATCTGTGCGTGGTCGGGTCAAATTCAAGAGGCTGGAACTCAACATATCTGAACCTGAAGTTATTGTCGATGAAATTAAGTACGGTTGAATTATAAGTTGTATTGAAGACGGGCCTTCTCAGCTGTATCTGTATTGTCCCGCTGAATTCGTCAGCCGACAGCTGGTTTGTGATGTTTATCAGGATATTGCAGTCGATCCTTTCCGAATAGCTGAAGACATGGTTTGTCCATACCGTGTTGTTCATGAATTCGTATATATCGCGCTGCATGTTCTCGAACATCTGCCGGTTTGAACCCTGGATCTTCTGGGCCGAAACCTGCACATTGCAGTTAAGCTCCTGCGGCATGGCCAGCGCGGGAACCAGAAAAAGAAGCAGAGTCAGAATATATTTTCCGGGACGGAACATCACTTTATTTTTTTGATCATTGCTACAACCTTATCAAGGATATCCCTTGCAGTTTCTTTCTTGGATTTTAACCCAAATTTATCAATATTATTGTTCCTGTCGATGATGGTTATCCTGTTGGTATCATAACCGAATCCTGCACCCCTGTCGACCAGTGAATTCAGAACGATGAAGTCAAGGTTTTTACGACTCAGCTTGTCCTTTGCATTGCTAATCCCGCTTCCTGTTTCAAGAGCAAATCCTGCCAGCAGCTGCGATGGTTTCTTCATTTTTCCCAGGGCTTCGGCGATGTCAGTGGTGGGTTTAAGCTTCAATACGAGATCCCTGCCGTTCTTTTTGATTTTTTCCTTTTCAGTTCTCAGGGGAGTAAAGTCAGCTACAGCAGCCGACAGGATAGCTATATCACAACCGGGAAATCTCGAGATGCATTCCGATGCCATTTCGCCGGTTGTCACAACCCTGGTGATTCTTATGTTACTGTTTGACGGACTGACATTTACAGGGCCGAGCACCAGGTCAACGGCGGCGCCGTAATCAGCTGCTGTGTCAGCAAGGGCAATACCCATTTTACCTGACGAATGATTGCTGATAAAGCGAACGGGGTCTATTGATTCGCGGGTGGGACCTGCATTTATGAGTATCCGCTTACCACTGAGCGGTTTATTTATTTTTTTTTTTGTAAAGAAGCTCTTTATCTCCTTTACTATCTCTTCCGGTTCAGCCATCCTGCCCTTTCCGGTTAGCCCGCTGGCCAGTTCTCCGGTTTCAGGTTCAAGGATGATGTTGCCGAATGCCTTCAGGGTTTCTATGTTGATTATCGTTGCCGGATGGTTCAGCATGTCGCTATCCATTGAGGGAGCGACGAACACCGGGCAGCGAGCCGATAAGTATGTTGTCAGGAGCAGGTTGTCGGCGATCCCGTTCGCCATCTTTGCAATTGAATTGGCTGTTGCCGGTGCAATGAGGAAAAGGTCTGCCCAGATGCCAAGGTCAATGTGGCTGTTCCAGTCGCCGTTTTCGGGGTCATGGAATTCGGTGAGAACCGGATTTTTTGACAGTGTCGCCAGAGTGAGCGGTGTAACGAATTCTTTGGCATGGCTGGTCATGATGACCTTTACCCCGGCTCCCTCTCTTACAAGAAGGCGGATCACGGAAGCGGTCTTATAGGCTGCGATGCCTCCGGTTACGCCGATGAGTATTTTTTTGCCTTTCAGCATTTAAGGCAGGTTTTTATTTCTGCTTTGCAGCTTTGTCGGGATTCCTGTGAAAGATCTTACCTTCCTCAAGTTCCTGAAGTGCGATCAGGGTAGGTTTCGGAAGTCGTTCATAGAATTTTGATATCTCTATCTGCTCACGGTTCTCAAATACTTCTTCCAGGTTATCGCTGTACGAAGCAAATTCCTCGAGTTTTTTGTTAAGCTCCTGCTTCATCTCAACAGCTATCTGGTTTGACCTTCTGGACACAATGATCACCGTTTCATAAATATTGCCGGTGCTCCGGGTAATCTGGTCAATGTCGCGTGTGACAGTTGTGACGGGTGCATTTGATTTTCTGTAATCCATATTTTACTGATTTTCTGCTACTGGTTCCGTTGTTCCTATTTTAAGGTATTCGCTTGTCTTCTGGTAGATTCTTTTAACATCCCTGGAGAATTTGCTCTCCGGGAACTCTTCCATGAATGAATAGTAGTCATCCAGGGTTGTCTGGTACCTCTCCTTCTGCCTTGAGGCGAGGCTGTTTTCCGCATACTGGAAAAGTGAACTGAGCTTGAGGAACATCATCTCTTCCCTGAACTTTGTGTCGGAATACTCCTTAAGGCTGTTTGTCAGGGCAGCAATCGCTGACCTGTATTGTTCCATGTCGTAATAGAGCCTGGCGCTCAGGTAAGATTTCTCAACAAGCCTTTCCTGCAGTTCCTTTATATATTTCTGGCACTCTTCGATCTTTGGGCTGAAAGGATATCTCCTCATAAAAACATTGAATCCCTCGATTGCATTGCTGGTGTTCTCCTGGTCGAGCTCAGGACGGGGCGAGATATTATAATCGCAGAGGGCTCCCATAAAGGCAGACTCCTCGGTATACTTGCCGTACGGGTACTGGTCAACAAATGACTTGAAATATGATCCTGCAGAATAATAGTCCTTCATTTTGTAGAAACTCTGCGCATTCAGCCAGTTAAGCTCTTCGGCCTCTTCTGTCGCCCTGTATCGTGGAAGCAACTGTGAGAACAGCTCTGTAGCCTTTACATACTTCTCAGCTTCATAGTATTCTTTTGCTTTGGCCTTCTTAAGATCATAATCCTCACTCTTGAGGAGCTTTTCATACTCACCGCAGGAGCTGGCCAACACTAATAGTATCAATAATATATAGGAAACTGACCTCATAAAAAATGTTGCGCAAAATTACACAAAAATTTGATATCATAGCTATAAACGTGAGAATTCAGGAATTATTCTATAAAAAATATACGTATAAATAGGTATGAACAGTTATCCCGTAATCCTTACTTTTGTGAAAATTTTATCAGAAACAGAAATCATGGATATTTTCGACAAGATCACATCAACAAAAGGCGCCCTGGGTCAGTATTCCGCAGAAGGCGATGGCTATTTCATGTTCCCTAAGCTTGAGGGAGAAATTTCACCACACATGATGTTCAGAGGCAAAAAGGTTCTGACATGGAGCCTTAATAATTACCTCGGACTGGCCAATAATCCTGAAGTCAGGAAAGCTGATGCCGAGTATGCTTTACAATACGGACTGGCCTATCCAATGGGTGCAAGAATGATGTCTGGACATACAACTAATCATGAGAAGTTTGAAAAAATGGCAGCTGAATTCGTAGGAAAAGAATCTGCATACCTGCTTAATTACGGATACCAGGGCATGGTCTCAATAATCAATGCACTGGTCGACCGGCATGATGTTATTGTATATGATTCCGAATCACATGCCTGCATTATGGACGGACTCAGGCTTCACTTCGGAAAAAGATTTGTATTCGGGCACAATGATATTGAAAGCTGCGAAAAGCAGCTTCAGCGTGCAACAAAGCTGACTGAAGAGACCGGCGGAGGAATCCTTGTGATCACAGAGGGAGTGTTCGGCATGGCAGGAGATCTCGGAAAACTTGACAAGATTGCCGCACTTAAGAAGAAATTCAATTTCAGGTTCCTTGTTGATGATGCTCATGGCTTTGGCACAATGGGGGCTACCGGCGCAGGCACGGGAGAGCATTTTGGCGTACAGGACCAGATCGATGTTTATTTTGCAACCTTTGCAAAGTCAATGGCAGGAATAGGAGGATTCGTAGCCAGTACGAAAGAAGTTATAACATACCTGCGCTTCAATCTCAGGTCTCAGATCTATGCTAAAGCACTTCCGATGGCGATGACTCTCGGGGCTGTCAGGAGGCTTGAGCTGATAAAGTCACATCCGGAATACAAGGAGAAGCTCTGGAAAATTGTAAATTCTCTGCAAAAAGGACTCAGGGATGCAGGTATGGATCTCGGCAGGACTGAATCTCCCGTTACACCGGTATTCTTCAAGTGCCCGCTGTTCCAGGTAACGCAGCTTATCCACGACCTGAGGGAGAATTTCGGGATTTTCTGCTCGGTGGTGATCTACCCTGTAGTGCCCAAGGATGTAGTTATGCTGAGGCTTATACCAACAGCTGACCATTCACTGGAGGATGTTGAATACACCGTAAATGCATTTAAGGAAATAAAGAGAAAGCTCGACAACAACCTCTATCCCAATGAGATAGCGGATTTTTCGAAATAAGTATTGCCACGTACCCACCCCCTGTGTCCCTCCCCTGCAGGCCAGCTCCTCGCTAAAATAGCTCACCGAGCTATTTCTTTACGCTCGGCCCTCTGCTGTCGCAAGGAGGGGGATATTGCTGATATCCTATGCATTACACCCCCTCCTTA
>JBFYPG010000031.1:0-2522 GCA_041303415.1 Bacteroidales bacterium
GTTATTGCCAGGGGAACAGTCATCATAACTACAAACGGATCTCTGAAACTTTCAAACTGAGCTGCAAGAACGAGAAAGATCAGTACCAGGGCAAGCACAAATGCGAACATGAGGCTTGATGAGCTTTCCTGGAAATCCTTTGAATCACCTGCGAGAGCTGTCCTGAATGAATCATCCAGAACCTCATCAGCGATCCTGTCCATCTCCTGAATCCCTTCACTTATGGTATAACCCGGGGCAAGCCCCGATGAGATGGTTGCCGCAACAAACCTGTTATACCTGTATAACTGGGGTGGAGCAGTCTCCTCTGTAAGAGTTACCAGGTTGTCGAACTGAATCATTTCTCCCCGGTCATTCCTTACATACAGCGACTTAAGGTCAAGCGGCTTATTCCTGTCTCCCCTGGCAAGCTCGCCAAGTATCTGGTACTGTTTGCCGTTCATGAAGAAGTATCCGAAACGCTGGCCGCTGAGCGCAAGCTGAAGTGTTGTTCCTATGTTCTGTGTTGAGACTCCAAGTGATATCGCCTTCTCACGGTTAATATGTATCCTGAGTTCCGGCTTTGTGAATTTAAGGTTTACATCAGCCATCTGAAGTATCTCGCTGTCGTTGACCTTATTCATGAATTCAGGGATCACTTCCCTCAGTTTCTCAATTGAGGTCGCCTGCAGAACATACTGAACCGGCATACCCATTCTGCGGCTGCCGAATGTAGACTGCTGCATTACAAATGCTCTTGCTTTGGTCTTGTTCCTGAGATCCAGGGAAAGCTTATCAGCTACTTCCTGCTGAGTCCGGGTTCTGTCATCGGGTTTTTCCAGCACTATCCTGATATTTGCAAATGTGCCTCCCCGTATCATGGTTGTATACCTTACACGCTCAGGAACTCTTTGCTCCACCAGCCCGGCAAGGTCATCAGCATAGGCCAGCATATATTCATATGTAGCGCCTTCTGTGGCTGACATGTTGATCGTGATCTGCGACCTGTCCTCAAGCGGGGCCATTTCAGCCGGGATGGAGGTCCAGAGGAGAAAAATAAGCCCGAAGGCAATAACAAGGATGATCAGGGCATATCTGCGGTGATTCAGGAATGAATCCAGAGTTCTCTTATAGAATGCGTTGAGCTTCTCAAAAAAGCGTTCAGTTTTCCGGTAGAACCAGGTATGGCTTTTTTCGTGCCTGAGGAGTTTTGTCGACACCATGGGAGTAAGCGTCAGGGCAAGAAATGCGGAAATAGCTACTGTACCTGCCATTACTATACTGAACTCCCTGAAGAGCCTTCCTGTAATTCCTTCCAGAAAGACGATGGGGAAAAATACCGAGATCAGGGTAATAGTCGTGGAAATGATAGCAAAGTATATCTCCTTTGATCCTTTCATACCTGCCTCAAAAGGACTCATTCCAGATTCAACTTTAACATATATGTTCTCCATCACAACAATAGCATCATCAACCACAATACCGATTGCCAGAACCATTGCCAGCAACGTCAGCACATTAATTGAGAACCCGGCAATGTACATTATGAAAAATGAACCAATGAGTGAAACCGGAATGACGAGAATAGGTATGATAGTTGCCCTCCAGCTTCGAAGGAAGAAATAAATAATTACTACAACAAGTGCAAAAGCTATAAAAATAGTATTCTCAACCTCCCTGATCGATGACCGGATATATTCGGTATTGTCGTAATTCGTATTGACCTTGACATCATCAGGCAGATCTTTCTGAATATATGCGAGACGCCTGAAGATCTCATCGACTATCTCAATGTGATTCGATCCTGGCTGTGGGATGACTGCAATCTGTACAGTTGGTATGCCATCATTTTTCAGAATTCCCCTTATATCTTCCGGACCAAGTTCCGCACGTCCGACATCCCGGAATCGTACGATCATATCTCCTGATTGTTTGATAATCAGTTCGTTAAATTCTTTGGGTGTTGTCATCAGTCCAAGGGTTCTTATTGTAAGCTGGGTTGTCGTTCCCTCAATTGATCCCGATGGCAGCTCAACATTTTCGCGGTTGATGGCATTCCTTACATCCATTGGAGTCAATCCGTATCCTGCCAGTTTTACCGGATCTATCCAGAGCCGCATTGCATACCTCTTCTCTCCGAAAATACTTATTGCGCTTACACCTGAAACAGTTTGCAGCTGTTCCTTCAGGGTAAGGTCAGCAATTTCAGAAAGCTCCAGAAGCGATCTCTTCTGACTCTCGACCGTAAGGAACAGTATCGGGTTGGCATCAGCATCTGCCTTGGTAACGGTTGGCGGATCGCAGTCGCGGGGCAGTCTGCGCTGGGCTTGTGAAACTTTATCCCTGACGTCATTAGCCGCAGTTTCAAGGTCGACGGAAAGCTCAAATTCAACTGTTATGTTGCTTCCGCCCTGACGGCTGACACTTGTCAGCGTCCTCACTCCGGGAATACCGTTTATTGATTGTTCAAGAGGTTCCGTTATCTGTGTTTCAATAACATCCGAATTTGCTCCCGGGTATGATGTGCTGACAGTTATAATTGC
>JBFYPG010000032.1:0-25892 GCA_041303415.1 Bacteroidales bacterium
CCGACCATTATTCCGATAACTCCGGCAAAAACACCAAAAAGGGCATAGATCACCAGCAGGATTATTATCGGGAGCCATACTATATCTGTCTCAATATTAAGCTGTTTTTGGGCCATATTCAGCAGCCGGGTATACACTTCAACTATATCTGAGCCATAATTTATTATATAGCTTATAATTTTATGAAAAAGGTTCCACGACATTGCGAACATAGCGCCTGCAATATACCCTGCATAGGTGCGCCCCAGAATTCTTGTGAACAGCTCGATCAGAAATGCCTCTGCTGTGATTGCGACCATCGGGCCGAAAATCACAGCGCTTGGCGACAATGTTTTCATGACTGCACAGATCAGCCCGGCTCTCCAGAAAAGGCCCCTGTCGGTCCAGATGTAGCTGATGGAGATCAGGATTATAATACCGATTGCGGTCAGAAAATTGCCGCTGAAGGGTATTCGAAGATTATGAAGAAAGCTCCCCAGGACTATTTCCGATGCAGCCCAGATTGTCCCGGCGATCGCCGCCTTGATCCATTTTTCGCTCAGCTCAGGCTTCATAATTCCTTAATATACAGATCTTTTGTGCGCAATATTCAAACAGGTGATAGCCTCCGCCTCCTTCGCCAATAAGATCAAACAGCACATCAGGCTTTGTGATGCGGGTTGCTCCGATGATGCTCACCCTGTTTGCAAAAAGGACATCCGGGATGATGCTGCCTGATGGCCCGGCCACCACAACTGCAGATCTTTCGGGAACCGATCCAAGAAGATCATCAATAGTATTGTTTACCAGGGTCAATCCGGTTATTATTATAATATCTGATTCAGGGAGAACCTTTTTAAAATCACTCGCAGGCACAAAGAACTGTCTCTCCTCAGGTCCTATTTCATTTTCATTCAGCTCAAGTACGTAAAGCCTGTTTTTTGTGGAGGAAATCTTCTTAATGTAAGAGTGAAAGGCGCCAACTATTGTTATGATCCTGGGTATAGAGAGATCAAAAAGGTCTATCGGATCGCTGTTTTCCAGAATATTATAGCTGCCTGCAGAAATAATATTTGAGGAAATTGCATTCAGGCAGGCTATTCTGAGAGTGGTAATTATGCCGGAGCTCTTTTCAGTTTCAAGAAGGTCAATGACTCTGTGGCCTTTAATCTTCAGGGGAGAAAAGTCTCCGTATTCACGATTGCTTTTCTTACAATGCTGCGTTTCACCGGTAATTGTGGAAGAGACACCGCAGGTGCCGTCAGACAGCTTTACTGCAGTCATGGATATCCCTATCCTGACATCAGCGATATAAAGATTTTCAATAGTGCCGGAATACCTGCTTTTAAGCAATTCAATAGTCTGTTCTATAATCATTTTCTTAATGCTTCTCCCTTTCATCCATCCAATCGTATCATTTATCGCCGCTCCTGTTCTCAAACTGGGCGGCAGACACTTTAATACTATCCATTATTTATTTCCCTGGCTCTTTAATTATTGTTTCTTTTAAACTCTATTTTCCAGGTGTTTGATTCAGAGTTTTCAAACATCAGGTCAACCCTGAGAATGTTTTCCTCAGTTTTTCTGGCTGTATAAGTACTGTAGTTTTTATAGATCTTTGTCTCTCCGGGATCCCAGTTGAATGAGGGAGGAAGGTAGATGAAGATGCTGTGCGACGAGCCCTCAGGCGAGACGGATATTCCTGATAAAGTATTGGTTCGCTCATCAAAGATTACCTCACTTATTTCCACGGCCCCCTGCTTTACATGCCTGTTTGTTGATATTACCTGAGGGACATTTCTCTTTTCATGAAGGGAATATAACTGTACTGACCCGGGTTCAACCTTAACTGTCATGGTATCTTTTATCTCACCGGCAAACCGTTCGTTCCAGAAATCGAAAGCCAGGTAGGTTTTTGAATCGTCAAGATTCAGCCTTTCAATTTTAATTTTTCTGGTAACGCTGTTTGAAGGATCGGGATTGAAAAATGCGGCCACATCCCACTGGCCGAAATCCCTTTCAAGATGGCACGAAAAAACTGTCTGTGGATCATTATCGAGCAGATCAGCCGGAATGGCATTTTCGATGGTGGACGGGAATATCTTTTTCAGTATTTCCAGTTTGGACTCACTAAGATTCATAAGCCTGTCGCCTGACATTGTGTTTCCCCCGCTCAGGCCGATAAGGGTTGCAGCAGCGCGGGCATTCTGAAGCGGCAGGAGGTCGATGCAGATATGATCTATATCATTGATCCATAATTTGTTGTGATAGAAATATCTTTTCCCTGCAGCCCCTGCGCTTGATGAGCTTCCAAGGAAATACTGCCTCCATGCCGCATCTGCATAACCGTAGTACTGGTCATATTCAATACGCATGCTGTTTATATAACCGGCAGTGACAAATCCGGGTCCGCAGTCAAGGATATGGCACTTATCCCCGGCTGTTTTACGCATGATCTGCATCGCCTTCCGGTATACTTGTGCAGGGGTTGCGCTTTTATCATAAAATCCGGGTGCGGAGAAAAGTGTCCATGCCACAAAATCCACCTTTATCATTTCAAATCCCCACCTGTTCGCAATTGTATCAATAAGATCCGTATACCATTTCTCAGCATCCGGATGACTTAAATCAAGGCAGTATCGTTTCGGGCTTTCGTTCCTGTACCAGTCGGTGTTGACTGAGGGCCATGGCCCGATGCGCATAGGATTTCCATTCGCATCCTTAATCAGCCATTCAGGGTGCTCCCTGAATACGCTGGTATTTTCCGAAATTACAAAAGGAGCGACCCAGATTCCCGGCTTGAGCCCAAGTTCCTTTATATTATCACATAGCCATTTTAATCCGTGAGGGAATCTGCTGTTTCCCTGCCATTCGCCATGAGCGGCCTGGAATCCCTCATCAATCTGAATATATTCGAGTCCGTATGGCTTAAGTTCTTTTGCCGCAAACCTTGCATTCTGAAGGATCTCGTTTTCATTAAAAGTGTCCATCGTGGAGAACCAGTTGCACCACCCGTTTATGATATGGGGATCAGGCATAGAAATTTCAGCGGACAGCAGATCGGAATACAACTCCATTGTGCTGTATGGATCTCTGCTTAAAATAAGTGCAAATTTATCGGAACTTATTTCCTGTGACCTTTTCAGAATGAGTCCGGGGTTGAAGACTGATTCAGCCACAAGAGATAATTGTGAATCATTGTTTTTCTTCAGCAATATCCTTCCAAGACTGTTTTTGTTGATCAGATATCCGGCCAGAAGCGACTCCTCTTCATAATCCCTGAAAACGGCAATATTCCACCAGCTCTCCACGGGTCCGGGTCCTTTGTATAAAACTGAATCATGATGTATGCCTCCCTTTGTCTCACCGTATGGTTCAGGTTTGACATAAGGATCATCAAGATCATGTATCATTCCGGCGTCATAATACATAGCGCCATTTGTAAGGCATTTTTCTGCTTCCCGGAAAAGAACGTGATCATCCATTGTCCCTGTAAGACGCAATGGAAGGATCCCGCCCACCCCAATATCCCTGCGGGAGACATTTCTGTAAACCACCTCTGATACTATTACAGGCTTATCATGAAAAAGAGTGATCCTGTTAACAAAATCAAGTGATCGCCTTTTGTCTTTGCCGTTTATAACCAGTTCTGTTCCATTATCTTTCCTTACAGACCTCCCGATTTTATAATTATAGTTCTGGCTGTCAGAAGTATAGATTTTCCCTTCCGTAAATATGGCATTCACGCAATTGGTAAACAATGCTGATCCGTCAGATTTCCATGCCGACAGCGTTCCCCCGGCTTTATCAAAAGCAAGGGTGAAATACTCATTTCTGACCGTCTGGCTTTCAGCGGCCAGGAATGCGGACAGGAACTGAAGAACGATCAGCGTCCTTAACAATGCTGAAGAATTGATTCCGGTCATTGCTAATACAATCAGGTTCCGGTTAAAGTAACAGGATGCAGGGGTTTTTATGACTGTTAAAGGTTAGTGCAGAATTTAATTAAAGATCTTCAGCAGTTCAGCTGCAGTGACCTGGTTTCTGTTCTTTATTGTTTTCCTGCCTTCGGCAAGATTGGTTACCGTACACTCTTTATACATTGTACAGTGTCCGTTTTTCTCAGGCGAATATCCTTTGCATACACGCAGAACATCGGGAGAAATTTCATCGATCAGGACGATCTTCCCGTCGCCGTATTTCAGTCTTCCCAGTTCGAATTTGCCATCCACAACATGGAAGCCTTTCGAAGTGAAGTCGTGCGATACTATTTCAGCGATCTCCTTTACCAGCTTGACACTGAACTCAATTTCCTCCCTGTTCATGGCACCTGTTGCTTCCAGCGCTTCCAGTGTAATAAGGATATCGCTGTCGCCTTTTGTCCATGCTTCAACAACTTTACTGAGGTTTTTGCACGGCCTTACAAATGGGTACCTTCTCCAGAAACTTCCGGTAGCGTTGTTCCTCCAGGTCCATTCAAGATTCAAAAGGGGAGCTGATCCGGCAAATTCGGGTGATTCAACAGCCATTGAAAGAGGGATCGCCGGCTCGACTATCATCTCATTCTCTTTGATGGTATCAATAAAATGCGATGGTATGCCATTCTCTTTCAGCAGCTTAAAGAAATGAGTGGCAAACCTGCATGCAATAGCGCCTTTGCCCGGAATATCGCCCACCACAGTATCATACCCGGGATCAAATACAGTTTTACCGTTCTCTATATAACCTGTAGCCCTGTCGGTAAAGACAAACCTGTATTTTCCTGCATAGACACCTTCAGTGATATTGAAAACATCCTTCGATTTTCCCCGGTAAACTAAGTTTTTGTCTGACATAAATAGCTGGTTTTAATTTAAAAAGTAAATATACACTTACCGGCAGATTATTCACTCACTTTTATCAAGGGTTTTAACTGATATTTTTATTTTTTATCGGGATAGAGTGTACCTCCCTTGGTAAGCCACGATATTCCGAAAGCGATAAGGGCAATGGCCTCAGCCCAGAATACAAAGGTGGATTGCGGGTAGCTCTTTGATAAGAAACCTAAGAATACCAGTATCGCGGAAGTGCAGGCAACCATTATCGATCCGCACGTTATGTAGATCTTATTCCTTCTGAGCTTTTCCCTTGAAGGGCGGGAGTCTTTTTTAGTAAACAGGAATAATGAGAACAGAGCAAGGATAAAAAAGAAAAATCCTGCACAAGCCAGATGAACATAAGCCTGCCAGTTGTATGGTCCTTCTTTGATGGTCGGGAAGAAAGCAATCAAACAGCACGAAAGCTCCCATTGCAAGCACAAACGGAAGTAATATACCTATCCATCCTACAGCTTTACGTAATGCCAGGTATGAATAGGTCTGGCTGAGGTATTCGCTCTCTTTCATAATTGCTTTAAAATCGTTATCCCTGCAGTGAATTATTTAGAAAACTCCTTTTCTATATGATCTATTGTCATGGCAAGACCATCGCTTTCTTTCAGCTTACGGGCTGTCTCATCTGCGTTTTGTTTATAATGAGCATTAGTCAGACAATCCAGAACAGCAGCAGAAATTGAATCCGCAGTCATATCCTTGAATTTGCATGTATCGGGCCCAAGTCCCAGGCTGACAATTTGTTTCTGATTTGAAAACTGGTCGCCCATGAACGGGAATGCTGCCTGGGGAATTCCTGCACGAGCAATTGCGGCCATGGTCCCGGTTCCACCGTGATAAATGGCTGCTGCCATTCTTGGGAACAGCTTATCGAACGGCATATCGTCAACATACAGGATGCCTTCAGTATCAGTTCCGGAAAAGCCTGCCCATCCTTTGGAAATTATAAACCGTTTCTTCGTTTTTGCGAGCACCTCAGCGAATAGCTCACTGTATTTGCCGGTTCCTGTTATCGGATTACTTCCAAACCCGATGTAGACGGGAGGGTCTCCTGACCTTAAAAATTCTTCAACACGGACGGGAAGTTCATTTTTTGAAGGCAGAAGCATAAATCCGGTCTGTATGAAGGGGAAGGCGACTCCCTCACGGGCAGGATGAAGTTCTTTATCACATGCAACAATGACTTTATCTCCCAGCCAGTGTGACCAGGCATCTGTAATGGGAGGAAGGCCTGATTCCTTCCGGAGTTTGTTGATAAAACCTTTCATGAACATATTTATCATGATCCTTCCTGAACGGAACAATATCCGGTTTTTTAAGGGATCATCCTTTGTGGTTCCAAGTAAAATCGGATAAAATGCAACCAACCGATATGGGACTTTGAGAATATCTGCTGCCGTTTGAACACCCAGGACTATTCCTGCAGCTAAAACGAGTTCTGATCCACTGATGATACCTGGGAGCAGATTGATCTGATCACCAACAAGCTTTCTTCCCTGTTTCGGTGAAATTGAAACAGCAACTCCTCCTTTCTGTCCCTTGGGATTCTCATTTATTTCCTTTTGTATGCTTGGCCCGAAGGGAATGAACCTGCAGCCGTTATCAGTTGCAAGTCCTTCATTCTCAGGAGGAGCACAGATTGTGACTTCGTGTCCTCTTTTAATAAGACCTGTTGCCAGGGCAACCATAGGCTGAACATCGCCTCTTGTGCCAAGAATCACACATGCAATTTTCATCAGAAGTTTTTAATTTGGGATTATTGAGAATCTCTTATTAGCATTCTGTTGTTATTGTTTACTGATATTTGCCAGCCACTCTTCCTTTTTACCATGATATTGCCGACTGAGTCAACCGTGAATATCCTCCACCGAAAACAGAAAGACTGCTCAAACAAAAAAAATATTTCTTCATGTCTGGTCAATGTCCTTTTTGTACTTTTTGATGATTTTGCCAAATATCTTTTCCTGTCTGTGTCTTTCAGCTATTGTGGTCCGGAATCTCTGTTGTTCCTTCTGAAGTCTCCGGAAGTTGTCGAGAGATTCTTTATCAATTTCCCCTTTTTCAACCGCTTCCAGAACTGCACAACCCCTTTCGTTAATGTGCCTGCAATCGGGGAATCTGCATTTTAACGACAGGTCGTAAATATCCTGGAAAGTTTCCTCTATCCCTTTACTGTTCTCAGTAATTCCCAGCTCTCTCATCCCGGGAGTGTCAATAAGAATTGCTCCGTTTCCCAGTACGAAAAGTTCACGGTGATCACTGATATGTCTGCCTTTGCCTGTGCTCCTGCTGATACTGCCTGTTTTAAGGATATTCTTTTCAATTAGATTATTTATCAGCGTTGATTTGCCCACGCCAGAAGAACCTACAACGCAGTAGGTTTTTCCTCTCTGAAGAAGCCTGATTATATTATCTATTCCCTCTCTTGTTACATTGCTCAGGAGAACAAACTCTATACTTTTTTCTCTTGATTTAAGATTTGATATAGCTTTCTGTATAATATTCTCCGACGCCAGGTCGATTTTGCTTATTACAGCAACCGGCTTTATACCACCGGAATAGCAGATCGAAAAGTATCTCTCCAGTCTGTTGATATTGAAGTTATTATCAATAGATTGGACTATAAGTGCCGCATCAATGTTTGTTGAAATTATTTGTTTGTCTCCATATTTTCCAACAGCCTGCCGTTCAAGGATTGATTTGCGCGGAAGCACCTTGTGTATAATTGCCATGCCGGAATCGTAGACCTTCATGGCCACCCAGTCGCCAACCGCCGGGTAATCCTCTCTTGATGCTGCTGAGAATCTAAGATTGCCTGTGATCTCTGCTTCATACTCATTATCTCCGGTAGAGACGATATACCTCTCACGGTGCTCCTGGGTAACTCTGCCTATTGAAAGATCTGAAACTTCAGATTCCCTGGAAATAGCAACGATTTCATCCGGAACACCTAAATCCTTAATGTCCATTTTTTACCGGCTTAATAAAGTACATGACAACTCTTGTAATAAACAGGCATACACACCAGTAGAAGATAAATTCGAATGCGGCAATGACCACGGCAGCGGCAGGATTTGAACCCTGCAGCATTGATGGTTTCTCCAGTATGCCCCGCATTATTGCATGCACATGTGTTATAACTACCCATAATCCTCCCCCCTGACTTATCCGGGGAGCTACTAATTTTAATGTTAGAATATCGTTACTTTTTTTTGCAGATATCGAGATACAGCATACCTTTCTTAAAGTGCTTTATTGTATTATAGTTATTCTTAATTAAATGATAATCTTCATCTTTTACATTAAATACATTTGAATAAAATACATAATCACAGGAATCATTGAAATCTGGAAAAGACCTCAAATCGTGATTCAGATCAATATCATCTATAACAGCTGTATTTGGGAAAAATGATTGGACACTTTCATAATTAATCCCCTGTTTATCCAAATAATCCAGAGCTTGTTTGCGAATACTAAAATATGGCAGATGTGCCAGAGTTGAATCCCAACCTTTATCTATTTTGTCTGGATAAACCCAAAAATTACCGGAAATCAGTATTATCACCCATGCACTTATAAGATATTTTTTCAATTTTGGATCTATTGGATTGTTAAATAAAATGTTAACACATAATAATGAAAAGCACAGATAAACTGGTAATAGATACCTGTGTGCTAACAAATTCTTTGCCCATATTATATTTCCTGATAAGAGTATTAACATGATTGAGAAAAGCAAAACCAGCAGGAGTGTTCTTTTTGATCTTAAAATCTCCAATCGAAACCGGAAAACCAGAATAAAGAAAACAATCCAGATTACTATTCTTCCAAAATCTACAATTCGCCATCCGACAATTCCAATATTAAAAATCATTCTTTTGAAACCAACTCTCTCAAACAATTCAGCCCAGAGAGAGTTATCATGAAATAAAATCCATCCCTTCAAAGTATAGTGATAGTAGCTGAATACCAGAAAAATAAGGAAGGCCGGCAAGTAAATTTTAGTTCTCTTAAGAAGATCGGCAATAACTTTTTTGATTGAATTGGAAAATGAAATATTAACATATAAGTCAATAAGTAAAAGACAGAGGGAAATCGTCATCCCTCTCATATGAGTCAGAAATAGAAACAAGACAGCTATGGATAATAAGATTTGCTTATTTTCTAAAATGCTGTTAAGCCCCAGGAGGAAGAAAAAGATCAATAAAACATCGGGACTGACAAGAGTCATCTGGCTTAATAATGTCGGATCTATAAGTATAAGCAATAGGGCCAGGCCAGATGTCTCCGGCGGAATAAATTTCCTGGAGAGCCGGTCTAACTGCCATATAATTCCGAGGATGAAGGGTAGCATGGCCAGATGACTGGATATCAGGTCACGACCCAATACTTTCCATACCAGCGCTATATACATCCCAAAGGTTGGTAAAGATCCGGCATCCAATGAATCCGGCAGGTTCAGGGAGAAATTAGTTCTGTAAAAGAAATCCGGAAGTTTAGATCCGTAAAATATTGTATCATAAAAGAAACTATTATTTATAGTGACAGTGAACAGACTAATTACGATTAAATAACCCAAATAGACAGGAAGATTCGTTTTCTTATTGAACATAATATTGATTTGGAGCAAAAATTACAGAAAAGAGAATTATAATTAAAGTCTGGAATTTAAATTTTCATTTACCCTGAATCTTACGATTCTTCCAATAAGTTCAAGAGGCATGGGCTTATCAAGCGGAAATTGAACCGATCCTTTTCCCTGTTTGTATTTCGATAATTCTTTTGAAAATTCTGCATGTCCTGTCGGTGTGGCATAGAAACCGATGTGATTCCTGAATCCCGCAAAATAGACAAGTGGTTTTCCGCGGATTTTATATGCAGGCATCTGGTAAGCAATACTCTCATCCGCACCAGGAGCATTTTCTTTGATGACCGACCTGATCTGGTTCAACAGAACCTGAACGTTGTCAGGAAACGATTTGATGTAGCTGTCAACTGTCATTGATCTTCCCGGGGAAGTTACAAAATAATATTTAACAAACGAGGAAAGTCAAATGGTGAAATCAAACTCTTAGCAATCCGCGGAACGCCCTGTCGCCATGGTAAGATTCAGCTAAAAGTTCAATGCCCATGGCAGCTGCCGTATCTACAGCATTATTTTCCGGCTTATGTTTTTCTCAAAACGGGCTTTCCTGGCTGTGGCAGTCGGGCAGGCATGACAGCCTGTCCCGCACAGAGGGAAGCCTATTAATCTTAGGTGGTCGTAGTATTTAAAAAATGTCAGGGATAAGTAGATATTAATTTTGTAGACTTTTCTTCTTAAAAACCATTATATATGGAGATTCTGAACTAATATAGTTTCTTGATAATCTGATTAGTTCAAAGCCACAATCGATAATATCTGATATTTGTCTTTCTATTGGAGAAGCATTCCATCCATGTTTTGATGTAAGCTCTTTACTTGATTCGATGTCAACATTAGGATTTACGATATACATAATGCCATAGTCTTTTAATTTCAGCCTTAAATCTGTCATGATAGCCTGGGGATCTTTAAAATACTGATATGTCCACAGCATTAGTATTTTATCGAATGTGTCATTGGGCAGATTTGTTACTTTATCACTACCGGTTACTGTAATGAATTTATTGGTAAACGGTTTGCACTTTACATTCTGATAATACGAAATCACTTTACTAATTGCTTTTTGATTACAAACAGAAGTGTCTATGTCCTGAATATAAAAGGTTAAACTGTCATGGAATATAGACAACATAGCCTCAATAGTCCCATTTCCGGCACCGATATCAGCTATTACCTCTCCCTTTCTAAATTTAATTGTGTCAATGCATTTTGATTCGATAATTTGTTTAATCACCTCAATATTTTCCACTAATGGATATCCTTCGGTAGGTTGCATTGAGTCACTGTTGTTATTTTCGCTTTTGTTCTTGCAGTTCGAAAAAAAGCAAAATATGAATGCCAGAATTACGAAAAGATACTTTTTCATAGGGTTGATAATTAAAGTGAATTCTCCGTTAAGATAGAGTTTTATGCGGTTACAAATTTTTTCGGGATGCTTCTTATGCCACCTGACGGCCCGGCGGTATAATTGAGTAAGCGTTACCTGACGAAGCATCCGGCCAGTCTCGTCCCGATAGCTATCGGGAGCTATCGGGACCCGACACACAGCCAGGGCCGAGCGTTTAATCCCGATCCCGAGTACTCGGGACGGGATAGCGAAGAAGCCGGCCTGCAGGGTGGAGTGAAGTACGCCGTGCCCCGTACCGGAGGTCGGGAGTCGGCTTACACCCTTAACAGCTATCTGTCAGGAAGGCAGGAACGGTATGCAAAAACCGTGACAAACAAATGACCCGTTGTCCGTTTCATGCTTAGTCTTTTATTATTCAAGTTAATAGTCATGGTTATCAAGTTATACTCTTTGTAATAATAACTAATCTGATAAAAACTCAGTTATCATTTCTAAAACATTCTTGTTTCTTTCAGAAGACAGGACACACATATGTCCACTTCCTTTCATCAGGTATGTTTTTAAATTTGGAATAATTAGTTTTGCCCTGGCTATTACCTTCTCTCCCGGAAAAATAACATCTTTTTCACCTGTAATTAGTAAGGTTGGGGCGGTAAAATTCTTAATATCAGTTTTTTTAACGTTACTAGGCATGCCTGCCTTAACGCTTACATTCTCAAATGCGCATTTTACCATTTCAAAAGTACTTTCATCAATTTCGTTTTCATCAATTGCCATAGGGAGAATAGCCTTTATTAACCATTTCTTCTTTTGAGTAATTATATACAAAATCATCGGAATTCCCATTGTAAACATTATGCTTGCATTTGAAGCATTGCATATTCCTGATGGGACAAGTAAAATCGCTTTTAATATCTTTTGTGGAGAAACACACATTAACTTCATTAAAACTCCGCCTCCATAAGAACCGCCCATGCAAATCATTTGCTTAAATCCCAATCCATCAATTACATCAGATGCCCATTCGCCATACTCTAAGTTTTTAGCAGACAAAACAGTTTGATCACTTTTCCCGGGATGACCCATAATATCAGCGGCAAATATCAGATACTCATTTCTTAAGCAAAGAAAATCTCTCAAATAATATGGGGTTGTGCTGTTTCCGCCATGAAATAGTAAAATGGGCTTTCCGTTTGGATTCCCAGTCTTAAGCAAATGGGTTTTTCCAAATCTTGTATCTACATAGATATCTTCAAAATCTATATTTAACACTGAAACTTGCTTGTCATACAGGTCTTGAATTATTCTCTTACCATTTGCATTTTTATATACTGTTTTGCTCATATTAATGCCCCATTTTAATAGATACTTTTTCTGAAAGTTAATAAGTTATTTGGATCGAGCTGTAATAAATGGTTTTTACCAGTCCCGGTAGATGACAAAGATTTTTAGTATCTGGATCAAGTTGCCGAGATGTACCAAATCCCGATAGATGAAAGAGAATTTTTATGTCACACTTAAATTGTCAAGATGGCGGAGCAAAATCGCATACCTGAGAAATACCTTTTTTAGTTATGCTTAGGCATTTTTTGTTAAGGTAATATCTGTATTGTAAGTCGCTGGCGCTTAAGCATAACGGCAGTCTCTCTAATAACCTGTTAAGATATACAGGAACTGACACTTTTTAAGCGGTTTAAGAGATAAATGATTTTTAACAGGCAAACCGATATCCGGGATCGGTCTTCCTGCGTAGATCATTGAAATGCTTCGTATACGGTCAAAAATGGCCAAAAACAAAGAAGCGAGCATCCTAAGATACTCCTTCAGCACATTCATTGTCAAAATATTACCAATTCGTCTGAGGTTATATGCAATAAACATTAATCCCACATCGGAGCTTGCCCTTCCAACCCCTTTCTTTGTGAGAATATAACTGATCCCCTCCCGATGGCTATCGGGATCGTTTTAAAGTTCCGTACGGGTGTTCCACATTAGCCTGACGGCGCTAATACAGATGCTCCTTATCAATTGTGTTGATTTTATTTCTTTCGAAGTAATCCGCATACTCGCTTCTTTGAAAGAGCCTGCCCTGAGCTCCGCCTTGCGGAGTAAACTCCGCGAAGGATCCGGATTAGTCCCGATTTACTTATTTGTATAGAAAGCACAAATTGTTTGCAAATACCGTGACAAGCCTATTAATTTCAGCACCGGCGTGTTAGCTTGCGTTATTATTTTTTATCATAGTGATATTTACAAGCAAAGATTTGAAGGTCATTTTCTTCAATCTTGTAAACGAGTCTATGAGCCTGATCAATACGTCTGGACCAAAATCCGGCCAAGTCAAATTTAAGTGGTTCTGGTTTCCCAATCCCCTCATAAGGAGTTCTTTCGATGTCGTTTATTAAAGAATTGATTTTCTTTAGAGTTTTCTTGTCCTCTGTTTGCCAGGAGGTATAATCCTCCCAGGCATTTTTAGAAAATACTATCCTCATTACTCTTCGATCAGTTTGTGTTGTGCCCTCTTCCCGGTTTTCATTTGTTCAATTGATTCAAAGAGTCTTTTAGCGTTTTTCTTTGAGCTCAGAAGATGTAGAGTCTCCATTATCGAATTGTACTCTTCAAGGGATATCAGAACTGTACCCTTTCCAGATCCTCTTTTAATGATGAGTGTTTCGTTATTAAACTCGACATTATCAAGGTAATTCTTTAATTCATTCCTGAATTCTGAATAGTTTGCAGCAATCATTGTCGTAATAATATTAAGTATTTGAATAAGTACAAATATACGTACTTAAATTGTAACTTCCAAAGAAAATTGAAAAATTATCACTCGAACAGGAATTTCTGTTAAATGCAAGCTAACGGGAGTCTGTCTAATAACCCGTATCAAAATTGCCGGATTTCATTCTGATTAAGCTTTAACCAGCGCCCCAAGCAAAATTTTATGGCAGAGTGCTGACTGTAAGAAAGATGTCCCCAAGGGGCTGTTTTTAAGCCAGGTGAGGTTAAATTTTCTCAAAAACGAAGACAAAAGTATCCTCAGATACTCTTTCAGCACCCCAGGGGATAAAATATTGGCAATGCGTCGCAGGTTATAAGCTATGAACATAAACCCGACATCAGAGCTTGCCATCCAACCCCTTTATTTGTGAGAATATAACTGAATCCCCACTGTCGTTTTATTGTTCCATACGGGTGTTCGACAATTGTCTGACGGCGCTTATACAGATGCTCCTTATCGATTGTGTTCATTCTGTTTCTTTCGTAGTAATCGGCATACTCACTTCTCTGGATCAGTCTGCCCTTTCTTGATCTGGTGTATTGTGAACGTGCGGGGCATGTCCTGCATGCCTTTGGCAGTAAGGCAGGGAAGGCATGGCGAGGAATTTGCCGTCCGGGTACAATTTAGCTGAAGGATACGAGTGTTGGGTTATAATGTTTATTACGGATTTGTAACAAGTCAGGGTATAGAAAATTTTATCGGAGGCAGGAGCTCAGGACAAGCTCCCGTTTTCGACATAATCAGTTCTGAATCCATAATATTTAACAGAAAGACTGTCGACAAAAAGATCAATGATGCGCACTTCATTATCGGGGCCGAATGAGTCATCAAGGGATACAGGAAAAAGAGCGAATTGAGTTCTGTTATGTCCTTGTATGATCCCGATATCTATCGGGAGCAAAAAATGTGACAAACAAATGACCTTTAGCATTTTCCGTATCAGGTGGTTGTAGCAATTTATTTCCGTCATAGGATAAGCTTGTCTTTTTTATTATTTATCAAGATTTGCCTCAAAGTGATCGGAAAATATATTTTCGTAGTTGAAAGGATGTAATAATCAATGTATTTTCAAAACGTAAAACCAAATTTATTCTTAATTTCTTTGGGGATAGCATCCTTGTTTACCATTACGGATATAGTTTTTAGTAGTAAGTATTCCTTTGACATATAAAGATACCCTCCACAATTCCTTTCATCACTTGAGTTTTTAACAATGTAGAATCTCTTCCCTTTGTTGTTCTCAGCTATGCCGATAATATGCATGTTATGTTGATCTACTGTTGTATAATTGTCAAAATCAGTCTGCCTCATTTGTTGTGTAATAGTATTTATTGTACCGTTCAATACTGCAAAACCATTATTAAAGCCTTCATACCTATATGCATCACCATCCCAGCATAATGAATAATTGTTTAATAAAGCATAATCAATGACAATACTAAAATCATTTATCGGAAGATTTAAGTAGTAGTTATTATTCCAGTTTGATTCAATCTCCAAAATAAACTTTGAATAAAAAGGATGATGACTGAATGAGGTTATTTCCACATAATCGTCAGGATTGATTCCAACCATTTCTTTAGCAAACGATTTTGGTGTATATTGCTTTTGTTGATATATAAAAGTATCAGGGGCTTTCCCCATAGTCTGTGTTAAAATTTCATCAATATTCTTTCTATACCCCTCTGTTGTCATATTACCACGACCAGATTTCACATAATATTTAACCTTTTCTAGCAGGGCATTGTCCATCTCTCCATGATCATATTTAGAGGTGGAGTCTTTTTTCCCTGAATAGACTATTTGAGGAATTGCCCCGTGTTTCTTATAAGCACTTAGTAAACTGAATGTTAAATCGCCTGGACCAAAATAACTTTTGCCATTCATCCTAATATATTTCTCAGCTTTGTCAATGTACGTCGGAGTAACAAAAAACATGGGCGAAAGGACAACGGGACCTTTGCCAAGCCTTATGGCTTCTGTTTCAATAAAAGATGTGGTTGCAAAGCTCCAACATAGACCAGTTGCTTGTTGATCCTTAATAGGTGTGCTTTCTATTAATTTAATGATTTTATAACCCTCAATTTCAGGATTCAAATTTGTTTTAAGTGTAAACACATAATTTGTCCGACTCAACCTTAAGCTAAGAGCCCCACGCTTATTCCAGTCCCATATTCCATCAATAACCGAATCACCAGGTGTAATTCTCCCCTTAAAAAAAACTCCTGCATTTAAAGATTTTGTCCCATCTACGAATACACTATCCTGAATAGTCCATACCTTATCGGTGGGAAGATCCTTTAACGCTTGGTCTGGAAGATCAAGGAATGCCTTGATATTGTCATTTGTTACCTCAAATCTTAATAGTGCGCGGAATGAAATTTGGTTAGTAGCAACCTTACCCATCCATGAACCTTGCAAGATCCGTGTTTTATTGTTCTGACAATAAATTATGGAGGGTAAAAGAAAAAAAAGAGAAAAAATGAATGTTTTCGTTTTCATGAATTAATTGTATTTATTATAAACAACATAGAAATTGATATATGGCTTAGTCCCGATAAAGCGGCAGAAGTTTATCTGAAATTGTGAATTTTGCAAAATGCAGAGTCCGGGTTTCTAAAACTTGCAGAATTTACTAATCAACAATGAAATTATAATGAGTAAATTAAGTTGTAGAGTCGGACTCGCTATGCCACCTAACGGGAGTCTGTCTAATAACAATTAAATCCGGTTAAAAGTACCTCAAATACGCTTGTCTGAATGGGAGATTATATATCCTTCAGAACTGATTATCAATTACATAAAAAATAGTTAAAAGTGTTTTATCGGTAACTTATAATAGAACAATCAGGTTATTAAACAGTCTAACGGCCCGGCAAATATGGGGAGGTCGTGTTACCCGACGCAAGCACGGGTAGGGTCCCGATACTTTAGCCGGTTAGCTGTCACGGCGTGGTTTTTGCTATCCGGGTACAAGGTTTAATCGAAGATACGCGTGTCCGGGTGCAAGTTTCAGCGGTATTTGTTATGGGAGCAGGGTTTTGCAAAAACCCCGCCTGACTGACGCAGTCGGGCAGGCATGACAGCCTGTCCCGCGAACGCGGGAAGCTTATTAATTCTACCGTCCGTGTTATGTGCCGTGTTGTTTTAAATTATTATTATTTGGTATTATATTCTGGTTTTAAATATTTTTCAAGAAACTTTTCCATTGCTCCATAAAAATCAAATTGATTTTCCTGGTTCAGATATCCATGTCCCTCATTTTCTTTTATCATGTATTCAACTTCCACACCTCTGATCTTAAGTGCATTTACCATCTGATCGCTTTCTGCTTTATTCACTCTTGGATCATTGGCTCCTGCAGCTACAAAAAGAGGAGCTTTAATCTTATCTACGTGAAATACCGGAGAAGCCTCCGCCATCAGCAGACTGTCTTTTTTAGGGTCACCAACCATTTCATACCATTGGTCCAAATATGGTTTCCAATAGGGAGGGAAGGTATTCATGAAGGTAAATAAATTAGCCACCCCAACATAATCTACGGCACAGGCGTATAAATCGGGAGTAAACGTAACTCCAGCTAATGTAGCATAACCGCCATAACTACCGCCATAAATAGCAATCCTTTTTGGATCTGCAATCCCTTCTTTTATTAAATAATTGACACCATCTGTGATGTCATCCTGCATTTTTTTACCCCATTCTTTAAAAGATGCTTCCCAGAACTTTTTGCCATATCCAGTGCTTCCCCTGAAATTCATTTGCAATACACCGTATCCCCTATTGGCTAAAAACTGCACTTCCTGATTAAAATACCATCCATCCCTGGCCCAGGGACCACCATGTGGATTTACAACCACCGGTATTTTTTCTGCTTTAATTCCTTTAGGCAGCGTTAGGTAACCATGAATAGTCAATCCGTCACGTGATGTATAATTAATGGGCTTTACTGTGGCCATATCATTTTCGTTAATCCAGGGAAAAGGATTTGCGACTTCTATTGCTTCTTTCGAGGAGAAATCGTAGACATAATATTTGCCAGGAAGTCTGTCGCTATAATTAAATACTATTCCTTTTCTCATTCCATCGTCCCATCCTGTAAAACCTACCTCATACCCGCTGAAATGTTGTTTCAAGCCAGTAATCCTTGCTTCCCAGTTCTTGTCAAAAAAATACTCTTCTTGTTTTTCACCAGTCCAGGAGACACTTGCTAGTACTTTATTCTTTTTATCATAAAATATACTTGTTAGATCATAATCTGGATTTGCATAAATTTCTTTCACTTCCTTGTTGGCAACCGGGTCAAATTCAACCAGTGCGACCTTATCTCTTCCTATATTTGATAAAACATAAATATTTTTATTCTCTGCATCAAAAGATTGCGGACTGAATTGCTCCTTGAACGATGTAGTGAGCAACACCCTGAATTCATCCTTATCGGTATTACGATACAGGTAAGATATATTGACGCCGTCTGTTTTGGTTGCCATTCTTATATTACCATTGTTATCGGTGTACCAGGAGTCAAAATTTTCCTTGTTTTCGTACATCAAAGTGAGCTGACCAGTTTCAATATTGATCAAATATGGATCAAAATACTGTTTGTCTCTTTTATTTATTTGGATCAACAGTTCTTTTTCTTTGCCGGAAATAAAGCGTAAATTATCCAATATCCCGGTCCGGTAACCAGGGAATGGAGTAAGTGCTTTCAGATCCTCGCCCGTTTTAGATACCGAGAACAGCTGCCAATTTTCATCACCACCAACATCCTGTAAGAAAACAATACGATCTCCCTTCCAGAAATAGTTATAAATACTTCGCAGTGTGTCGTTCGTAACACGAACTGCATTTTCATCCCCGATTTTTTGAACAAATACATTGTACATATTTTTAAAATTGGCAATATAGGAGTAGTAATTGCCATCAGGGGATATCTGAAAAATCAGCTTATCTCCATTTTTAAAGAACATTTTCATGTCAATTAACGGAGCTCTGGTTTCCTTCTCCCTGGTAGTTGATTTACACCCTGCAATAAAAATTAATGCAGTTAACGAAATTAGTAGTAGTAGATTTTTCTTCATGATTATATTTTTTGTAACCTCAAATTTAAACTGTAAAATAGCAAAAGTCAATTTTATTTACATGAATCTACTCTGATCATCAATCATTTATCAAGTAAAACTGTAAGATTTTAACAAATCTAATTTTGATCCGATAGATAAGGAATGGAACATAACGGCCTGGCAATATGGAGAGCCTGCCCCGCCTCAGCGGGGGCCGAGCGTTAAGTCCCGATCCCGAGTACTCGGGACGACACACAGCCAGGGCCGAGCGTTTAGAAATTGCCCGGTGGGCAATTTCAGCGAAGGAGCCGGCCTGCAGGGTGGAGTGAAGCACGGCGTGGTTTTTGCAAGTCCAGGCATAAGGTTTCTAAGGTATACGTGTGTCGCGTTACAAGGTTTATTGTGAGCAGGTTGTGAGTCACGGTACTGTTATTTTCTTAACACCACTGGCGCGCTGTGTCCCGATGGAGCGAAGCGGAATCGGGAGTCGGTGTACAGATTTATCACTTTCCTGTCACGGAGGCAGGATAGGCAAAAACCCCGCCTGACTGATGCAGTCGGGCAGGCATGACAGCCTGCCCCGATTTTTCGGGGAGCTTATGAATTATACCGTCCGTGTTATGGGCTGTTATTTATTTATTTTGTTATCTGTCAAGGTAGTATTCAGTCTTTGGGGTCTGCATTTTCGAGGATTAATTTAATCACATCGTAGCCGACAGCGTCAAACATTATCTCGATATTTGTTGTATGTTCTTTATTAGGACTCATTAATGCATCCTTAATCAAGAAAGCTTTGTAGTCATGATTGAAGGCTCCCATCCATGTTGCCAATGCGCATCCTGTAGCACTTAATCCACAGATGAATAGAGTATTACAATCATTTTCTTTTAAAACATTGTCAAGATAAGTCTTGTTAAAACTGTCAGGGTAGGTTTTAATGATCATCGGGTCCTCAGGCTTTATTGATACTGAATCTGGAAATTCAAAATCCTCTTTACCCTGTACAAGTCCATGTTCCTCACTAAGATGATAAATCCTTATAACTGGGAAGTCATTTTTACGGAACAAATCTATAATCATGTTTATTCTGAAAAGAGCTGGTTCAATATCCCCGGCAGGAATAAATTTTAAAGAGAACTTTTGAATGTCTATAACCAGAAGGGCTGGTTTGAATTTTCTTTTCTGTCCCATCTTTTAGTAAAATTTACTAGTCTAAAGTTAAGGATTAAAAAACATATTTGTCCCGTTATAGGCTAGTTGCGCTTTTGATTAATACTGAAGGAATGTGTCATAGAAAGAATTGTCTTTGTTGTTGTAATTATCTGGTAGGCAGCGCAATTGCCCATAACGGCCCGGCAATATGGGGAGGTTGTGTTACCCGACGCGAGCACCGGGCAGTCCCGATCCCGAGTACTCGGGACGGGAAACAACTTACCCATAGCATTGTCCGTGTTAGGTGGTCGTAGCATTTTTACAATCATATTCATTTTGATATAGTTGTCTCACCCTTTATATAACCTAGTGAAGTCAAGAATTTAACTGTATATTCCATTGTTGATGTAAAATCCTCATCTCCATAATATTTAAAGAAAAATCCATGATCACGTCCTTCATATAGTACAACTTCGCAATTATTTCCATACTTTTTCATTTCTTCACAAAACCGGGTAGCCTGATGAAAGTCAACACTTTTATCAGCTGTCCCCTGGAAAATTATAGTTGGAGAAGCACCTTTAGCTATATGATGAAAAGGAGAGATTTCGATAGCTCTACCCTTCAGGCATCTTATGAGTTTCTTTGCGTGGTAAGTCGATTTCTTCAATCTCTTTGTTGTATCGGATAAATGCGCTGGCAAATCAAGAGGAGGATTAAATAATACCAATGCGTTTGGAACGGAGCTTATGGCGAAATCTTCATTTTTTTCATCAAAGTCTTTTACTAGCCCGGTACATGCTGCAAGGTAGCCACCTGCGCTGCCTCCTCCTGCTGCAATACGATTTTCATCAATACCGAGTTCAACAGCATGCGTTCTCACCCATCTAATGGCTGATTTCGAATCTGCAATGCAATCAAAGAGTCGGTTATTTGTTCGATAAGAAGCAAGTATAGCAACCATCCCTTTCTCAACCAAATACTGACATTGAGCCTTGAACTGCCAAACAGGACGCTCATTGAATCCGCCACCATGAAAAAAAACTATAACAGGTAGTTTTTCTATGTAATTTTGTTCAGAAGGCTGATAGATATGCAGCTTTAGTCTTGTCAGACCGATGGTCTTATAAAGCTTGGTCTGCATTGTAGGTTCTTTTCCCGGCACTTGTGAATAGGTTAATCCTGTTAAGGTCCATATCACAACCAGAAATAAATACTTGAAGTTGTTGTTGTTCATTTTGTATTTCACAGAATTGCAGTCTCTTATGAAATTCGGATACATAACAGTAAAAGTATAATACTTTACCTATGCCGTTGTGCTGTTCTATTTTAAAATTGTCAACGGATAGAAAGGTTTATCTTTTTTCCAAGTCCTTGTTCAATAAGTTTGTAGAGTGTTGAAAGTTGAATATCAGAATGACCATTCTCTATTCTGGAAATAAAGCTCTTACGGGTCCCAGTACGTTGAGCAAGCTCCTCTTGAGTCATCTTAGAAAGTCTACGTTCCTCTTTGATTATTTCTCCAATCGCGAAGGCCTTAGCTTTTATATCAAAATCAGTTCTGGTCTTGGTACCTACTTTTCCATAGGATTCGTCAAGAAATTCATCAAATGTTGTTATGTTTTTATCCTTTTTCATTTTTGTAGATTTTTACTTTTAAAATATTCCTCTTTGATCTTTAGTGCCTTGTCGATTTCCGATTTTGGAGTCTTTTGACTTTTCTTTTGAAATCCATTGAAGAGAACGACGAGATTACCTTTATCAAAGCAGCAAAATAATCTGTAAATGTTACTCTCAAATTCGACTCTTATGGCATACAGTCCATCAGTCCCGGTAATATGTTCAAAAAACTTCGCTGGTATCCGGGGAGCAACAGTCACAGTGAACAGCACTATGTTAATTTTCTCTTGAACCTTTTTGGGTAAAGAGTCTATAAAGTCCCGAAAATAGGTTTTGAAGAATATTAATTATCGTAGTTGTTCCATTTTGCAAAGTTAACTAATAATGGAACATTTCCAAAGTCTGACTTGTATTATTTGCAGTAATTATCATTGGTGCAGAAAAATTTCTCAATAATGTGTCTAACGTGCAGAATGACTGCGAATTGCACATGACAGCCCGGCAATAAAATTAGTCGGTGTTACCTGACGAAGTACCGGCCACTTGGTTTCATCTTTAGTCGGGAAATAGTCCCGGTACAAGGAAGGTATGGCACGTGTTTTTGCAGTCCGGGTACAGAGTTGAATGAGCATTACTAGTGTCGGGTTACAATTTTACTGGCGAGCAGGTTGCAAGTCAAAGTACACCGAGTTTGATCGGAGGTAGGAGCGCGGTCCGGATTTGTCTTGTTTTACAAAGTTGTCTAAAGAGCAGGAGCGGATTGCAAAAACCGTGACTAAACTATTAATTTTATTGTCCGTGTTATGCGTTCGTGCTGTTTATTTTCCTGTCTAGGCAGCAGGTTCTTTAATTCTTTTTATTCTTTTTAAGTCCCTTGCTTTGATCTTTTTTTGTTCTTCAAGGTCAAAGTCGTTCTGTAATCCCAGCCAAAATTTTGCAGAGTTCCCAAAGTAATAGCTTAATCTTAAGGCAGTATCAGCAGTTATACTTCTGTTGCCTTTAATTATTTCAGAAGTCCTGGTCTGAGGGATTCCGATGTCTTTGGAGAGTCTGTAGGCGGAGATACTAAGGGGTTTAAGGAATTCTTCAAGAAGAACCTCTCCTGGGTGAATATTTGATAATCTTTCCATATCTTTTATTTATGGTAGTCTATAATTGTTACTTCACTAGCATTACCATCCTCCCATTTAAAAACTACCCTCCATTGGTCATTGATCCTGATGCTGTAAAAGTCACTCATTTTACCTGAGAGTTTTTCTAATTTATTGGAAGGAGGAATTCTTAAGTCCATTAAGTTTTGTGAGTTGTCAAGCATTCTTAATTTCCGTCTTCCAATTTGTTGAATGTCATTGGGCAGGTTTTTCACTCTGTCACCGTTCCATATTTTTTCAGTCTCTTTAGATCCAAAGGAGATAATCATGTCACGTTATGCGTTACTAACGGCAAAGATAAGTATTATTTATTAATTCACCAAATTGTCTCGGAGGCCATCGCATGACGCATAACCGCCCGGCGGTAAAATTTAGTAGGCGTTGCTGAGTGAATGGAGGTTGTGATTACAAATCTGTCTTTGAGGCACAGTCCTGGCACACAACCGAAATGAGCGAAGCATGTTGTATTTAATCTAACAATAATTTGATGTCAGACTTTAGGGTAGGAATTTTCGTTTTTATTATCTGCCAAACTTCTTCAGCATCAATCCCGAAATAATCGTGAGCAACTAGATTCTTAAATCCTTTAATTTTTATCCATTCAATTCGTGTATTCTATTATCCTGTCAATTGCCTCAATAATTGATTCGAGACAGTGTTGATCCTTAGTAAGCATAAACAGTCTCTTTTAGGATGGAACTTTTAAATCTGGGTTTAATATATTTCTCACGGCAGATGTCGACATCGATACCCATCTGAATGTGGAAGAACTCTTTAAGTTGAATTTTAAGATCATAAAGATCCTGTGTATTTTCTTCAAATTCAACCAGAAGATCAATATCACTATTTGGATTTTGTTCACCACGAGCACAGGAACCAAACAGTCCAATTCGTACAATATGATATTTGTCCCGGAATAACTTTTTATTCTGAGAGAGAAATGTCAATATTTGGTCTCTAGTTTTCATTTGATCACAAAGTTACAAAAATTGAGCAGATTTCTTATATGTCGCTGAGAATGTCGCAGAGATGCCCACCAATTGTACCTAACAGCCCGGCAATATGGAGAGTCTGCCCCGCCTCAGCGGGGGCCGAGCGTTAAGAACCGAACGAAGTGAGCTCATGAGCAAAGCGAATAAATTGCCTTGCAGGCAATTTTAGAGAAGGAGCCAGCCTGTCGCGATGGCGTGTTACCCGACGCGCACTTTTTGTCGTCTTTCAGCCTCCGAAGCCCTTTGAGAGCCGAAGCCTTGGCGTAGGCCCTGGGCGAAGGAGGCCAGGTACAAAGTTGGTTGAGCATTACGCGTGTCGCGCCGTGCCCCGTACCGAAGGTCGGGGGTAAAAGTTTGATCGGAGCCAGAAATCTGTCAAGGTGCAGGATTTAAATTGCGGGCAGATGCGCGTGCCTGCCCTGAGCCCCGCTTTGCGGGATAAACTCCGCGAAGGGTCCGGGTGCAAGTTTTAGCGGGATTTGTCATGGGAGCAGGATTTTGCAAAAACCCCGCCTGAATGACGCAGTCGGGCAGGCATGACAGCCTGTCCCGCGAACGCGGGAAGCCCATTAATTATACCGTCCGTGTTAGCTTTAGTTCTTTATTTAATGATCTTGCTGTCAGGGTTTTGTCCGCAGTCCCAGATAGTGTGGATAATGATCTTATCCTCAGTAATTTGATAGTAGATTATGTAATCTTCAATTATTAGGCCTCTAGTAGTTTCCTCAGTGGTCTTTAATCCGATCTCAGGGAGTTTTAAGAGGACTTTTACCTGTTTATGTAGAAGTTGGTATAACTTTTTCGAATAAGCATTGCTTTTATTTCTCTGATCATAGAATTCAAGGATGCCATAGAGACGTTTGATAGCTCTATTAGACCAAACTATCTTACGCTTAGCCATTGACGTACCTGCTTATCAAGGACATTGTTTTCAACGAACATTCCTTTTTCGATCTCCTTTTTAGATTCAATGATATCCTCAAGTTGATCTTGTGTTAATTGAATCACATCAGATTCGGTCTTTGTATCAAGAATCGTTTTTATTGCCCTGAGAAACGAAACATCATTTATTTCGGCAATTCGATGGATTAACAATGTTTTTAATTCAAATGCTGTCATGGTAATAAATCTGTCTTACAAAGATATAAAAATTGCTGCAATTAGCCTAAATCGGGCCACAAATTAAAGCTAACGGCCCGGCAATATGGAGAGCCTGCCCCGCCTCAGCGGGGGCCGAGCGTTAAGAACCGAACGAAGTGAGCTCATGAGCAAAGCGAATAAATTGCCTTGAAGGCAATTTTAGCGAAGGAGCCAGCCTGTCGTGATGGCGTGTTACCCGACGAAGCGAAGCGAAGGCGGGTGTCCGGGTGCAAGTTTTGGCAGAATTTGTCATGGGAGTAGGATCCCGTAAAAACCCCGCCTGACTGACGCAGTCGGGCAGGCATGACAGCCTGTCCCGCGAACGCGGGAAGCCCATTAATTATACCGTCCGTGTTATGGTTAGTTGTTATTTCTTAATCTAAGAAGTAGTATTAGTCTCGTTATTGTCAGGCATATACACCAATAAAAGATAAATTCGAATGCAGCGATTGTCAAGGCTGCAACAGGACTTGCCCCTATCAGCATGGGAGGCTTATCAAGTATACCTCGATGAATAGCCAAGATATGAGTTATCACACCCCATAGTCCTCCAAGTAAGCAGAAGATAATCACTTGACCTTTGGGACTGCGAGAAGCAATCCACCCAAAGAATAATCCGGCTATTGAAAAGAGTAATCCATATAAAGGTGGAATAATCCACCGAGCCCAAGATGGGAAAACATAGCTATATACAGAATCCCAAAATAGAAAGCTAGTGATAAATCCAAATAGGAAAGTGAAGAATATAGCCATTACAATTACTATGGTCCATTTCATTTTGAGGAGGTCAGAAGGCTTGACAATTTTGATTATGATAGAAACAAAAACAAGATCTATCGCAGCGAAAAATAAAGCTCCTTTCCAGAGGATTTCAGAAGTTACTTTAAGATCATTTGAGGTTATCATAGGATTCCATTGTTAATTTTATCAGGAAAAAGATTGAATAAGAATTTTCAGAGCCAGCAATCCCGTTATGGTTAGTTGTCTTTGGAATTGTCTAATAGTGAGGGTTGTAATAAATTAACCATAACGGCCCGGCAATATGGAGAGCCTGCCCCGCCTCAGCGGGGGCCGAGCGTTAAGAACCGAACGAAGTGAGCTCATGAGCAAAGCGAATAAATTGCCTTGCAGGCAATTTTAGCGAAG
>JBFYPG010000033.1:0-15503 GCA_041303415.1 Bacteroidales bacterium
TCAGTACAACGCCGTTTAGGGTTCCTATCCAGACATATTTTTCATCAACCGCTATGTCGGTCACATAATCTTCTCCTGAATCTCCCGACCGGTAAAAGAGTACCGGGTTCCCTGATGCAGATTTACGGAAAAGACCGCCTCCCCTTGTGCCTATCCATATATTCTTATCATTATCAATGCAATACGAAGCAATTTCATTTTTACCTGTTTTCTGCATGAGGTCAGTGAAAGACCTTACCCTGCTGGTGCTGTGGTCGAAAAGGTAGTAGCCCGTCGGAGTGCCGAGAAAATAATCGTTATTCAGCTGGTTTACATAAATGATATTGTTGGTTTCAGGAGTAAGCCCGGGAGAAAAAAAGCTGAAAGCGTATGAATTGAGCAATGAGAGTCCGTCGCCGAACAAGCCCATCCAGTAATTGCCCTCGAGGTCCTGGAACACAAGCCTTGCATTGTTACCTGCCAGGCCGGAATCCTTGTTGAAAAACTTCAGGGTTTTAATCGAATTGCCATCATCAGAAAGCGACAGCTGGAGTATCCCGTTCTCGTTGGTTGCAATCCAGAGATAATTATCCGTATCCCTTGTGATTGACCTTGCGGTCATATATTCAATTTCGGGATAACCGGTGAAACGCGCAAGCCTGTTGCCATTTCCCGACAGGTCGAGACGGAACAATCCGTTGCCATCCGTACCAATTATATATTTATCACTTCCCCCCATTCTGTAAATGGAAAGAATGCTTGAATAATCAAACCCTTCAATTGTTTCAACAACATTGAGTGCACCGTTCTCAAGCCTGCACTCTTTTATGTTTTCCTGTGTACCGATCAGCAGTCCGCCATTACCGGTAAAAGCTGCTGTGAATACAATTATATCTTTGGGGATTTCGTACCTGGTTACTTTTTCGGGCTGTGCAGGATTAAGCGTAAACAGTGATCCGCCCTGCGGAAAGATGTAGATCATCCCCTCCGGTCCTTCAAGTATGGCATTTATCACCCTGCTATTGGAAATCTCAACCGTCTTCAGTAAATTTTCCTCGGTGTAAAAGACCGATCCGTCATTGCAGCCGAACCAGAGGTTCCCGTGTGAATCCCTGAGGCTGACTGCAGGATACCGGCCTGCTGCAGAATCGGGGAAGGTGACATTATAAAAATCGAAGCCGTCAAACCTGGCGAGCCCTGCTCCGGTCCCCACCCACAGATATCCATCATTATCCTGATTTATTGTATAGACAAAACCGTTGGGGATATTGCTTTCAGCACCGTAGTTCTTGAATCTGTATGTCTGGCTCTGGCTGACCAGCGTAAACAGAAAAAAGCATACTGCGGTGATTATAATTTCCCTTTTGAATCTCAATCTCATAGAGGGTCCGGGTTACTATTTGGGCTTAGCTTTTCTGACTTGAATGCTGGTCTGATATACAGGCACTCCTCCGATAGGTGAGCTGAAGAACTGGAGAGCATCGCCTCTCTGGTTCTCGAGGGTTACCACCACATTGTTGTTCTTCACAAGCTCGCCCTGTCTTTTATGGAACTGAAAGTCGAGGGAGGATCCCACTTCAGCCGGTTCAATGGCGATACGCGAATCAGTCCAGTGATTTTCACCGGATATCGGGGCATCAATACCCTGCTTATACCTTGACACCACCAATATATGACCGTCGTTATCCCAGTCAAAATTTCTCAGTCGTATATAAATAACTCCTGTGTCAACATATGGGTAGATATGAGCGACACTCTTGAAATCGTTCCACATTCTGAATGTGTACTCATATGTGAAGGCATTGGCCCCTTCAATCGGGATATTATTACTGGGATCACGGCTGAGGAAGTATCTGTAAAGGTTGCCGTCATCACCACTCACTCCCTCACACACTATCTTGAAGATATATCCCCATTTTGAGTTGAAATCACCGGCGGTAGGGTTGAAAGGTCCGAACGAAAACCAGTTGTTATCATACCTGGGTTCTCCGCCGAATGTCCTGGATGCAAGAAGATTTCCTCCCTTGTAGTTCATGCCGGTGATCCATCCTTTTGATTCTTCGTTCCTGTCAGGATCGACCCCTTGCCCGCCATAAACCGAGAATGTTGTCCTGGTATTGAATTCGCCCTGTATCTCATCATGCTCCCCACCGTTATCAGGGTCAAAAACCCTTATGTAGAACTGCTGTGTAAAGTCCCTCGGTATTGCAAAGAACCACACACTATAAAAATCGTCGTCGCCCCATGATTCCTCACCATATTTTCCGAATGTAACAAGGAAAGTGATGTTCTCATCCTTGCCGGGAACCGGCTGTCCGTATATATCAGGATTAATGAATAACCCTGATATACAGATTGAAAGGATCAGAATATATATTTTATTTTTCAATTTCATCAAGCTCCAAAATTAGCATTTTCAACCTGCGTGTCAGCGCACTATTGTAATATTTTTGCAAACGCACGCCTCCCTCACAACTCCTCCCGGTTCCGGTGCAGTTGATACTATCAGCTGTATATTATAGGTGCCGGGTCTTAAATATGACTTATCAACTTCCTTGCCAATTGCTATTGTTTCGTCTCCGAAGTTCCAGTAATACCTGTCGATGTTCCACCCCGGCAGATTCGTGCCGTCGGCGCTGAACCTCATCCTCTGTCCTGCTGCACCCTGCTCAGGAGATGAGATATATGGCTGTTCAACATCTGTCACCAGCAGATTATATGTCTTCTCATTGTACAGGACCTCCTTGGTGACAAGGTTCACCACATCGAGCTGGACAAGGTACTGTCCGGGGCCGCGGTAGCAGTGTTCGACTATAGAGCCTATTCCCTTGTCTCCATCTCCGAATTTCCACTCATAGCGGAAAGGAAGCGTATCCCATTTCACGGCATTCTCTTCAAGGAACTCGTAGCAGTAATTATTTTCAACAAGGGTATCACATGAAGACTTTCTGATAATTGTTGAAGCAAATCTGAATATATCGTCACTGTAGCCTCGGTTTGATGAGAAGTAGCCGGTCTGAAGGTTTTCATCGGCCACGAATGCAAAATCATCTGAAGATGAATTTATGGGTTCAGGAAGTATTGAAGGAGTATCCCATCTCCCCACCGTAAGCATTGAGTAATAGACATCCAGCCGTCCTGTTCCTCCGGTGCGGTTGGACGAGAAATAAAGCCTGCCGGAGGGATGGATAAACGGATAGTTTTCAGCAGAGGATGAGTTTACCCCGGATCCGAGGTTAACAGGCTGACTCCACTGGCCATTTATCCATTCACAGTAATATATGTCAGACCCTCCCTGTCCGCCCGGCATATCGGACGCAAAGAACAGGTATTTTCCGTCACTGCTTACCGAAGGATGCCCTACCTCATACAGTGGGCTGTTGTACGGGAAAGCCCTGAGCGAACTGAGAGTTGTTCCGGAAACATCAGCAATGAAAATTCCGCTGTGATTTTTGAAATTTTTCTTCTTTGCAGCCTTCCCGGTCTCGACCTCGCTGGTAAAATAAACTGTTCCCCCGTCGGGCGAGAAGCAGAGCGGCCCGTTATTGAAGAAGAAGCTCCGTTCGCTTTTTATCTCTTCGGGCTTGCGCCATCCGGAGGTGTCTTTTCTTTCAATAATGAAAATATTATACAACCTGCGCCCTTCAAAGGATGTCCTGCTTTTGATCCCGGTTGTACGGCGGTCGGAGCAGAACACAATCCCGTCATTGACGATAACTGGTGATATCTCGCTGTAGGGTCCGGAGCTGAAAGGCATCCTTTCAACCTGGTATACAGAGGGCTGCTGTCCGGGTGAAACAGCCGGCAGCATCAACAGGATAAGGAGTGCGATATATGGTGTCTTCTTCAGCATAAATTTAGAAATACCTTGGGTTTGCCGCACTGACCTTCGATCCGAACTCATATCTGAGAATAACCTCCGTTGAGCCTTTTGAATATGTATTCATCCTGCCTGCAGGATAATCATACGAAAGTCCTATCATAAGCTGCGGGGTTGGCTGGGCCTGGAGAATGCCGACAATAACCTGCTCCGTTGTTCTCCATGAGGCTCCGACCCAGATCAGATCGGCTATTATGAAATTGCCGTTAATATCAAGCTGGTTAAGCTTCCTGGTCTTCGCCAGGGAGTAATCTGCCATGACAGACGGCTTGAATTTAAAAGCCGGTGAAAACGTGATGAGGGCTCCGCCTGAAACGATGAAATCGTACTCGCTGAAGGAATGATATGCCTGTGTCGATCCCTGACCGGTCCGCTGATAGCTCAGGAATGAAGGTACCGACAAACCTGCAAAAAATCTTTTACTGTAATAATAGATCCCCGCCCCGGCATTGGGTAGGACATAGGGTTTTTCATCAGTAGTGAAGACCGGATCACCGGCATTTGCCAGAAGAAGCCCGGTATAATCAGTATTTGAAATGTCGGCGCCTGCCTCCAGTCCGAATGAGAGCTTTCCCTTTCCAACCCTGATATGATAGGCATAAACAGCATAGATACTTGATGACTTTGTTTCGCCAAACTGCATGAACCGGGCCTTCAGTCCGAGAGCCACTCTCTCGTTTTTCATGGGAGCGTGCAGGGTTGCCGACTGCAGTACCGGCGCCCCGGGTGTTCCCATCCACTGCATCCTGTATGAAAGCAATGCGCTGAGAGCTTCGCGTGATCCGGCGTAGGCGGGATTAATGACAAGCCCGTTCTGAAGGTACTGGCTGTATACAGGGTAACCAAGGCTTATCCTCGCAGAATCAGGAACCTGGGCATGCGATCCGAATGAGATCAGAAGCAATGCAACAGAAAATATTTTTTTACGCCGGATCATTCTTTATCGTGAGCCCTCTTTTTAATATCTCTTGAGAATAATAAATCCACTTTTCCTGAAAACCGATATGTCTGAAACAATCTTCAGAATATAATAGTATGTGCCTTCAGGCATGTCAATTCCGGCAGTGTTCTTCCCGTCCCAGTTTTTCCATTCACTGCCATCCCTGTTGGTAGTGCTGAAGATCTCCGTGCCGGCGCTGTTAACTATTGTCAGTTCGGCAACCTGGCTGGGAATATCCAGTCCCCGGATCACAAATGCGTTATTATAGTTTCCCGGATCATTGTTGGGAGAGAATCCCTCGGGTATGAACACATCATACAGGTCGACATTGATCAGTGCTTCTTCCATGCAGGCGCCGTTTGTTACCGTCCATTTGTAGGTGTTCAGCCCTTTTGAAATACCCCTGACTGTTGTTGAAATTACATCAGGATCATCAAAGCTCCCGGTGCCTGCCATGAGACTCCATTCACCTGTTTCATAAGATTCGATCGGGCAGGCATTGAGTTCCATTTTATAATCAAAAGAATAAAGGGCTGTATCGCAACCGGCGTTCACATCTTCAATGCGGTTCCAGAATCTGACCTTAACCGAATCTTTTGATTCACATTGCCAGTTGATTTCTTTCCAGTAAAACCTGTATTCCCTGTATTGATCGGTGAATGAAGAATCAATTTTAATGCTGGTACGAGGATCAGCAGGTACTGATTCAATCACTTCAGGCGGAAATATCCAGGAACCGGTACCGTCGCTCGGTACTGCAGCGAGCTTGTATTCCGGCCCGCATACCTCATCATCATCTCCTGCCTTAGCCACAGGCACCCTGTAGACATCAGCCTTTCTGGTTCCTGAAAGTGATGTGGCGAGACATCCATTCTGATCCTGTACTGATAAAAGTGAATAGGAAAAAGTTGTCATAGCGGCTGAAGGTACAGGGATGTCCTTTATTGTATGGTTCGCAGAAGAGATATTGTCAACCGTGACTACAGCTGAATTCTGTTTATAAACAACTTTCCAGTTTGCAGCACCTGTAAGGCTTAATTTAAGGGCCACTTCCGATCCCCCGCAAATAGTTGTATCTGTTACCGAAGTTATTGTGGCTGTCGGAAGAGGATTGATGCCAACATGTGTTATGGCGGAAGTATCAATACAGCAATTGTAAGGTCCGGAAAGAATGATCCTTCTGTACTTCTTCGGATCGGTAAGGGAGGGTGGCGAATAGTTCTGTTCATTGCTTACACCTGTTGCGGTGAGCCAGGTTGTTCCGTTGTTGCTCTCCTCCCACATCCATGCAGGAGTGCCGCCTGCTCCTCCTGTCAGCGCTGAACCCGTGATCTGTGCCGGTGTTGTGCCATAGCATATCGTCTGATCAGCTGAAAGTGTGTTATTTGTAATCGGGGGAAGGACGATCACCTGTATGGGATTGCTTTCCGAAAAACATTTACCTGATATTGCCCTGCGTCGGAACCAGGAGGTCGCAGTAAGCGGACCAGGCTGATAGCTGATGTTCGTCGCAGATGCAGAAATATCATTATAGGTAATATTATCCGTTGAATATGACCATTGATATGCATAGTCGCCGGGAATATCCGTACCTCCCTTCGGGATGCTTCCCTTGATCCTGTTGGGAATTGCTCCGCTGCATATTGTCGTGTCGCTGCCAGCGCCGGAGAGAAGTGATGCAATATTATCTGTGACCGGCTTATGCACCTTAATCACAAGGGTTTTGCTGGTATCGGCACACTTCGATGAATTAATTATTCTCCTGTACCATGTTGTGTCGGTAAGCGCTGAAGGGGCATATGGAGACAGTGAGGTTCCCTGGTCTGTCCATGATGCTGCTTTCGAGCTGTCCTGCCAGATATAAGTATAGATTCCCGATCCCTTCAGAGGGGTGCTGCCGGTAAGTGCCGGAGGCACGGATCCTGAGCAGATGGTGGTATCTTTCGATATTGTGTTGTTTTCAATGTAATGATATCTGGTCATGAGTATCGGGGCGCTGTTGCTTCTGCAAACGCTGTAAGGCCCTGAGAATACAACCCTCCTGTAAAATCTTTGCTCAGTAACTGCAAATGTAAGTGTGTCGGGGGTATAGGAGGTTCCGGAGTTCACGCTGGGCGAATCTGCCCAGTCGCCTGAAGCAGTGCTGTCCTGCCACAGGTACTCGTAAGTTCCTGAGCCGCCTCCTGGTGCGGAGCCGCTCAGCGTGTTGAAGAGCTGGCCTTCGCATATCACGGAGTCGGGCCGTGAAGTGACATTGCCGGTAATCGAGGGTAAAACAGTTATGGTAACAGTTGCGCTTTTATCAACGCACCTTCCTGAAGTAACAATTCGTTTGTAGTATGTTGTTGCAGTGAGGGATGAAGGATCATAGGAAGAAAGGTCAGATGTGCCTGAAGCAGTCGCAGGAGCTGACCAGTCAGCATCATTACTGTTCTGCACCCACTGGTATTTGTATCTGCCGTTGCCTTTTGCCGGACCTGTATTCAGGGGTATAAGGCTGAGGGGGTCCTGACCGTAACAGATGGTTGTATCTTTTCCGACCAGGTTGCCTGTGATAGCCGGCTGTACGATTATTTTGACCCATTTGCTTGTATCTGTAATAGGAAGCGGTGTTGCTAAGGGATCAGTTACTACCCTTCTGATCCAGAAAGTATCGGCTTCGGGTATTGCGGGGGTATAGTCCCTGGAGATGGCACCAGCTATAACTGATGGAGCTCCAGAGAGATCGTAGCTTTTCTGCCAGAGGTAGGTAAAAGGACCAGTGCCTGCAGGATTTGTTCCGTTTATGACCGGAGGCACAATATTGGAGCAGACAGAATCCTGCTGGTCGCCTGTGACCGCCGAACGGATGGAGTTGAAGAGGAATCCGTTAAGCACCGGAGCAAAAGTGGTTATGCTTCTGCCAGTCGAACCTGGAGTGCCGTATGTTGTTGTTGGTCTTGAACCAACGGCGCCTCCGTTGACATTCTTGGTTACATTTGCAGGAAGCGTTATATTATTCGTGGTTATAAGGCCTCCGCCTCCGCCTCCGCCTTCACCGTTTGCTGCTGAAACACTACCTCCCTTTCCTCCTTTGGCTGAAAGAGTGAGCGCTGATGTGGACAGACCGGAAAAACTTTGAAGGTAAATTGCTATTGAGCCGCCTCCGCCTCCGCCTCCCGCACCGGACTCACCTGAAGCTGTCCCCGGGTGCTCGCCTTCAGCAAGAATGCTGTTCCCATTTCCTTTAAGTGTATCACATACAATTATTACAATACCCCCGCCTTCCCCTCCAGGGACAGGAGTACCGGTAGTGTATGTTGAAGATCCTCCACCGCTACCGAGGAACATTCCGCCGTCAAGCCCTGTAAATGCTATCTGTTTCCCTTCAAGACCTCCCGGCAGAGGTGGGATACATGTTCCAGGTTCACGTCCACCCTTGCCTCCAGAACCATAATTTGCACCGCCGCCGCCGCCTGTAAATTTACCGTTTCCGCCGCCGCCGCCTGTGAAGTTGGCTCCCTTGCCTTTTGCAAAATTCGGATAAACAGGAGGATATGGCGGTGTACCCCGGTCAACCCTGATAGCCAGTCCTTCTCCCTTAAAGCCGGAACTATCACTGGCAGCGTTAAAAACATACTTATCCCAAAGCGCGGTATTTAACTCTACGCACTGGCCTTTGCCGGCCACCGGAACCCCTCCCTTGAACCCTCTCCCTGTAACATCAATGTTTGCATTCAGCGACAGAGTCCTCCCGATTATTGCGGCAAGCACTCCACCTGTTTTGGTGAGGCTGTCCCACGGTTGACATGTGAGAGTTCCGCTGATGACAGCATAGTTATAGGATGGAACTCTTATAAGTTGCAGATCACCCTGGAGGCTGAAAGTAAGGGTTACAATGTCATTTCTGAATAATATAGTATTTGTCCCGTCATCAATTGCTGATATTGTTAAAAATTCATAATACCCGGGTTTCCCGTATACCAGATTACCATTTCCATAAATATTTTCTACAGTCCAATCAATTCTAACACCTTTCATTTGCATAAGCAGAACGGTATCTCCCGGGGCGAACTGATCGAACCGGACTTCATCTTCGATCTTAACATAATCTGTCCCGATCTCGGTTACTTTAGCGTACTTGTTTACAACACCGCTAATATTGGTCTGGGGAAACAGAGGCTCAATGAATCCTGTTATCACTAACAAACTCAAAAAGAAACATTTAAGAGTGACAGTAAAACCTCCCTTCATTGAAGCCTGATAAGAACCGCTAATATAACCAAATTATTGAATTTTTCAACTGGATTTAATCAGGCGTGATCAGATTCGCCGGGTTTCTCAACAGTGTACATAAGCGGGAATTCAATAAAGAAGGTTGTCCCTTTATCTGCCTGTGATTCAAACCAGATCCTGCCCCTTGCACTTTCAACATATCTTTTAACTATAGACAGGCCCAGCCCGGTACCTGACGATTTTGTGGTGAAATTAGGTGTGAACAATTTCTTCTGCAGAGGCTCCGGAATGCCTGTTCCGTTATCCTCGACCGCAACTATCACTTTGTCGCCCTTTATTTCAAGCGACACTTTTATGAGTCCATGCCTGCCCTGAGGCATAGCCTGTATGCTGTTCTTGAACAGATTTGAAAAGATCCCGTTAAGTTGTTCCCTGTCGGCATAAATGAAAACCTTGCTTTCATGCGGCCACTGCACCCATAATGTGACATTACCGGTGTTTTTGAAAAGCTCGAGGGTCGTCTGTATCTGCTCGAGCAGGTTTATAAGCCCGGGAGCTGCGCCAGGCATCTTGGCAAACGCCGAGAATGCCGAGGCTATGGACGACAGGTTGTCAATGAGCTCGACCTGGTTCTTCGAAAAAGTCTCAAGCCTGTCATTAAAATCGGGTATCTTGTCATTCCACGATTTGAGCAGCTGCTGGACGTTCAGTTTCATGGGAGTAAGAGGATTCTTGATCTCGTGTGCGATCTGCTTGGCCATCTCCCTCCAGGCATATTCCCTCTCGGAATTTGCAAGCTTCTCAGCACTTACATCAAGCTCATCCACCATCCTGTTGTACTGTTTTACAAGCTCCCCGATCTCATCGGTACCCCTGTATGCCAGGTGCTCAACTTTCTTGCCCAGCCTGACCGAGGCGAGTCCGTCGCCCAGCATTGACAAAGGGGAAGTAAGCCTTCCGCTGAGGAATACTGCAAAGCCCATGGTTACTATTATCAGGATGAGGGTGAAGTTGATCACAACCACGACCAGGTTTGACACCTCGCGCGCAAGTATGCTCTGCATCCTGAAATAAGGGAGGTTAAGATAAGCCAGCAGCTTATTGCTTGAATTGTAGAACGGAACATATACCGAAAGGTAATCCATTGTTCCAATCTTCTCTGTCTGGACATACTCGCTCCTTGTAAGTGTCTCCATATTGATAAAGGCCATGATGTTCATCCTCCTGCTGGCAAGGTTCCTGTAATAGATCTCCTCGCGTGAAGTGGCCATCAGCCGGCCATTGATATCGTAAAGGTTTATATCGGTATTGAAGCTGTTCGAGAGCCCCACGAGAAGTTCATTAAGAGAGACATAAGCGGCATTCCTCCAGTCGCTTGACAGGTCCGGCTCCTCAGCCAGGATATTGTCAAGCTCTGTATAGACCGAAATAAGTTTTTCCCTTATTGTATCATTATGCTTTGATTTGTACTGATTGACTGTCAGCCAGGTGACAACGACTCCTATCATTATGAAGGAAAAAAGAAGTATCCCTATGAAAGAAATCTGGAGCTTCTGCCTGAAATTAAGGTAACGGAGCCTGTTCATTTCCGGACGGCGAAGCAGAAAAAGAATAAGATTGCCAAGAAGCAGGACAAAGGAGAACAGGTATGCAAGCGAAACCAGCATATCTCCCGTGGTCTGCCGCTTTCTGCTTATCATGACCGTGGTGTTGCCGTTCCTGTAGAGCACATGCTTATACTTGTCGGCGTTGAAAAACCTGTAATCGCTGTTCTCATCAACATAATTGTCATCCTCCTTGTTATATGCAAATTCTCCGGAATTGAGCACTATCCTGCCGTTTATATACTTGGCGAACGAATAATCCCTGAGGCCCGAATAACCGCGAAACTTACTGTCAAGCAGCAACTCGGAATAACCCGGCTGGAAAATGGTTATGTTGCTGAAAAGCTCAATGAACAATCCGTTTGTCGTTCCCTCTCCGGCATCAAAGAGCAGCCTGCCGATATAATATGATCTACCTGCCTGGTAATCAATGAAATAGAATTCCGTACCGGTGAGCTGGTGCCCGTATTTCTTTGTCCGCCCATAGAAGAATTCAAAACAGTTCACAAGATTGTCTTGTCCCGGACCTATCCTCAGGGGACCATCATTTTTGCAAAGAATGATATTAACGTTGAAATTGCCCCAGTAACCGGTAAAGTAGTTTTCCTGCAGGTAAGTGATCACGGAGTTGACATCCCTCTGGATATTGCTCAGTTCATCCTGATCAAAAATATTCTTTTTCATCATTTCCGCCAGCACCGAATCGGACGATATCACAGGCCACATATCGAGCAGAAGATGCTCAGCTTCAGGATCGTTTTCCGTTGATAGCGACAATGCCTGTATCTTGAGATTTTCGGTATTCTTCTTTTCGGAATAAACCGTTACCACATAAAGGGAATAGAGGCCGAACAAAACCGAAAACAGCACTGTACGTCCAAAATCAGCCAGCTTTTTGCCTTCTGCAACCATTATTATTAGTGCCAGCCCGCAATAAAAGATACATAATACCAGCAGCGAGAGAGGTTCCTGGAAGAAAAATGCGGCAGGGATCAGGAGAGAAATTATCAGAAGGGCCATAAGTCTTCCCCGATCCCGCACCGCGCTGCTGCGTATCAGCTTCATGATCAGGAAGAAAGGCACAAGTGAGAAAATTACGATGCCCAGGTACCCGGCGACGCTGAAAACCGAAAGGTTAAGAACCCTGTAAGTTTCAAAGCTTATATTTGAATCTTCAACCAGGTGAACGAAGAGATAGTGCATGACGGACGCCATCAGTGCCGATGTAAAAAGGAAAATACCCTCTATTATAATGTTTATCCCATTCCGTCTCTCCTTCCTGTTTTCTGCAGGCAGAAACCTGAATAGGCTGAATGAGAATACCGCGCAGAGAATGCTGAGAATGAGAAGATGCCCGAGCGAGGGCAGAAAATAATTCAGGGAGAAATGATGGGAAGAGAAGAGTCCGCTGCGGAACAACACTTCAGGTTTCCTGGTGAAAAAGAGTGTAAAATAAATAAGAGCAAACAGCGAAAGCATTGCAAGCAGGCCCGGAATATGCAGATCCCTTTCAGACATCAGCCTGACAAGTTCAAGGATCACGAGCACCAGCAATAAAAGGAAGAGCGACCAGAAAGCCAGCGGCACCGCCATCAGGGGAGTGTTGCTCTTTACATCAGGAAATATGAGAGAGAAGAGATATCCCCCGGCAGAACTGAAAATATCATATCCTGAAGCGTCCTGCTCAGTTGTGAATCCGACATCTTCAGGGATCCTGAAATCCTTTACAAAACCATTCCTGATAATATCATTCTCATAGCCATAGTCGGTACGCACCCTCAGCAACCCTACTATTGTTTCATTTCCTGCCTGAATGGTCATGGGAATGAACCATCCGTTCTGAACGAAAACAATCGGTCTTTCGAACAGTGAATAATCAGATAACTCCCCGGGCACATCAAAACCATTATCGGACCAGTGAATGAGCTTGTTATCGATATATTCAAGTATCGTAATCTGGTTCTCTCCGGCCAGCATGAAGAGGTTCTTTTCCGGGAGTGACCCATGCTGCTGCCGGCTCTCCAGGGTGAGCTTAAGGTCATTAAGGCATCTCTCCATCAGTTTCTCCCTGCCGGCCAGGATCTTGTTGAGCCTCCTGGTCCTGAAGCGATATTCAAAATCGCTGAAATAAACTGACTCAGAAATTATTGCACCTGCCAGGAGAATAATGGCCGAGATACCAAGAATCCATCTGCGCCTGCTGCTATTCATGATGATACGGTTCTCCCTTTATTATTGTAAATGCCCGGTAAAGCTGTTCCATGAACAAAATCCTGACAAGCTGATGCGGAAAGGTCATCCTTGAGAGAGAGATCCTGAAAGCTGAGGCATTGTGCACCTCCTCAGATACACCCCATGAACCGCCGATAACAAAGACTATTCTTTTCCCGGTCATCATAGATTGCTTCCTGATCCACCCGGCAAATTCTGCTGTCCTGAGCTCATTCCCTTTTTCATCAAGAAGAACCATAATATCATCCTTCCCCACCGCCTCCATTATTTTCCTTCCCTCTTTTGCCCTTTGTTCAGCCACGGGCATATTCCTGGTATTCTTCAGATCAGGGATAGTAATTATTTCAAATGAAGCATATTTCCTGATACGCGCTGAATAGAGCCCGATGCCCTCAGCCACGTAGGCGTCGGTTGTCTTTCCCGTCTGCAGTAAAGCGATCTTCATAAATAAATGGAACGACTTTTGCGTAAATTTATAATTAATAACGCGCACCTGCAATTATAAATTATATTGTTAAATTTGTCTTTCGCAGACAGAGCAAGGAGGAAGAAAATATAAATGATTCAATTCATAAATATAATACCTGCAATAATCATTGCGCTCAGCACACTGCTGACCGGTGAACAGGATCAGTCCAGGATTCCTGAAGGGATCTCCATAGCTTTCAAGGCCGGCAATGCCGCTGAATTGTCAAAATATATGAATGCAACCGTCGGGATACTGCTTCTCGATAAAGAGGATTTCTATAAGAAAAATGCAGCAGAAGCGGTACTGAACGATTTCTTCACAACCTGCAGGACGAAGGATTTCATCATCCGCCACCAGGGAGCCAAAAGCGATGCCCAGTATGCCATCGGCATCCTTAAAACCGAGAGGGGCGATTTCAGGGTTTACTTCCTCCTTAAAAAGGTAGACTCGGAGTTGCTTATTCATACGATCCGCATCGAAGCTGAAAATGGAAAATAGGGTTCTCAGGGAATTTATTCTCAGGAGCATCGGCGAAGACCTCGGAGATGGGGACCATTCATCACTTGCATGCATACCCTGGGAAGCGACGGGAAAAGCGAAGCTGCTGATCAAGGAAGAAGGTATAATAGCAGGCGTTGATGTGGCAGTCAGGTCATTTTCAGAGATAGATGAAACTCTTGAATGCGAAGTGCTGATCAGGGACGGCAGCAGCATTAAACCGGGCGACATAGCATTTTATGTTTCAGGCAGACAGCAGTCGATCCTTAAAGCCGAACGCCTGGTCCTCAATATCATGCAGAGGATGAGCGGCATAGCAACAAGCACAAACAAATATGTTACAGCGGTTGCAGGAACACGGGCAAAGATTCTCGATACACGCAAGACAACCCCGGGGATAAGGTTCCTCGAAAAAGAAGCTGTAAGGATTGGCGGAGGGCTGAACCACAGGATGGGGCTCTTCGATATGATAATGCTCAAGGATAACCATATTGTTTATGCCGGAGGAATTGAACAGGCTGTAAAAAAAACAAGAGAATATCTTCACAGGAACCGCAGAAAGCTGAAGATCGAAATAGAGGCCAGGAACCTCGATGATGTCCGCAAAATCCTCGAAGTCGGAGGGATAAACCGTATAATGCTCGATAATTTCAATATTGAGGATACACTTGCAGCTGTTGAGCTGATCGGCAACAGGTACGAGATAGAATCATCCGGGGGCATTACGCATGAAACCGTGAGGGCTTATGCAGAATGCGGCATTGATTTCATTTCAGTTGGCGCTTTGACCCATCAGATCAAAAGCCTGGATATGAGCCTCAAAGCTGTATAGCTTATGCAATTCATAAAAGGGATAAACGGGAATGAAAAGCTCAGCAATCTGGTGCTTCCCGGCTTTGATGGTGTCCCGATAGGTCATGTTTTCCGGTTTGTCGTGAAAGGCTTCAGAAGAGGAGTCCTGGTTACAAGAGCCTCATCAATTGCATTTAACCTGCTTATGGCTCTTCTGCCTGCAACAATATTTCTCTTTACACTGATACCATTCATACCAATACCAAATTTCCAGAATGAACTCGTGGAGCTCTTTGAAAACATGCTTCCCCTTAATGCATTCAGTTTCCTTGAGACCACCATTGTTGATATAGTAACCAACAAAAGCGGGGGACTTCTTCTTGCCATGTTCATTGCCACGATAATCTTCTCAACAAACGGAATTCATGCCATTATCCATGCCTTTGTTGTTTCTGCCCATTCATTTCAGTCAAGATCATGGATTCACCAGCGCAAGATCTCAATCCTTCTTTTGCTTATCGTTGTCCTGATGATAGCCCTTGCAGGCTTCATGGTCATATTCGGAAAGATGTTTGTCAACTATCTTGTTGAGATCGACATCCTTGAGAGGAACGTAGTGATAAGTATCGTTGTCCTCATTAAATGGATACTAGTAATAGTACTCCTTTTCCTTGCCATCTCATTTCTGTATTATCTCGCCCCGGCAAAGAAAAGTGATTTCAGGTTTATCTCTTCGGGATCGACCCTGGCGACCCTTCTCTTTATAATAACCTCGCTCGGCTTCTCGGCATACGTCAATAATTTCGGGCAATACAACCAGCTGTACGGATGGATAGGCACCCTGATGGTTATACTCATCTGGCTTTACCTCAACTCAATAGCGCTGCTAATTGG
>JBFYPG010000034.1:0-44357 GCA_041303415.1 Bacteroidales bacterium
GGGAAAGGTAAGAACGTATGACATGATGAAAATGCAGGGCAGCCCCGATGTGATCAGAAATGGCGCAGCCTCCACAACCCAGATGACCGATGCGATTATTGCCGGACTTAAGAATTAAATACTGTTACTGATGAATCAGAAGGTAAAGAACTTATGGCCTGAGCTTGAATGGATCAAAGACCAGCTGCTCAGGGAAAAGACAGCCAGGACGTGGGAGCTCGCTCTTGAAAAAAGCGTGCTGTCGGCAGAAGATCTTGAAAAGATCCCTTTCACCCTGCTCTGTGGACCTGGTATAAAGGTGAGCTTCATGGCTCACAAACGGTGTGTCGTCCACATAGCAAAAGAATGCGGCGAAAAAATGAACCTGTTCTTTGGCAGCGACCTTCCGGTAAACATGGATGTTCTTATAGCCGGTGCCATACTCGCCGATGTCGGAAAGCTTCTTGAATATGAACTGGATAAGGACAGAAATGCGGTCCAGTGCAGGTATGGCAGGTTATTGAGGCATCCTTTCTCCGGGGTCTCCCTTGCCGAAGCATGCGGCATGCCTCCTGAGGTTTGCCATATCATTGCAGCACATGCCCATGAAGGAGACCTTGTTAAAAGAACAACAGAAGCGTACATTGTACATCACGCTGATTTTATGGCATTTGAACCATTTAAGAATAAATAAACCACGGAGTTGCACAGAGTTCAGAAAAGAGTCTCACGGTTTCATTTCCGTGTAACTCCGTTATACTCCGTGTGACTCTGTGGTTTATTCTTAATTATCCAAGTTTCATCTTTTCAACCTGCTCTATATTTCTTTCGTTGGTAACAGCCTTGGCTTCAGGCGTGTAAAGGAAATCTATCAGATCCTGATATCTCTCCATGATCTTGCCCCTCACAATTTTCGAGGTTGAATTCACGAGCCCGTTGTCTTCTGTAAATCCTTCCTCAAGAATTCCAATTGCAACTGGCAGCCATCTCTGCGGGAACATCTTTCCATATTTCCCGTTTGTCCTGTATTCATCAACTTCATTTTCGAGAAGGTTCAGGACAGCCCTCTTCCCCTCTTCAGAGGCGGCAATTAAATTCTTATCTTCCAGGTAAAGCTTCAGCGCATGCTGATTCGGAACCACAAGTCCTACACTATAGGGTTTCTGGTTATTGTAAAGCATGCATTGGTCAATATATTTTGACTGTTCAACCATTGCCTCCTCAATCCCCTCAGGACTGAATTTCTCGCCGTCGTCGGCAATTAGCAGGCTCTTGAATCGTCCCAGGACATAAAGGAAGCCCTCAGGTGTCATATAACCCATGTCGCCCGTATGCAGCCATCCGTCGCGGATGGCATCCCTGGTTGCCGTCTCGTTCTTCCAGTATCCGTGCATCACGTTTCCTCCGCGGATGACTATTTCTCCTTTTTCGCCAACAGGAAGCTCCTTTCCATCCTCATCGCAGATCTTGAGCTCCATATTGTTTACAAGGACACCTGATGATCCAAGCCTGTGCCTTGCTGTAGAGTTGGAAGAAATGGTCGGAGATGCTTCACTCAGGCCGTATCCCTGGTACATTGGTATACCCAGGGCATAGAAGAACCGCTGTAGGTCAATATCCAGGAGTGCACCGCCGCCTATGAAATAATCGAGCTCACCGCCGTATGCTTCACGTATCTTGCTGAAGATGAGATTATCATACAATCTCAGCAGTGGTTTCTTAAGCTTCTGAATACCTCTGCCCCTGTTCCATCCTTCCTTATTGTAGCTGTAGGATATCTTCAGAGCATGATTGAAAAGCATTTCTGTGAATTTCCCTTTTTCCCTGATCCCCTTTTCAATATTCTTCCTGAAATTTTTTGCTATTGCGGGTACGCTCATCAGAAGGTTTGGCTTTATCTCCTTCAGGCATATTGGAAGATTCCGGAGTGTCTCCATGGGAGTTTTTCCGGTTTTAACGGAAGCAATGCTGGCTCCTTTGCCCATGAATGCAAAGATTCCGCAGGAGTGACCAAATGAGTGATCCCATGGCAGGATCAGGAGTGTCTTGTAGAAAGAAGGTATATCCATCAGGCTGTACGCCTGGTAAACGTTTGTCACATAATTGCCATGAGTAAGGATAATGCCCTTGGGATCGGCAGTTGTACCAGAAGTATAACATATATTCGCAAAATCGGAAGGAGTTATGCTCCTGCTTATCTCCTCGAATTTTACTATGTTCTCCTTTGATTCGAGCCATTCCCTTCCCATCTTTCTTACTTCGTTGAAATGGATCTCATTCGGAGCATACTCTTCCTTGGCATCAAAGAGAATTATTTTTTCGATCAACCTGGCGTCTTCAATGATTTCCTTAACCTTAGGGTAGTGTAATGATGATGTCAGGATCATCCTTGATTCTGAATGATTGAGGCGAAACCTGATTTCCTCCGGATTAAGCCTTGTTGACAGGGGAACATTCATGGCACCTGTATACAGAATGCCAAGCTCCCCGATAACCCAGCTGTTACGGCCTTCTGAGACCAGGCTCAGCCTGTCGCCTTTCCTGATGCCCAGGCTGATCAACCCTGCGGCAAACTCGTAAACCTGCTTTTTGGTTTCGCCATATGTGGTTCCCTCATATTTATCTGCTGGTTTTTCCCACAGGTAAACGTTATCACGGAACTTCTCGACACTCTCTTCAAAGAATTGAATTATTGATTTCATCGGTCAGTTTTTTGACATATTTAAAGTTTTTCAGTTGTCTAATATACGAAATCCGTTACATTTTTACCAGTGGGCTCCTTCATTATCATTTGGAATGATTTCCAATATTTTGTATATTTGAATATTATCGTGTTCAATTAATTGTACAACAATACCTTATTAAATTAAAACTATATTATTATGAGACACTTGGCGGCTTTTATCCTGGCACTGCTTCTTATTACTCTTCCCGGATGCAAATATTTCAAGGGGAATAAACTGTTTGGTAAAAAGAAAGCTCATGAGAGAGAACTCCTTCAGGCAAGACAGGACAGTATCCGGATCGCTGATTCCCTTAACAGGGTGCAGGAACGGCTTAAGGCCATTGAGGACGCAAGGCTTGATTCAATAAGGATAGCTGAAGAAAAAAGAGCTTTGGAGCTGAAAAACAAGTACAATATTATTGTAGGCAGTTTTATTACGCCGGAATATGCAAGGACCCATGCTGAGACATACCGTCAGAACGGATATGATGCAAGGATAATTCCAATGGAAGGGGGCAGGTTTGATCTTGTCTCTGCTGAAGCACACGAGAGCTTCAGGAAAGCTGTTGAACGTCTCACATGGTTCCAGGAGAATGTCGAACTGGGAGCCTGGATGTATGTTGTGAAGTAGTGATTATTTCCTGAAAATAGTCTCTTCCCGGTCAGGACCAACAGAGACCATGGTGACGGGTAATCCTGCCTGGTCTTCAATAAAGTTTATATATTTTTTCAGGTTGTCAGGGAGATCATCATAATTCCTGATTCCCGAAATATCTTCTTTCCACCCGGGCATCTCCTTATAGACCGGCTCTACGGGTGCATTATCAAAAGGTATCTCGGTGCACTCTTTTCCATCGGCCAGGTAGGACACACATATCCTTATAGTATCAAATCCTGACAGCACATCGCTTTTCGTCATCAGCAGGCGGGTTACACCGTTTATCATAATGGCATACTTCAGGGCTGGCAGGTCGAGCCATCCGCATCGCCTTGGACGACCGGTTGTTGCGCCGAATTCATGGCCTTTTTCCCTGAGAAGGTCACCGGTCGGGTCTTTAAGCTCGGTAGGGAAGGGGCCGCTGCCAACCCTTGTGCAGTAAGCCTTGAATATCCCGAAAACCCCGCCGATCCTTCCCGGAGGAACACCAAGGCCCGTGCAGGCACCGGCGCTTATCGTATTTGACGAAGTAACAAAAGGATATGATCCGAAATCAACATCAAGCATGGTTCCCTGGGCTCCTTCGGCCAGAAGCTTCCTGCCTTTGGAAAGAAGGCTGTTTATCAGGTATTCGGTATTTACAATCCTGAATCTCTTCATCAGTTCAATGCCCTCAAACCAGCCTGCCTCAAATTCACCCAGGTCAAATGTATGATCATAGTTTTTCAGAACTGCCAGATGGCGCTTCAGGTGCTGATCGTACAGGTCCCTGAAATCCTTCCTGAGGATCTCTCCTGCGCGCAGGCCGTTTCTGGCCGCCTTGTCGGTATATGCAGGACCAATGCCCTTTAAGGTTGAACCTATTTTTGAAACCCCCTTGCTGCATTCATATGCAGCATCAAGGATCCTGTGCCCCGGAAGTATAAGATTTGCCCTGGCCGATATGACCAGCCTTCTGGCAAGTTCATCAACAGGAGGCCCCAGATTTTCAATCTCCTTCCTGAACACTGCAGGATCAATGACAACCCCGTTGCCGATTATATTGAGCTTCTCCGGATGGAATATGCCTGAAGGTATGAGATGCAGGACATGCTTTACGTTGTTGAATTCAAGCGAATGTCCGGCATTCGGTCCTCCCTGGAAACGGGCTATGATATCATATTCCGGGCTGATCGCGTCAACAATCTTCCCCTTGCCTTCATCACCCCACTGCAGACCTAACAGTATGTCAATGTTCATATTGGATCGGATATCAGAAATTCATAAAACGACTCACAATTTACAAAATTATTCAACCCCTCCGCAGGGCTTTTAAAGATTGTTAATATCTTAAAACTATAGTGCTCCATTCCAGGGATTTTATAAATTTGATTAAGCGCACATAAAATAGATAAGGAAATGAAGCATAAATTAAGGTTTTCTCTGGCTTTGATCGTCTTTGTTCTGCTGGCAGCTAAACCCGCATCTGCTCAGCAAAGCGATGAAATGCTGTTCTACAAGCATCTGGCAATGTCGGCATGGAATGGTGTCTACTACGGGCTCTCTGCAGTTCACATAGCAGATATCCAGGATAACAAGGCACAGGTGGCGCTCCCGATCATTACAGCCGGGACACTGGCACTGGTTCCTCTTTTTACCAATGAGACCAGGACTATAACCTCTAACCAGCTTCTGCTTACCGGTCATGGACAGCTTGTCGGATGGGCTCACGGAGGATCGCTGGCCCTGCTGATAAACGGTGAGGACTCTTTTGATGAGGGCAAAAGCAAGCTGACTGTCGGGATGGCTGCTCTTGGAAGCATCGGACTTGGCATAACAGGCCGGTACCTCGCAAATACAAAGGAATGGTCCGAGGGCAGGGTTGCTCTTTACCGCCACTACGGTATTGCAGCTCCTCTGACCGGAGCATCAATAAGCCTTATGTTTTCGGACGATCCAAGAGTATTGGCCGGGTCAATACTGCTTACCGCCGCCGGAGGTTACTTCCTTGCCGACAGGGTCAACAGCTGGAATGAGTTCACAAGGGGCGAAATAAGGGCAACCCAGGCTCTGACACTTATGAACGGGTTACTGGGAGTATGCATAATGGCTGATATCGAGCCGGATGATTTTCCGAATGCTGCTTTTATTATTCCGGCATTGGGTATTGCGGGAGGAACTGCCTGGAGCCATGCATGGCTGAAAGGTTCCAACCTGACTCCTCAGCAGGGAATGACAACACTATATGCTGCAGGTCTGGGTTCCCTTGTTGGTGTCGGACTGGCTATCCTTTTCAATCCTGAAGATTCTGAATTCAATGCTTCATATTACCTGCTTCCTTATGCGACAGGTATGGCTACCTATTCATTTGCCTTAATGAGGCAGAAGAGCAAAAACGCTGCCCTGGGTTATGTACCGGCTGACAAGGGCAGCGGCAGCTGGGATTTTGTCTTAATGCCTCAGAATTTCTGGCTGAACAATAAACTCTCAGGGAACAATGATCTGCTGAATACCGGGTATTTCGGGATGCAGCCTCTTTTTTCGGCAACCTTTACTTTCTGATTATTTCTTCTTTTCCTTAGTTCTGCCGTAAATATAAAGGGAGTGATAATTCGGGGTGAAGTTATTCAGTTCACAGGCTGTTTTTATAATCTCGCTTATTCTTGGATCACAGAATTCTGTCACATTACCGGTCTCAATATCAATCAGGTGATCGTGCTGCCTGCACTGGTATGCCCTTTCAAACTGGGCCATGTTCTTGCCAAACTGATGCTTCGTTACAAGATTGCAGTTTAACAGCAGTTCAATGGTATTGTAGAGGGTTGCCCTGCTTACCCTGTAGTTTTTGTTCTTCATGAAGATATAAAGCGATTCAATGTCAAAGTGTCCGTCCCTTGAGTAGATCTCTTCAAGAATGGCATACCGCTCGGGCGTCTTTCTGTGCCCTTTCTTTTCGAGATAGTCAGTGAATATCTGCTTCACTGTCACCTTGGTATCCTCTTTAATCATATCTGGACTAATTTAAAATAATGACAAAAATATGCAATTTTTGGAAATAAAAAGAGAAACGGCAATCCGGACGGGTATTATTCGTTGAAATCCTCAACCCTCTTGACGCTTTCAATGCCCTTTATATTGGATATCTTCATTATCAGGTTGTTGAGGTCTTTGGTATGATGAACATATATATCTATTGTCCCGGTGAATATTCCGTCTTTCACCGAGAAATTGACGTTGGTCATATTCACCTTGAGCTGGGAAGAGATGATGTTGGTGATCTCGTTTACCAGCCCGATCCGGTCGATGCCGGTAATGCTTATGCGTGCCATGAACGAAACCAGTTTGTGGATTGCCCATTTTACGGATATGATCCTGTTCCCTTCATTTGACATCAGCCTGATCGCATTCGGGCATTTTGGTTTATGTATAACTATCGGCCCTTCCGGTGATATATATCCGGTTACCTCATCGCCCGGTATCGGGTTACAGCATGCTGCGATCTCATATGACTGCTCTGCATTTTCCACATTCTCCCTGAGCAGGAACGGCACATTTTTATCAATCCTGCGCGGATCCTCTCCCTGTTTCGGTGCCTCCTTCCTGGATCCGATGAACTTAAGGTCCCAGTATTTTATCACATTCTTTGATGTGCTTTTTTTGAGTATCTTTTTAAGGTTATCAAGGTTTATGATCCCAAGCTCGATCCCCGAGTAGAGCTCATCCTTATTGGATACATCGTAAGCCTGAAGCAGGTTTTTAAGCACCTCGGCATTTGGCATGACGCCCAGTTCATTCAGCTTTCCGTTAAGGATATCCATCCCCTTCTGGATGCGGTTCGATGTTTCGGCTCTCAGGGTGTCCTTGATGGCCTCCTTCGCCTTCGATGTTCTCACATACGAAAGCCATTCCTTTTCAGGTTTTGCTATGTCGGAGGTTATAATCTCCACCTGGTCGCCGCTCATAAGAGTTGCGCTTACAGGATTCAGCTTGTAGTTTATTTTCGCACCTATGGCCTTGTTCCCGATTTCGGTATGAATCTCATAGGCAAAATCGAGTGCGGACGCCCCTTTGGGAAGGCTCACCAGTGTTCCTTTTGGAGTGAATACCATGATCTCAGAGGAGAAGAGGTTCATTTTAAACTCATCCAGAAACTCAATAGGGTCCTCCAGCGGGTTTTCCAGCATGGTCCTTATCTTCTTGATCCACTTGTCAAGCTCGCTCTCCAGCGATCCTTCTCCCTTGTATTTCCAGTGGGCCGCATAGCCTCTCTCGGCTATCTCGTCCATCCTTCTGCTCCTTATCTGCACCTCAACCCACTTTCCTTCAGGGCCCATGACGGTCACGTGCAGGGCTTCATAGCCATTTGGCTTTGGCCGGCTTACCCAGTCGCGGAGCCTGTCGGGCTTGGGAAGATATGAATCGGTGATTATGGAATAGATGTTCCAGCACTGTGTCTTCTCCGGAATGTCAGATTTTGGTTCAAAGACGATCCTGACCGCCAGGACATCATAAATCTCCTCAAACGGGACATTCTTTGATTGCATCTTCTTCCAGATCGAAAAGACCGACTTCGGGCGGCTGCTGATGTCAAACTGCAGTTCCGCTTTTGTAAGTTTATCAATTATCGGGAAAGAGAATTTGTTGAGGAATGACAGGTATTTTTTCTCGCTCAGCTTAAGTTTTGAGGCTATATCCTCATATATCTGCGGCTGCCTGAACTTAAAACTGAGGTCCTCAAGCTCGCTCTTTATTGCGAACAAGCCCAGCCTGTGCGCCAGCGGAGCATAAAGGAATATTGTCTCGCCTGCCAGCTTCATCCTCTTGTGCTCGGGGAGCGAATCAAGGGTTCTCATGTTATGCAGGCGGTCAGCTATCTTTATGAGTATGACCCTCATGTCGTCAGAAAGAGTCATCAGCATCTTCCTGAAGTTCTCGGCCTGCATCGATGATGAGCTCTCCTTGTTGTAGGTACCTGATATTTTTGTAAGTCCGTCAATGAGATGGGCAATCTTCGGACCGAAATCCCTTTCAACCTGCTCGAGTGTATATTCGGTGTCTTCAACAACGTCGTGAAGCAAGGCCGCAGTAATTGACCTGGCTCCGAGACCGATCTCCTGGTTGACGATCCTGGCGACGGCTATCGGATGCAGAATATATGGTTCCCCTGATTTGCGGCGCATGTTCCAGTGAGCTTCATTGGCAATCCTGAAAGCCTTGTCAATCATCTCCATGTCGCCTTCCTTGTTGCATCTCAGAAGATTTTCTACAAGAGATGCATACTCATCCTGAATATGTTTGCTGTCCTCCTCGTCAAAAATATCCTTGTTCCCCATAACTATCCAAGGTGCAAGTTACAAATATAGCTTTATTCGGGCAATCCTGAAACGCTTCTGCCCCTGCCCCTGATCTGCCAGCCGTAGCCTTGGCGAAGGCTGGAGCCCTGAGCCCTCAGTTCCCCGGCCTCATTATGGCAACTGTGCCCGTCCTGGTTATGGTCTTGCCCGATGGCGCGTGCAACTCGAGGAACCACAGATAGACCCCTTCGGGCAAAGGATCGCCGCCGGAAGTCCCATCCCATGGAAGCGAAAGGTCGCGCGATTCAAACACCTTTTTTCTCTTCAGATCGGTTATAAGAAGGTGATATTCAAGGGGTGTGAATGAGAGTACAGGCAGGAACAGGTCATTTACAAGGTTATTGTCAGGCGTGAATGCATTCGGGACAGTAATCATTTCAGTGGTTTCGGTGCATATCACTGATGAGAGACTCTCTGCTGATCCTCCATAAGGATTCAACCCCTCAAGGGCTTTGATCATAAAACAGACCTCATTGCCAGAAACCTCGTACATGATTCCGGAGTACCTTAATGTAAGGGATGTGTCGCCGGATGATACGGTATACCGCTCCTCAAAATCCGTACCCGTCCTGATAAATACCCTGTAGGAGCTGACCGTTCCGTTCCACTCCCTGTACTGATTCCAGCTGAGCGTTATATCATCTTCCTCCCTTGCCAGTTCAGGCACAATGTTCGATGCAAGGTTCGAAACGGTAACCGGAATACTGCAATTGTTCAGAGCAGCCAGCCGGTAATAGTTTACTTCGCTGATATCGGCGTTGCCGTCATTATGCAGGAATGATTCAGAACTCCTGGTAAAATGATATATCTGGCTAAATGGACCGGAAGCTCCTGTCTTTTTTTCTAGTATGTAGGAACTGATCTCTGATTCCGGATCAATTCTGAATGACATAAGTATCTCATTATCAGATACTACAGTAGCATAATCGGCATTGATCCAGCGAGGCGGCTTCTGCATTTTTGTTGACAGGCACGTTTTGTTGGAGTGCGACGAATAACTGCCCTGCAGGTTTGCCTTTACAATAAAGCAGTATTGTGCATCAAATGAAAAATCGCTGAGAGTATAGCTCTTTGTTTCCTTTGAGACTGTCACAGCTTCATTGAATGGTCCTCCGTTAAGGTTGACCAGGATCGTGTAACCTGTAACTTCCCTGGGGTACGAAGGATAACTGTTCCAGGAAATTTTGATCTTCCCGTTGCATGAGTCAAGCAGAGCCGCGGCGAATATGGTGTTTACAGCATTTGAAAGCGTGCTTATGTTGCCTGCGCTGTCAATGGCTGCAACCACATATGATCTCGATAGTTCCGAAGAGATCTGGCTCGTGTGCACAAAATCAGATATCAGCGGATTGCGGACAGTATCAATGGCATAACCTTCGTCATTGACGTATGAATAAACAACATAGCCTGACACATCAGGTGAAGGACTGAGCGTCCATGATATCTCGCTGAAACCTGTTATAGTGCTGACTGTCACAATGTCCAGGACTGGAGATACCGGTGGTATAATGTCTGCCTGACCTCTGATGAGCGAAGCGAAAGCAAACAGGTACACTATAATATGGAGGAGTTTTTTCCTCATCATTATCCTGCTGTTACCTGGTACAGGTCATCAATCCTGTAATACGTTTTTGCCAGTGCAGTTATTTCATCAGGCTCAATGGATTTTATCTTCCCGGCAAGCCTGTAATAGTAAGAATTATCAAGTCCGAAATCCCAAACCGACCTGAAGCTTTCCGACAGGGCGAAGGGGCCGTCGAACATTCTCACCATCTCGCCGAGCATATAATTCCTTACTATCTCAAGCTCCTCCCTTTCAACAGGTACACGCTGAAGGATCTCAATCTCTCTGAATATTTCATCAATTGCATATTGAGTACTTTTCTTACTCACTTCTGTGGAGATAAACTTAAAGCCGCTGAGGATCAGCGAAGTGATTATGGAGTGGATTCCGTACGTCAGGCCCTTCTCCTCCCTTATATTCCTCATCAGCCTGGAGTTGAAGTACCCGCCGAGGATCACATCCACTACCTTGACCCCCGGGTAATCGGGATGCAGCTTGCTGATCGACGGCGATCCTATCCTGATAGCAGTCTGGACGGCTCCTTTTTTCTCAATACTGACTTTTCTGACATCTGACTGCCTTAATCCGGCTCTCTTATCGGGAGTTCTTCCGCCCTGCAGCCGGAATGATCCGAAATACCGGTTCAGCAGGGAAACAGTATCCTTATGAATCTTACCGGAAATTATTATTGCCAGCTTATCGGGTGAATAGAACCATGAATGAAAATCTTTGAGAAGTCCGGTGTCAAGATTGTTGAAATCATTATGGACGACCTGCCTGCCATACGGATGATCTTTTCCGAAAATCGATTCATAGAACTCGTCCATTGCAAGATTAGCGACCTTATCGCGGTTGACGAAATACCAGTGCAGCCTTTTTTTCATCAGCGCCCTGAACTCCGTTTCCGGGAAAACCGGCATGAACAGCATCTCCCTGGCCAGCTCGAGAATTTTTCCGGTATGCCTGCTCATGAAAAAGATGACAATGCCGGCACGGTCTTTTTCGCTGTACTGGCTGTAGAATGCTCCGTGAAAGTCCAATATTCTGTTGAGCTTTGATGAAGTGTAATTTTCCGAGCCTTCCGTCAGCATCATGTTTACTGTGGATGAAAGGAGCGGTATGTTTTCCATTGCCTGTCCGGCATCAAATGTGAAATCAATCCGCATCACATCCTCGGTGCCTGCCTCTATCATATAAACCGGGATGCCGTTATCAAGCCGTGCTGAAACCGCTTCTGGTATTTTGCCCGGGCTTACCGGCACAACCTGAGGCTTCGCTGGATGTTGTCCGGTCATTTTTTTGCTCCTGCTGATCTGTAATAAAGAGTACTGCAGTTACACGATTCAAAATATCTTCCGGCTGCCTCGATGACCATGTCCCTGGTTATTTTCCTGTATTGTTCAACCTCATTGTTTATAAGGCCGGTATTTCCAATGAGTTCATAGAAAGAGAGGTTTATTGCCTTGTTCAGAATGCTTGTGTTGGCAAAAACACATGAGGATTCAAATTTGTTTTTCACCTTTTCCATTTCCGGCGCTGAAGGGTATTTTGTTTCCAGTTCATCTACAACCCCTGTAACAGCCTCTTCAGCATGTTGAATATCAACTCCTTTCATAAGTTTTCCATGAAGTATAAGCAGCCCGGGATCAATATCGGATGTAATGTATGCATTGATCTCGCTGAATAGCTTCTTTTGCCGTACAAGCTTTGTATTGAGTCTGCCTGATTCACCTCCCGCAAGAAGATCGGTTATCAGGTCAAGCGTGTAGAAGTCCTTTCCTGTCCTCGGCCCCGTATGCCATACTTTATAGAGGGCATCGACAGGTACATCCCTTTCAACTTCGAGTCTTCTTGCTTCGGTCTGCACAGGTTCGGCAGGCAGCTTTCTTTTTTTTACATTACGTTTTTCAATTTGTCCGAACCATTTCTTCGCCATGCTTACGGCTTTATCTGTTCTTATGTTCCCTGTCAGTGTAAGTATGGCGTTGTTGGGCGCATAATTCGTGAAAAAGAAATCCTTTACCCGCTCCAGCGTCACATTGCTGATATGTCCGGTGTTCATGCCTATTGTGGGCCAGCGGTATGGGTGGACCTTATAGGCAAGCGGCCTCAGGATAAGCATGGCATCGCCGTATGGCTGATTGAGATAGCGCTGGTTGAATTCTTCAATGACCACACTCTTCTGTACATCAAGATTTCTCTGCGAGAAATCAAGCAGGTTCATCCTGTCCGATTCAAGCCAGAATGCTGTTTCAAAATTCTCAGAAGGCAGGGTGATGTAATAATTTGTGATATCTGTGTTGGTGAAGGCGTTGTTTTCGCCTCCGGCAATAAGGAGATGCTTGTCAAATTTGGGTATAAGGGCTGTGCCGCCGAACATCAGATGCTCAAAAAGGTGGGCCATCCCTGTTGCCTCCGGATCTTCATCCCTTGACCCCACATCATAAAGGATATTCATAGCTGCAAGGGTGGTCGAACTGTCCTCATGGACCAGTATCCTCAGCCCGTTGTCAAGGGTAAATCTGTTGTAGTTGATCATATTCTGTTCCCGGGTCAGCTTCTGTCCTGCAGTCTGACAAACTTAAGCAAAAAACTGTGAAGCAATAGTAATGTTTTTATATTTGCATAATTATGTTGCAAAACAGGTTTCTCAGAAAGATATTCCATCCGCGTTTTGAAGACATTGACCAGGTTAAGCTGATTTACGTGCTAAGCTTCGTGGTAGGGCTGTTGAGCGCGCTTGCAGCAGTAATCCTGAAGAACGCAATTCACTATACACACAAGATCCTGACTGAAGGAATTACCGGCGATTCAGGCAGTTACCTTTACCTTGCATTCCCGCTTGCAGGCATGCTGCTGACACTTCTGTTCGTAAAATACATTGTGAAGGATAAAATCAGTCACGGAATAAGCAGGGTTCTGTATGCCATTTCGCGGAAGAAGAGCTGCCTGAAAGTACACAACACATGGACTTCCCTGGTTGCCACAACGCTTACCATTGGATTCGGCGGCTCAGTCGGTGCCGAAGCTCCGATTGTCCTTACGGGATCGTCGATAGGATCAAATATCGGAAGGCTCTTCAGGCTTAATTACAGGAGCATAACCCTCCTGATTGGCTGCGGAGCAGCGGGAGCAGTGGCAGGCATTTTCAAGGCGCCTGTCGCTGGTATGGTATTTACCCTGGAGGTACTTATGCTCGATCTCACGATCTCATCTATCGTTCCGCTTCTTATTTCATCGGTTACAGCTGCAACAGTCTCTTTTTTCCTGATGGGCGAACAGGTGCTCTTCTCTTTCAGCCTGAAGGGAGCATTCAATCTGTCCAATATTCCGTGGTACCTGCTCCTTGGAGTGATCTCAGGTTTTATATCGGTATATTTCTCCAAAATGACGATCTTCCTTGAAAAGAAGTACGAGCTTATAAAAAACAATTATTTTAGGCTTGCAGCAGGAGGCATCATACTTGGAGGACTCATTTTTCTTTTCCCGCCTCTGTTCGGGGAGGGCTATGATACCATATTGCTGCTCCTCCAGGGAGAAACCGAATCGGTTATGCGGAACAGCATATTCCACCAGTATTCAGGAAGCTTTCTGATGGCAGCCCTGTTCATGCTATGCCTGGTGCTGCTTAAGGTTTTTGCCAGCAGCTCAACCAACGGGGCAGGCGGTGTGGGAGGTATCTTCGCCCCGGTACTATTTCTGGGAGGCGTGACAGGGTACCTTCTTTCAGGCATCTTTAACGAGTATTTCAATCTCAACCTTCCCGACAACCGGTTCGTGCTTGCCGGAATGGCCGGCATGATGGCGGGAGTTATGCATGCCCCGCTAACTGCCATATTCCTGATCGCTGAAATAACCGGAGGCTACGATCTTCTCATCCCGCTAATCATTACATCCACTGCCGCTTATATAACCACACGTGGTTTCGAACGGCACTCGATCTATCATGTTCAGCTTGCAGAAAGGGGAGAACTGATTACCCATGACAAGGATAAGGCTGTGCTTTCAATGATGGACTGGAGAAAAGAGATAGAGACTGATTTACAGAAGGTTAAGGCTACTGATACCCTCGGAGAGCTTGTCAGGAAGATCTCGCGGTCGAAGCGCAACCTCTTTCCCGTGGTCGATGAGTACAATATACTCGAAGGGGTCGTGTCGCTTGACGATGTCAGGGAGATCATGTTCAACCAGGAGCTTTACAGTAATACATATGTAAAGGACCTGATGACGATCCCTCCTTCGTATATCGATAAAAGCGAGGATATCGGAAAAGTGATGGATACTTTCAGGAAAACCGGAGCATGGAACCTTCCCGTACTTGATAAGGGATATTACGTAGGTTTTATATCAAAATCAAGGATATTCACCACATACCGCGAACTGCTGGTCCAGTTCGCCGAAGAATAAATTAATATATTACATAACTATGAAGAAGGATACTGTGATTTTTGATCTTATTGAAAAAGAACGCCAGAGGCAGCTGAACGGCATTGAGCTTATCGCCTCGGAGAATTTTGTAAGTCCTCAGGTGCTGGAAGCCATGGGTTCGGTGCTTACAAACAAATATGCTGAAGGATACCCGGGAAACCGCTATTACGGAGGCTGTGAGGTTGTTGATCAGTCCGAACAGCTGGCTATCGACAGGCTGAAACAGCTCTTCGATGCCGAATATGCCAATGTTCAGCCTCATTCGGGAGCACAGGCCAATATGGCTGTTTTCATGACCGTGCTTAAGCCGGGAGATACTTTCATGGGGCTTAACCTTTCCCATGGGGGGCACCTGTCGCACGGTTCGCCTGTAAACTCCTCAGGCATCCTTTACCGGCCGGTTGCCTATGGAGTAAAGGAGGAAACCGGCATGGTCGACTATGATATGATGGAGGAGATCGCACTGAAGGAGAAGCCAAAGATGATAATCGGGGGGGCATCAGCATATTCACGCGAGTGGGATTATGAAAGGATGAGAAAGATTGCCGACATGGTCGGTGCAATGCTTATGGTCGATATGGCGCATCCGGCAGGTATAATAGCAGCCGGCCTTCTTAAAAATCCTCTTAAATATGCGCATGTAGTTACATCCACGACACATAAAACACTGAGAGGCCCGAGAGGAGGGATAATACTTATGGGCAGGGATTTTGTCAACCCCTGGGGAATAACCACTCCCAAGGGTGAACCAAGGATGATGTCGTCGCTTATTAATTCGGCTGTTTTTCCGGGTGTCCAGGGAGGACCGCTTGAGCATGTTATTGCCTCCAAAGCTGTGTCGTTTGGGGAGGCTCTCACTCCTGAATTCAGGGAATACCAGGTCAGGGTCAGGAAAAATGCCGCGATAATGTCACAGGCATTCATTGACAAGGGCTACAAAGTGATCTCAAACGGTACCGATAACCACCTGATGCTGATAGACCTGAGAACCAAATTTCCGGAAATTTCAGGTAAAAAGGCGGAGAATACCCTCGTCAGGGCTCATATTACAGTGAATAAGAACATGGTGCCCTTTGACAGCCGTTCACCATTCCTTACATCAGGACTCAGAGTAGGGACGCCCGCAATATCCACCAGGGGCATGAAGGAAGAGCACATGGGAATAATAGTTGATCTGATAGATGAAGTCATCTCAGACATTGAAAATGAATCAGTTATAACAAGAGTAGGAGAGAAGGTCGTGGAAATGATGAAATCGTTCCCCCTTTTCACAATGTGATTAAAATTTAACGTTCAATTTTCAAAATAACTTATTTTTTCGTACCTTTACAAATTGTCCGTTGTTATTATTTTTCAGTAATGAGCAGCAAGAAGCTAATTTATATAGTAGACGACGATCCTTTTATCAACAAGCTGGTAGTTAGGAGGTTAACTTCCGAAGACTATAAGGTGGAAGCATTTGAATCGGGAGAGGAGTGCCTTGATGCCATGCATAAAAAACCTGACCTTGTGATACTTGACTACCTGTTTTTAAAGGAAAACCATGAGTTCATGAACGGGATGCAGGTTTTTGACAAGATAAAGGAGTTGAAGCCTGACACACCAGTAATAATGCTCTCAGGCCAGGATAAAGGAGAGATAGTTCTGGAGCTGGCCAGAAAAGGGATCGACGATTACATCATCAAGGACAATAATCTCATTGATAACCTCAGCATAGCCATCAATGAGGTATTTCAGAAGATCGCCTGAGATCTATTTCAGAACAAAATTATAAGTGATCGTACCCTTCTGTATTGCAGGGGCATCGGGTTTTGCATCGAATGATGCCTGAAGTGCAGCCTCTTTTGCAACCCTGAGAAGATAATCGTCAAGTATGGTTGTACCTTTGAAGCCCGGATTTGCCTGAATGACTTTCCCTGATCTATCGACACTGACCTCAACAACAACTCTTCCCTCTTCCTGGGAATCGTATTGCGGAAGCGGGAGTTTCTGGAATCCCCGCCCTCCCAGGTCATATGAAATGCCGCTATTCCCTGTTCCTCCCCCATCGCCGCGATTCTGTGAGTTAAGGTCGCCGGAAGGCACTCCCTGGTTTCCCTCACCGCCTGCTACTCCTTCGCTGGTTGACGAGGTTCCGGCATTCCGGGAACCCTCGAGGGCTTTTTTAGTACGGTCCATTATGTCGGCCTGGCGTTTCTGCTCGGCTTCTATCCTTTGTCTCTCAATCTCCTCCTGTTCCTTCCTTATCCTTTCTGCTTCGACCTGTTCTCTGCGGATCCTCTCAGCTTCAATCTGCTCCTGCCTCTTTCTCTCAGCTTCCGGATCGACCTTCTTTACTTCAGGCGCCTCTTCAGTATCCTGTGTAAGGATCGGCTCATCGTCTGTCACGATTTCGGGTTCTGACGGAGGGGGAGGAGAAGCGTCCTCCTGGCTTGCAGGAGCTGATGGTTCAATAAGCCCCATACCTGTATCATCGGTTCCGAAATTCACAAGAATACCCAGTTCGGTCTCGGGCGGGGGAGGAACCGAAAACCCGAAGAGAAGGCACAGAACAAGTATGGCCAGGTGCAGAACTATCGTCCCGGCTATTCCTTTTCCCCTTTCGGATGGAAAATGGTAAAGGTCGTTATTTGGGTGTTGTTGCAATTATCAGCTTGTAACTGTTTGCCTGGGCAATGTTAAGTACCTGCACGACGCTTTCAAACGGAACGTTCTTATCGGCATGAAGCGATATGTAGGTATCGGGATCGCTCCCCAGCTTTTCCTTCAGTACATTTTCAAGCTCGGTGATCGTTACCGGCTGCTGTTCAACATAATACCTCTGGTCGGCAGTTATTGATACTGTAGTCTGCGGCTTGGCTGAAGTTTGCGCACTCCCTTTGGGAAGCAGAAGCTTCAACGCGGTCGGATGTACCAGGGTGGATGTCAGCATAAAGAATATCAGCAGGTTAAAGACCACATCGGTCATTCCCGTGGAGCTGAAATTGATGCTTATCTTGTTTCTGCTTGAAATAGCCATCTTAGCGACTTGGTTTTACGGGTTCATTTAAGATATCCATGAATTCGGTAAGCGTGGCTTCAAGTTTAAATACCACCCTCTCCACCCTTACAACGAGCATATTGTAGGCAAAGTATCCCAGTATGCCGACAATAAGTCCTGCTACCGTCGTGATAAGAGCCGTGTAGATACCATCAGACAGCAGTGAAACCTCAATATTGTTTCCAGCCTGCGACATTGCGTAGAATGACTGTACCATCCCGATTACTGTACCCAGGAATCCAAGCATGGGTTCGGCTCCTGTGATCGTTGCCAGTGTCGGAAAACTTTTTTCAAGCTTGGAGATCTCGAGTTTTCCGACATTCTCGATGGCTGTGCTGATGTCCTGCAGAGGCCTGCCAAGCCTTGATATGCCCTTCTCAACCATCCTGGCGGACGGGCTGTCTGTGGATCTGCATAATGCAAGCGCTGCTTCGATCTTGCCGTCGTGAATATAATCCTTGATCCTGTTCATGAAATTCTGGTCTTCCCTGGTAGCTTTCCGTATAACATAATATCTCTCAATGAAGATGTAAGCGGCGACCAGGGAAAGGAGAACGATAGGGATCATAACCCATCCTCCCTTAAGTGCGAAATCGAAGATAGTCATGTCAGCCTGGGTCGTGCTTCCGGCCGGAAGAGAGATGTCCTGCAAAATGAACTGTAAAAATCCCATACCTGTTATTTTATTTCGTTACCTGTTAATATTCTGCTAATTAATTCACGTGCGAAGATATTAAAAAACGTATTCAAACGGCATTCTATTATGTGCGGTTAATAACAATGCCAGAATATTTATCAACTGAATTATTCTGAATTTACCAGGAACAGTATGAGCGCTATTGTCCTGACAACTCCGGTTCATCTTCCTTTTTCATCTCCGGACTCAATCTCTTTTTAAAGAGATCGGAAAACCTGTCAAAATCCTTCTTGAAGAAGACACCGAAACCCTGTGTATAGTCGGACTGCCTTCCTGTATATGGATTATTGAACCTGTTGAATACCTTGAACCGGATATTCTCGGTAAGCTTGTATTCTATATCAAAATCGCCGACAAGCTGATCGGTATTATCTGTTTGTCCTCCGGTTCCCCTGACATCAAAGTTGCCGTTTATTGAGACCCTGTCATTAAGCAGCTGAGTGGAGAGAGCCAGCTGTACCTCATTGGAACTGAAGTCCTTGTATCCCGGTCTGTAAACGAAGCCGACGTCAAAATCATTGCTTATCTGCGACACCCAGTTGCTGAGCTGGTTTGAGACCATCTCGGTGGTTGTGACGGCCATGGCTGATGTGCCCGTGGATGTTGTGGAAGCAAATGATGACCCGTATGATGGATCCGAATAGAAGCTGTTCATTACCAGGAGGTACAGAAACTGGCGACTGAGTTCCTCTTCGGTGGAGATCACATTTTTAAGATAAGTTCTCGTGGCTTCATCCGCCATCGGGAGGAGAATATCCAGGCCTACGATCGGATTGAAAAGGTTTCCCGACAGATTGATATGGCACTCAACAGGGATCCTTTCATCGTATTTCTGATCCTGGAGCAGCTCCCCTAATGAAGCCTTTAGCTTGTATATTGCCTTTATGTTGATCTCAGCATTGTCAATATCACCGTTGAAAGTAATCGTTCCGCCATTCTCAACACTGAATGGCTTGTTGAAAATATTGCCAAGCGTGAAGAGGTAATCGCCATCCTCGATTACATAGTCGCCGACTATTTTAAATTCATTCTTTTCGTTTATGTTGATGTTGAGATTTCCTGATCCGTGGCCTTTCATGATGTCACCGACTTTTGAATCGAAAATCAGCTGGACCTCCGCATCCGGTGTAACTTCCAGATCGAAATTCAGCACCAGCTTTATTTGAGGGACAGGTTTCTTTAACGGTTCCTTTACAGCCCGGGTAATTGTATCAACCGCATCCTGATCGAAGAAGCTGATGTACGAGTATTCCGAGACTGTTTCGGTTGAATTAAGCGGGATGAAGAACCTCGTGTTTCTGTCGCTCCTTGCCGAAATGTCGAAAGTAAGGGTGCTTGCGTTATTTTTGATGGTGGTGACACCCGTAGCGAATGCAGTGCCATAGAAGTATTCGTTATCCCTGGGCCGTGTATTAAGCGCCATCGATTCATTAAGCGTTATCATCAGATCAGCCTGGTAATCCCTGAAATACCTGTGATTTATTGAACCGTTAAGGATAGCTGTCCTTCCTCTTTCATCATTCAGCTTCACATTGCTGAAGATAATCCTGTTCTTTTCAAACCTTATTGAGTCTCTCAACGTATATTTTGTCTGGAGGTAGTCAATCTTTATTGATGCGTCTTCGACCATGAGAGCTCCTTTAAGAACAAGATGGTTGAGTTCACCCGAGAGATTTACATGGCCCGTGGCTGTTCCACCGATCCCTGAGGCAAATACCCTGAGAAGCGGGTTGAGGGCATCAACCGGAAGTTTTTCGGCTACTCCGTCAAGCGAGATCTTCCTTGATGCCGGATCATAGTAGCCATTTATATCAACCATCTTTTTACCGCCCAGGTCGTTCCCGGCATGGATCTCCGCAACCTTCCTGTCGGAATCCCAGGCTGATGTGACAGACAGATCGCCATACTCACTCTCGAGCATTGAAAAACCGTTTACCTTCAGGTTGCTTACAAGAAGCAGATCCCTGTATATTCCTGTGACAAGAATACCCCCGTTAAGCTCTCCCTTTAATCCGAGCGGAACCCTTTCGGCATTTTCCCTCTTTTCAGCAAGGTAATTGAGCGGTGAGATATCTATGCCATTGAATTCAAAATTCAGAGTGTCATTCGGATCTTCTGAAACAGACCCGTTAACAAGGTATGAATGCTCGTTATTGTTGATGAAAAGCTTATTGAACTTAAGGGCACTTGAGTCGAGGGCTATCGAGGAGCTGTTGATCTTCCAGAGCTTGTTGCGGACGAAAATGTCTGTCGGTTTAATGTTGATGTCAAGCAATGAATTACCGTTCTCCTTCCTCCTGAACCGGCCGCTTGCAATGAATCTGCCGCTGTTCAGCACTTTTTCATGGTTATCCCATCCAAGGTCCAGGAGGAAGGTGTCAGTCTTCGTATCAAGATTCATAAAAAATTCTTTAAGCTCTGATTGTCCCAGTATGCTTAATGAGGAGCTTTTCAGTTCTATGGCCAGTTCATTTGAAGATGTTTTACCATCCAGAACCAGGTTGGTTAACGTATTGTTCCTGAAGCTCAGGCTCTTCACCTCTCCTTTGACCCACATTATGCTGTCGGTGAACAGAGTTCCGCTGAGCCAGCTCTTTTCCGATATCAGGAATCCGGTTCTGAAAAAGTTGTTCAGCCTGTCGGTGTTCTTAAAGCTGATGCTGAAAGTGAAATTGTTCTCAGGCAGCTCATCGTCATGATCGGGTTTCAGGAACCTTGAAGGCATAAGTCCGGAAAGGATTTCCCTGAACTGCGTTCCAAGTGATGAAAAATCATAGTATCCTCTGAGGTCAGCATCAAGGTAATCGGTTCGCAGACTTATCGCAGGCCGGCTGTTTTCAACGAAGGTCTTAACCGAGAAGTTATAGAGATCGAGTGTATTGCCGAATCTCCTGATCCTTGAATTGAGCAGCTTTATTTCACCATCGATATTATTGATATTGCTGCCCTTGAAATTTGCCGTCAGGAGCATTGAAAGAGAAGAGCTGGTGTCCTCTCTGTCTATGTTCAGCTTGTTCAGGTAGGCATTTGCAAGGTTAACCGTGAAGTCAAATTCAGGCAGCTCCCTGTTGAAGTTGAACATACCCAGTATATCCATCCTGATGTTGCTGTCGGATACCTTGACGCTTCCATCCCAGGTCTTTTCTGTGAAAATACCGTCAAGGGCTATGTTACGGTACTTGTAGCTGTTAATCTCCATGCTGTCGATCATTCCCGAGAGGCTGCCTGAGAACTGCTTCAGCGACCGGGCTACTCCATCGATATTGGCTTTTATGCTCAGGTTGCCAAGCAGGCCTGGGTTTTCAGTAAGATACCCGAGATCTACATCAGTGCCCGTTACGAGTCCGCTCACCCTGAACCTGTTAGGCTTCTCGGGCCTCATCGAGATATCGGTCTTTATTGATCCAACGCTGGTGCTCAGCTTTCCATAAGCGACAAAATCAGTTGTAAATCCCGTGAAGCTTCCGGTGAATGTAAAGGTAGCCAGCTTATCCAGTATTTCAGGCAGAATCAGTTTCCCCCTGCCCGGTATAGTAATCTGCCGGAGCTCCTCTGAATTCGAGCGCAGGCTGTTTATGCCGAAAAAAATGAATGAGTTTTCAATTTCAGGCAGACCAGAAAAATCGAAGTCGCAATTGAGCCGGGTGTCATCCTTCCACGACAGCTCAACGTTCCTGCCGCGTAGTTCTGAAACTGTCCCCATTATTTTTCCCGATACCCACAGTGACTCATTGATCCCTTCTGCGAAAGGAGCAAGGTACTGTAAATCAGACAAATATATCAGTGACCTGTCAAGGAGAACATCAAGCCTGACGTCATTGAAAAAATCCATGAAAGTTGTTTCAGTGCTTATTCCGGCATGATCGATATTCAGTATTGAGCTGTCGCAGGCTACAAAGGCAGATGTGAAAAGTACGCTGTTCCTTGATAATTTAACGTCACTGGTCATTCTTCTTACCATGAATCCCGATGAGTCGGTGAATCCCAGGTCGTGGATGCTGAAGGTGGTTGTGTCGTTCACGATATTAAAATCCTCAAGGATGCAGCTGATGCCAGAGAGTTGCAGTTTATTAAGGTCGAGCCGGGTTATGCTTTCAGGTCTCCGGTGATTTGCAATTGTGAATCTTCCGCTGTCGATTCTGACCTGGTTAACATAGATCCTGTTTTTCTCCTTTTTAAGTGTATCTCCGGTGACCCTCATTTTATCGAGGTACCATTCCAGATTAAGCACGCCTGCCGAATCGGTTATCAGCGCAAGATAGGGATTCTCTGCCGCGACCTTCCCGAGGATGATCATCTTTTCCTTCATGTCAAATTTCCTGATCACTGCATTGAGCCTCCGGACATACAGGAGAGTATCTTCATTCATATCCTTTACAAGTATGTCATTGAGGTTCAGTTTGTTGAAGAACTGAAATTCAACTTTGCCTACAGAGATTGTTGATTGAAATTCTTCAGAAATATGATCGGTGATTCTTCTTACGAGCCTGGTTTGTATTGCCGGCATCCTTAGTATAAAAGCCATCACCATCGGGAGAGCTATGATGATCCCGAGGAAAATGATAAGATACTTAAATGATTTTTTAATACTTTTGACCATCCGCAAAGGGTTAAAAAATCAAGGATTAAAACAATTCACAAATATACCGAATTTCAAATAATATATGGCGGTCACGATACTGGCGATAGAATCTTCATGTGATGATACTTCGGCTGCTGTCATAAGGGACGGATATGTGCTCTCCAACCTGATTGCAGGACAGGAGGTGCACCGTTCCTTCGGCGGCGTTGTGCCGGAGCTGGCCTCAAGGGCTCACCAGGCAAATATCGTTCCGGTTATCGACCAGGCGATTACCAGGGCGGGGATAAAAAAGGAGGAGATCAGTGCAGTGGCTTTCACCCGCGGGCCCGGGCTGCTCGGCTCACTGCTGGTGGGAACCTCATTCGCCAAAGGTTTTGCACTGTCACTTGACATACCGCTTATTGAAGTAAACCATCTTCAGGCACATGTCCTTTCCCATTTCATTCTTACTCCGGGCAGAGAATCAAGGATACCTTCATTTCCATTTCTTTGCCTTCTTGTTTCAGGCGGACATACCAGGATAATTCTCCTAAAAACCCATCTTGAAATGGATGTCCTTGGAAATACTATAGACGACGCTGCAGGCGAAGCATTTGACAAGTGCGGCAAGCTTATGGGGTTCACTTACCCTGCCGGTCCCGAAATCGATGAGTTCGCTGCAACCGGAAACAGGAAAGCATACCATTTCCCGAAACCCTCGGTAAGAGGCCTCGACTTCAGCTTCAGCGGATTGAAGACAAGCTTCCTTTATTTTCTCAGGGACATGATAAAAGAAGACGGGGATTTCATTGAAAAAAACAAGGCGGATCTTTGCGCCTCTCTTCAGTATACAATTGTTAATATCCTCACCTCAAAACTGATTAAGGCATCAGCCGAGACAGGCATCAAACAGATAGGTATTGCCGGCGGAGTATCAGCGAATTCGGGATTGAGAAATGCTGTGAAGGCCGAAGCCGCTAAAAGAAACTGGGAGCTCTTCATTCCTGATATTGCGTATACTACAGATAATGCCGCGATGATTGGAATAACAGGTTATTACAAGTACCTGAAGGGTGAATTTTCAGGTCAGGATACAGCGCCCCTGGCAAGAATGTGATTTGACAAACAAACCAATATTTGACAGATTTTAGTTGAAGTTATTTCAATTTTGATTATTTTTCGGAATAAATACTTCTGATGCAGGAACTGAAAATTTTACCTGGCAAGAACTCACCGGAGATCACATTCAATCCTGATGGCAGGCTTAGGATCAGTGGTCGTTCCATTCATGAGAATGTTGCCGAGTTCTTTGCACCGGTAGAGAGCTGGATTAACAGCTACGTGGAAAATCCTGCTCCGCTGACTTCCGTCGATATGAACCTCGAATATTTCAACAGCGCAAGCGCCAAGGTATTTATCACCCTGCTTGAAAAAGTCAAGCATGTTACGCTGAAAAACGGAAAGTATGTCTTTAACTGGTTCTACGAGGATGGCGATGAGGATATATTTGAAAGAGGAGAGTATTTCTCTGTGGTGCTCGACGTCCCGTTCAATTTCATCAAGATCGGTTCCTCTTCCTGAAAATCAAATATACAGGCACTCCTAAAAGAAGGAATATCAGACCTGTTACCATATGTAACGGTTTGTTGATCGTTATATTGATTACAAACCATATGGTTATACCTATAAATATTATTGGTGTCACAGGATATCCGAATGTCCTGTATGCTCTTTCTGCATTCCTGAGTTTCTTCCTGAATATGAATATCCCTGCAGCAGCCAGAGCGTAAAATATCCATTCGATAGATACCGTATAGGTTATCAGGTTCTCAACGGTACCCCAGAAGAGCAGCAGCAAAATTGCCCATACCGACTGCAGTATGATCGCGTAAACGGGAGTTTTGTACTTCGGATGAACCCATGCAATGCTTTTGAAAAATAGTCCGTCAGCTGCCATCGCATAATATATGCGCGGCGCTGAGAGTGTATAGATCCCTATCGTACCCACGGTGCTGATGGCTATAATACCGGCTACCAGAAGCCCTCCTGATGGAAGTATAGTGCTTACTGCGTCTGCGGCCACCTTTTGTGAAGTTACAATCGTATCAATAGGCAGCAGCAGCATATATCCTGTGTTCACGAGCAGATAGATCATCGTTACAATCAGGGCTCCGGTGATCATAGCCACCGGAACATTCCGCGCAGGGTTTTTTGTCTCGCCCGCAAGAAATGATGCATGCTGCCATCCGCCGTATGAGAACAAAACACCTGTGAGCGCAACACCGAAGGCAGAAAGACCTGCCCCGGAGGAGGTTGAGAAAGACATCGGCCTGAACGAGAAACCGCTGTCGCCAGACAGAAAACCAACAAGTATTATGATAAGAATCCCCGCAATCTTCAATCCGGTGAAAATATTTGAGAATATCTCCCCGAATTTAGCCCTGAAGACATTGAGCGTCGTGAGTATCACGATAGTGCTGATGCTGGTTATCATCATTCCTGTCTGTGACATCGGGATGAATGAGCTCAGGTAATATGAGAATGCCAGTGCAAGAACAGCTATGGAGCCTGAGGTGATAATTATCAGATAAGCCCATCCGTAAAGGAATCCGAGCCAGCCGCCGTAGGCTTCCCGCAGAAACACATAGATCCCGCCGGCCTGGGGAAAAAGCGATCCGAGTTCCCCGAATGTAAGAGCCCCGGTAAGAGCAACGATCCCCCCAAGTGCCCAAACAAGAAGAATCAGTGATGAAGAGGGGATCAATTCTGCTATCTGCGAAGGAGTGACAAAAATGCCTGAGCCTATGCAGGAGCCTATGGCTACCATTATCAACCCGTACAGGGTCAGCTCTTTTGCCAGTTTGGTCATAGACTAGCCGCTGGGTATGTTCCGGTCAGTATGCCAGTATCTGGCTCCTTTCCCTTCCGGAGCCTTTGATCCATAACTTGTTACTGTACACTTCAACAAGCGACCACGCTCCGGCCTTGTCGGTTTCAACCATTGCCTTCAGGTTTACGAAATGGATCATGTTGAAATTTCCGTAATTGCCTGCATGGTTATGCCCGTTGAACCAGGCAATTATGTTGTGATAGTTACCAAGCAGTGCGTTTACCTCCCTGTAGTTAAGCAGGTTATGGTTGTTTTCAGGGTAGGTGGGGAAGTGGCAGACTATAAATACTTTTTCATTTTTTGAAGAGGCTTCATCAAGCTGCAAGCCGAGCCATTCAAGCTGTTTAATTCCTAATCCTCCGTTCCAGTCCAGGGCATTGGGCATCCCTTCAGCCTTAAGGCTTTCAATATATTCCTCTGTCTTTTTAATTGCTGCTTTGCCCGATTGGGCGTATGTGCTTACTTCATTGCCGTTGAGGATTATAAACCTGAAATTGTCAACGTTGAATGAATAATATCCGTTCTTGCCGGGCATTTGAAGGGGAAGACGTTTCTTATACCTGGCATCGACTGAGAAATCGTGGTTGCCAAGACAATGGAATGTCCTGAGTCCTGATGAATCTATTATTTTCAGTACGGGTTCGAATGAGGCATAATCCCTGTCGATAAGGTCTCCGAGGTTAATAAGGAAGTCAGCAGAATCGGCCTTCAGTGAGGTAACGGCTTCCTTTAGCCTGTGAAGTGATTCATTATAGAACCTTGAGCCTTCCGGCTCAGCATTGCAATGATGGACATCAGTGATTATCCCGAAGGAGAACAGGGGTTTCTGGTTCTGTTCAGAAGGCCGGATATTGCTGTTTCTTCCTGATTCAGGCATGGAAAGTAACATGTAAGTGGCTATTAACAGAGGGAATATGGAATTCATCTTTTAAGGTATTAATTCATAAAAGTACGAAAAATTAATAAGCTCCTTCAGAGCTTAACACCATGGGGAGGGTATAGGCCCCCGGTTGTCATGTCACCGGGGGTTATTCAGCCAGCGGATCGGCCACCGCTCCCATGAAGATAATGGAGTTGGTTGTGGTTTCCCTGATTATGTAAATGAACGGATGATCAGCTTTGAAAACAGTTGGATCCAGAGGCATGGAGGTTAATCCGATATCAACTATTGTAGCTGCAGCGGCTTCAGTTCCTTCTTCATTCGTTTCAATGAATGCCTGATGTGTAACATCATTGATCAGCAAATCAGCCTCTTCAGTTATATTTGAAAAATCGGCCAGATCGGTGAATGCAACACCCATTCCCATGTTGGAGAGAATCTCTTTAAGCTTTTTCTTATAACCATATTTGAAGCGTGGAATAAAAATATCAGTCTCTCTTGTTGCCATCTGCTGAAGCCATCCGGTAAACGCGGCATCCGTCAGCGAACTAAGAAGAGCTGGTATTCCATCAGCTGCATCCGGCAGTATGATATCCATTACGAAGTTGCCCTGACCGTAAGGAAATTCAGCCAGCCTGAAACCATCACCATCGTATATCTTGAAATCCTCTGTCTGCTTCATCATCGGAACATCCTCAGGATCACCTCCGGGTTTGTAAAAAGGCTCCTCCTCAGTCTCTTTCTCATCAAACTGCAGTTTCCATTTTCCTTTAAAGTATATTGCATTTATGATAAGCATCACCGTATTATCCTCGAGTTTATCAACCATCTCCTTTATCAATCCGTTGGTATTTTCCTCGATCCATTCATTGATCTTGTCCGGTGCAGCAGGATCAGTAATACTGAATTCTTTTGATTCGGCAGAATAATAGTCTTCAAGGATATCGATAAATGATTGTTTCGGGGAAATGCGGTCTTCCGTCCAGACGGAATTGGCAATATTCATTATTACCCTCTTATCGACCGCAAGAAGCGCTTCAGTCAGATCCCTGTACGAATCGTTGATCTTTTCAGGTGTAATTCCGTTGACTCTCAGTGCTTCCAGCATGGCATTACGGGTGGGTCCGGCCGCACCATTCAGGGTCATCGAGAGTGCATATGAAATGCTGAGCGGAGAAATAATGATATTTTTTCCGCTGCCTTCATTTTCCATAATTCTGTTGAAGATATCGAAAGCGAATGAATTCTCTGACTCCACCAGTGATATCTGTTCGGAGGTCAGTTCTATTTCAACAGGGTCTGTTGGTAAATTATCATCCGGAGATTTTGTGCATCTGGTAAATAAAAAGGTGATTGAAGAAAGTACCAGAACGGATAAAAGAATATTCTTTTTCATATGAATGGCATATCAGGATATCATTATAACATCCAAAAACTATGCCATCTTTCCACTCTTTTTATAGTGCTTCCTGGATGTTTCAATATAAGCTTTCAGGTAGATCAATGATACAATGACAAACCCCATCCCGACTAAGAGCAGTAACAGGAAGAAGAATACGGTCGGCTGTTCTCCTTCCGGGAGAGGATGCTTCAGCCTGTATATATAGCCCCACACTGTATAAAACACCATCATAAGCGATAATGCAAGGCTGAAAATAATTGTGGTGCCGTCCAGAATGCGTGTTGTTCTGTAAAATTTCGTTTTTTTAAACCGGACATATGATGCGCGTGCATATGCATTTGCCCGCCTCCTGGATTTTTCCTGCCTGTATTTTGCCCAGTTTTCCATAGCCTGCCTGTATACCTCATCATTAGCTGATATCCTTTCATGATTGGCAATCAGGAACTCATAGGCTTCGGTCGCCTGGATGAATTTATCACGTGCTTCAGGTGCCGGGTTTACATCAGGATGAAACAGCCTGGCCTTCTGACGGTAGGCTTTCTTGATATCGTTAACCGAGGAGTGGAGCGGTATGCCGAGGATCCTGTAATAGTCCGCTATTGTCATCTTTGCCGGGCATAGGTGCCACGACAAATTTAGTCATTTATTTCACTATGCCCGTAAAGCCCATAAACGCGAGAGCCAGGATGCCCGCAATGACCAGGGAGACAGGTACTCCTTTCATCCCCTTTGGCACATTTACCAGTTCAAGCTGTTCCCTGATTCCGGCAAGAATTATAAGTGCCAGCCCGAATCCGATAGCAGTCGAAGCTCCGTAAACTACACCTTCGAGAAGGTTGTAATCTTTCTTGATAACAAGAATTGCAACACCTAGAACAGCACAGTTCGTTGTAATGAGAGGAAGGAAGATCCCAAGGGCCTGATATAGCGGCTGGCTGATCTTCTTCAGTATTATCTCAACCATCTGAACCAGAGCTGCAATAACAAGTATGAAGGTGATAGTCTGCATGAAGCCTATTCCCAGCTTATCCAGTACATAGGTCTGAATAAGATATGTTGCTATAGTGGCAAGGACTATTACAAAAGTCACTGCCCCTGCCATTCCAAGAGCTGTATTGACTTTATTTGACACTCCCAGGAAAGGGCATACTCCCAGGAACTGGGCTAGTACAACATTATTGATCAGTACGGCAGATATAATTATAAGTACATATTCCATGTCAGCGTCTGTTTAAGTTCTTCTGATCCTGTTTATTAAAGCTATCATATATCCCAGTACGATAAAAGCTCCGGGTGCGAGTATGAATACCAAGACACCGTCACCCTGAATGAACTTATATCCGAATATTGAGCCGCTTCCGATTATTTCACGGACAGCCCCCAGTATCCCCAGGGCCATGGTAAAACCTAGTCCCATGCCTGCCCCGTCAACGAAAGATGACCAGACACTGTTCTTGCTGGCAAAGGCTTCAGCTCTTCCGAGGACAATGCAGTTAACAACTATCAGCGGAATGAATATGCCGAGCGTCTCGTATAAATCCGGTACATAAGCCTGCATCACGAGGTCCACTATGGTTACAAAAGAGGCAATTACAACAATAAATGAAGGGATCCTTACTTTATCAGGAATTACTCCGGAGAGGAGGGAGATAACTACGTTTGATCCCAGAAGTACAAATGTTGTAGCTATACCCATGCCCAGTCCATTCAAACACGATGAAGTAGTTGCCAGGGTAGGACAGCATCCAAGGACAAGCACCAGTATCGGGTTTTCCTTGAAAAAGCCTTTTGTGAAATTCTGCATCTGATTCATTTGCTGCCTCCTTTCTGAAGAGTGTTATAGGCACGCTGAACCGCATCACAGAATGCCCTAGAACTGATGGTGGCTGCAGTGATGGCATCAACCGGGCCCCCGTCTTTCTTTACCTTAAGCTGAAAATCAGAAGGATTCTTTCCGTTGAACTGATCCTTGAATTCAGCATCAGCCATTTTGGTGCCAAGTCCCGGTGTCTCCTTCTGGGAGAGGACTGTGATATTGATTATTGATCCATCAGGCTTGAAACCTGCCATAAGGCCGATATACCCGCTGAAGCCTGAATTCGTATAAGTGTTTACCGCATAACCGGTTATAACTCCATCCGTTTTGGCAGGGTAGATATCGAGGCTGTCTCCTTCGCCTGTGGCAAGACGGAACATCTCTTCATCCGGATTATTGTTGAATTCCGGGACCACCTGTTTTATCGCTTCAAGCTTCTTGTTAAGGATTGAAAGCTCGATTGGACCTTTTGTAAGTTCATACACAAAGCCCAGGCATGCTGATGCACCAAGCGCAATCAGCGTTAGCGATAAAACCATATTCTTCAGCGTCGATTCAGTCTTAGCCATTTTTCACCTCCTCGCCAAATCGTTTTGGTTTAATGTATGTGTTCATAAGCGGGACAAATGCATTCATAATGAGTATTGCAAATGATACTCCTTCGGGATAAGCGCCCCAAACCCTGATGATCACGGTTAATATTCCTATCCCGCATCCATAGATTATCATTGCCAGCGGGCTCATCGGGGAAGTGACATAATCTGTCGCCATGAAGATTGCTCCCAGCAGAACTCCTCCTGCAAGCAGATGGAACAGCGGGCTTGCATTCTTCTCCGGGTTTGCCAGCCACAGTATAGCGGTAAAGATCAGAAGGCTTCCGATAACCGATACCGGTATGTGCCAGGTGATTATCTTTTTATAAAGAAGCCAGATGAAACCTATCAGAAGGGCCACAGCCGCAACTTCTCCAATCGATCCTCCCATATTTCCGAGGAACATCTGTGAAGGAGTTGGTATCTGGGTTAATAACTGCTGCAGCGATTCGCCATTCTTAAGCCCTTCCTTTACAACTGCCAGAGGCGTTGCCCCCGTGACAGCATCGGCGTAGCCTGTAGCAAATCCTTTCGGAACAGGCCAGCTTGTCATCTGTACGGGAAAGGAGATCAGCATGAAGACACGTCCGACAAGGGCAGGGTTGAAAGGATTATTTCCAAGACCCCCGAACGTCATCTTGGCAACTGCAATGGAAATAAATGCTCCGATCACCACAATGAATACCGGAAGATTTGACGGTACATTGAATGCCAGGAGCAGTCCGGTTACCAGCGCTGATCCGTCAGTGATGGTTATCGGTTTCTTAAAAAGAAATTTCTGGATCAGATATTCGAACAGAAGACATGATGCCACTGATACAGATGTAACAATTACTGCGCCCCAGCCGAAATAAAATATGGATGTAAAAAGGGCCGGCAGAAGCGCCACTGCAACGCCGAACATCAGCTTTTGCGTTGTCTCTTTCCCGTGAGCGTGAGGCGATGGTGATACATTCAAAAGATTGCCCATATACCTTTATTAAATATTATTGTTTTGAAACCCTTTCACGGGCCATTTTTATTACAGTTGCCTTACCCATTCTGATATAATCGAGCAGCGGCCTGTTTGCAGGGCATGTATAGCTGCACGACCCGCACTCCATGCAATCGGTGATACGCTCTTTCTCAGCCCTCTCAAAAAGTCCTTTTTCGGACAGGGTCATCAGGAGGTAGGGTTCAAGATTCATGGGGCATGCCTGGATGCATTTGGAGCATCTGATACATGGCATCGATTCTTTCCTGACTGAATCTGCAGCAGGGAATAGGATAATTCCCGAGGTCCCCTTCGTTAAAGGTACTTCTGTACTTGCCAGCGCCTTACCCATCATTGGCCCTCCGGAAACTATCTTCCCGGTATCCTCAGGCATTCCTCCCGCAGCAGCTATCAGCTCTTTAACCGCGGTGCCTGTTCTCACAAAGTAGTTACCGGGTTTAGATAATGATTTTCCTGTAATGGTAACAACTCTTTCAAACAGGGGCTTGTTCTTCTGCACAGCTTCATATACTGCAAATGCAGTACCTACGTTATGAACCACTGTATTCACATCCAGGGGCAGTTTGCCTGAAGGCACCTCCCTCTTTATAAGGGCTTTTATCAGCTGCTTCTCGGCCCCCTGGGGATATTTTACCTTCAGTGCATGTACTGTAATCCCCTGAAAGGCTGAGGCGAGATTTGTCATGTGGGCAACAGCATCAGGCTTGTTGTTTTCAATGCCGATCATTGCCTTGTTCACCTTCAGGGCTTTCATGAGAATTGATACACCAATCAGTATCTCTTCGCCTCTTTCAAGCATCAGACGGTGATCTGACGTAAGGAAAGGTTCGCACTCCACTCCGTTGATTATCAGTACGTCGCATCTCTTGCCGGCTGGTACAGTAAGCTTTACATGCGACGGGAATGTCGCACCTCCCAGGCCTACTATGCCTGACTCGAGGCATCTCTTTACAATCTCTTCCGGGGAAAGCTTTATCTCAGTAATTATTTCATTGCTGCGGTCAATCGTCTCAACCCACTCATCTCCCTCAGTGGTAATAAACACTGCTGTCTGCTTATATCCTGTTGAATCAATTATTGTGTCGATTTTGGTCACTTTGCCCGATACCGACGAATGTATATTTGATGATACGAATCCTTTGCTTCGAGCAATCACCTGTCCGGTTTTTACTTTTTCATCCTTGTTTACAACCACCACCGCAGGAGCGCCTATATGCTGAACGACAGGTATAGCTACGCCGGCCGGAACCGGAAGATACTGTATTTCGCTGCCGGAAGTCAGTTTGTTCTCGGGTGGATGAACACCTCCAATGGGGAACGTTTTCAAAGTTGTTTCAGTTTATTTGATTAGACAACCGTATTATACTGTTTTGGTCTCAACTTTCTCTTCGGTCTTCGGCTTTCTCGGAGGGAAATTAAACTCGAGTATCGAGCCGGTTGGACATTCAACAACGCATTTTCTGCAGAATGTGCATTTATATGCATCAATATATGCGAGATTATTTTCAATTGTTATTGCGCCGAATTCACATACATTGAAGCATTTGCTGCAGGCTATGCAGGCTACCTTGCATGCTCTTCTTGCAGGACCTCCCTTGTCGCAGTTCTGGCAGGCAACGTACAGCTTACGGTCTTTCTTTGCTTTTTTCCGGAGTTCGATAAGATGCCTTGGACACGCCCTCACGCATGCACCGCATGCCACGCACTTATCATCGATGATTACAGGCAGATTGGTGTTGGAGTCCATGTACATCGCGTCAAAGTTGCATGCCCTCACGCAGTCGCCGTAACCCAGGCAGCCATAACTGCAATCAGTTTCTCCAAGGTAGAGGCTGTGAGCCATCCGGCAGTCAGGAACCCCGTCATATTTTGTTGTATGGGGCCGGACCTCAGGTGATCCGTTGCATAAAAGCACAGCAACCAGGGGATCAACGGCCACTGCTTCCTTGCCAAGTATTTTCGCAACGGCCCCCATGACAGCTGCTCCGCCAACCGGGCAATTGAGCCCCTCAAAATTTTCAGCCTTTACAAGCGCTTCTGCAAAATTACGGCATCCTGCAAAGCCGCACCCGCCGCAATTTGCAGCAGGAAGCGCAGCCTGCACATCGTCAATCCTGGGATCTTCAAATACCTTGAATTTCTGGGCGATGAAATAGAGTATTACCGCAAAAATAAGGGCAAGCAGGCTCAGCGATATTATTGTAATGGGAACAGTAAGACTCATTTATGAAGCTTTAAGTGTGAATGTAAATTTCTTGTTTATCCTGTTTCTGAAAAGATAGATGATCAGGTAGTACGGAACCAGTACAGCGACCGAGCCGATGCCGGCAGTCAGTTCCTGCACTGAAGCCGAGACAAGAATTATGAGTACTGCGAGAACCAGAACAAGCGGCATGACATACCCGAAAAGAACTGCTGTAAAACCTGATGACTGTTTCATCAGAACCCTCACATTCTCACCGGGCGCCACACTGTAAATACCCTGTATCTCAACTATCTTTTCTTCCTTCCCTGACAGGGAACAGATCCCTTCCGCATGGCATCCGGAGCATGCTGAGGAAGAGATAATGCTTACAGTAACAGATTTATTGTCTGAGCTTTTTACAATTCCTTCGTGTTCGATGCTTCCGGTATATTCCGTCATTTCTGATGTCACCAGGAAATTTTAAGATGCAAAATTAAAAATACAGATACAAACCGATAATGCTTTTTGTCAGCATTTGTTTTGTCCTTATTATTTATTATGATTATAAATAAAATTTCAGCTTATATTGCTCCACGACTGGCGCTTGCTGAAAATCCGTCTGAGTCTTTCCCTGAGAATAAAATTCTGGTCCTTTTCAAGCAGCGGATCCCTTGCAAGTATCTCTTCCGCAATATTCCTGACGTACTCGATGAGTTGTCCGTCCTTTGCAAGGTCTGAAATCTTCAGGTCGAACGGGATGCCGCTCTGTTGGGTGCCCTCTATATCGCCGGGGCCCCTGAGCTGCAGATCGGTCTCTGCGATCTCAAAACCGTCAGTGGTACTTACCATCACCTCAAGCCTTCTGGCAGCCTCCCTGGATATCTTGCCAGAGCTCATCAGTATACAGTATGACTGGTCAGCACCCCTGCCGACCCGCCCCCTCAGCTGATGAAGCTGCGAGAGCCCGAAACGCTCAGCGCTTTCGATTACCATTACCGTAGCGTTCGGGATATCCACACCAACTTCAATGACAGTTGTCGCAATAAGAATATGCGCATGTCCATCCCTGAAGAGCTTCATCGATTCTTCCTTAATGGCGGGAGTCATTCTGCCGTGTACCACGCTTATGCAGTATTTGGGAGGAGGAAATTCCCGTGATACAGTATCCCAGCCGTCCTCGAGATCCTTGTAATCCATTTTTTCCGATTCCTGGATCAGCGGATATACTATATAAACCTGTCGCCTTTCTGATATCTGGCTCCGCAAAAAACCGAAAACCTTGTTCCGTTCGGAATCGAAATAATGCATCGTCTTCACTGGCACCCTCCCGGGAGGAAGCTCATCGATAACCGAAACATCAAGATCGCCATAGAGTGTCATCGCCAGGGTGCGCGGAATAGGGGTGGCTGTCATCACCAGGATATGGGGCGGATTATGGCTCTTTTGCCAGAGCTTTGCCCTCTGCTCAACCCCAAACCTGTGCTGCTCATCGATGATCACCAGTCCCAGGCTGGCAAATCTCACATTCTCCTCAATCAGGGCATGTGTGCCGATAAGTATGTTCAGCGATTTGTCAAGCAGCGATTCATGGATATCCTTACGGAGATTTTTTTTCGATGAGCCTGTAAGAAGCCTCACCTTGATATCTATTCCTGCCAGCATCCTGGTGATGGTATCATAATGCTGGCCGGCAAGAATTTCTGTAGGAGCCATTATGCAAGCCTGGTAGCCGTTATCAATTGCTATGAGCATGCTCATAAGCGCCACCAGCGTCTTGCCGCTTCCAACGTCTCCCTGCAGAAGACGGTTCATCTGCCTGCCTGATCCCAGGTCCCTCCTGATCTCCTTGACCACCCTCTTCTGTGCCTCGGTGAGCGAAAAGGGGAGATTGTTAAAATAGAAGCTGTTGAACTTTTCACCAACACTCGAGAAGACAGATCCCCTCAGCTTCTTTGCCCTGTTGTTCCTGAACCTCAGCAGGTTAAGCTGGATATAGAACAGCTCTTCGAACTTGAGGCGGTACCTGGCCCTTTCGAGCTCAGCAGGATCAGAAGGGAAATGTATCTTCTGCAGTGCCTGGTTAAGATCCATCAGCTTATACCTTGAAGTAATGTCGGAAGGCAGAGTCTCGGCAACCTTGTAACTGATCTGCTTCAGCAGTGTGCCTATAAGCTTGCTGATGGCCTTTGATGCAAGAAAATGGTTCCTGAGGTTCTCGGTCGTGCTGTATTGAGCCTGAAGGGCCGAGCTCATCCGTTCCGCCACCTTGCTCGAAGCTTCGATCTCAGGATGAATGATGTTTATCATCCCGTTGAACACCGTGGGCTTGCCGAACACTATGTACTCCACCCCCGGGGTATAGCTTCCGGTAATCCATTTTCCTCCCTTGAACCAGACAAGCTTGATTGTTCCTGTGTCATCGTGAAAATCAGCTATAAGCCTTTTGGCTGCCTTGTGCCCCTCGGTTGAATACCCCGAAATCTTTCCCCTGATCTGAATAAAAGGAAGATCGGGATCGAGTTCTGCAATCTTGTAGAATTTTGTCCTGTCAATATATTTATAGGGGAAGTAATAGAGGAGATCCTGGTAGGTAAAGATATTCAGCTCCTTATTCAGGAGTTCCGCCCTTTTGGGTCCGACTCCTGTCAGAAATTTGATATCCGTCTCAAAAAATCCCTGCATATATTCTGAGTATCAGATTGTTTAGATGCTAAACAATTTTCACAAAGGTCAACACAAAGTAGCACAAAGGTAAGAATCAATGAATATTCTGTTTTTCAACAGCCCCATAATTCATGAATGAAAACCGAAAATAAGTATTTTTGGAGAGCTTACCTAAAGATATTATCAGTATAGGGATGAATTTTATCTGGCTTAAATACTTAAAATATCTTCTCTTTTCCAGGCACCGGAAGGGGCATGGGATCCACAGCCCCTTTGTTTTCGGTCTGGTCTCGGAAGTATTCAGGAATAAAATCGATCCCGGCGTTGTCTTAAAGATTGAGAACATCAGGAAGATGAATCTATCCGGCAGCAGGGTCATTTCCGTTACGGACCTTGGCGCCGGTTCCGCAAAGATGAAAAACAGTATAAGGAAAGTGTCAGATATAGTAAAGTACTCTTCAGTTCCTTCCAGATACGGCAAGCTGCTGTACCGTCTGGCAGAAAGGTTTGGCAGCCGGGATATTGTTGAACTTGGAACATCTGCCGGAATAAGTACAATGTATCTTGCGGCGGCAAATCCGGGTACAGTTGTCCATTCCATAGAAGGCTGCCCGGCTACTGCTGAAGTAGCAAGGCAAAATTTCAATCTGGCCGGAATCTCCAATATTGTTCTTCTGACAGGTTCTTTTGATGAACTTCTACCGGGGCTTACTGACGGAAGTATCAGTCCCGGACTGGTTTTTATTGACGGGAACCACAGAAAGGAACCGACCATAAGGTACTTTAACGCTCTTGCCGGCATTTCTGCCGGTAGCACTGTGGTCATTATTGACGATATTCATTCAGGTGATGAGATGGAAGAGGCCTGGTCGGTCATCAAAGATCATGGCAGGGTATCTGTTACTGTAGATATTTTCAGGATGGGACTGGTATTTTTCAGGGAAGGCGTAAGCCGCGGGCATTATATAATAAGGTATTAACAAAAATTAAGACGCTATAATTTCGTAATTAACTAATTTAATCTAATTTCGGACATTCAAAATTAAGGGGTATGGAGAAAGTAATTGAAATACAGAATATTGTAAAGAATTACCAGATCGGGACCGTCATCGTAAGGGCTTTAAGATCGGTCACAATTGATATACACAGGAATGAATATGTTGCGATCATGGGACCTTCAGGATCAGGCAAATCCACACTTATGAACCTTGTCGGCTGTCTTGACACTCCGACAAGCGGAGTCTACATTCTCAATGGTATCGATGTAAGCAAGATGGAGGACGATTTCCTTGCCGAGATCAGGAATAAGGAGATCGGGTTCGTATTTCAGACATTCAACCTTCTGCCCAGGTACACTGCACTTGAAAATGTGACTCTGCCGCTGATCTATGCAGGCATCCAGAAAGCCGAAAGGGAGAAGATGGCGGTTGAAACTCTTGAACAGGTCGGGCTTGCTGACAGGATGGAGCATAAGCCCAATGAGCTTTCGGGAGGCCAGCGACAGCGTGTTGCCATTGCCAGGGCTCTCGTTAACAAGCCTTCCATAATTCTGGCAGATGAGCCTACAGGAAACCTAGACAGTAAAACATCCCTTGATATCATGGGGCTTCTGGATGATATACATAATAAGGGAAACACGGTTATCGTTGTTACTCATGAAGAGGACATCGCCAGGCATGCCGCCCGTATCATAAGACTTTTCGACGGTGAGGTTGCCCAGGATATCCCTAATGAAAAATACATTCCTGCCAAACGCTGATATTTCCCGGCGATCCAGGATATCTGACCTTTAATTTAAAATCGATGAAGACATATACCCGGACAGGGGATAATGGCTCCACCTCATTGCAAGGAGGCAAAAGAGTGTCTAAAAGCCATATTCGTGTTGAAGCGTATGGAACTGTTGATGAATTAATTGCCTGGACAGGGCTGCTGATTGATTTCCCTGAAAACCTGAAACGGAAGAAGACTCTTACTTATATCAGGGATCAGCTTATGCGATGCGCTGCCTCACTGGCAGTTGAAAGCCGGAAGCCTGTCAAAGGCGACATTCTGCCTGAACCGGAATGTGTCAGGCTCGTCGAGGATGAGATCGATGCTATGGAATCTGTTCTTAAGCCTCTGAAGAGTTTTGTTATGCCAGGCGGTAATATGCTGGTTTCCTGGAGCAATATTGCCAGATGCGTGTGCCGCAGGGCAGAGAGAAGAGCGGTTCAGCTGAATGAAACTGAAAAAATCCCCGAAATCATTATCCCTTTCCTTAACAGGCTCTCAGATTATTTTTTCGTATTAACCAGGATACTATGCTTAGAGCTTGATATTGAAGAAGTTGAATGGTCTGTTTGATTTGTTAAAAATCTTTAAAACAGCTCTTGTTTATAATTAAAAATAATATATATATTTGCACACTTTATAAAAAGCTAAGATCATCAGATGTATTGGACACTTGAATTAGCATCAAAACTTGAAGATGCCCCATGGCCTGCAACCAAGGATGAACTGATTGATTTTGCCATCAGGTCAGGTGCCCCTATGGAAGTTATCGAGAATCTTCAGGAAATTGAAGATGAAGGTGATATTTATGAGAGCATCGAAGATATCTGGCCCGATTATCCCAGCAAGGATGACTTCTTCTTCAACGAAGATGAATATTGAGAACCGAAGAAATAGTTTTTTTACCACTGATTTACACGGAGTTAAAACAGAGTTTCACTGTTAATAAAGCCGTGTTACTCCGTCTTTACTCCGTGTCACTCCGTGGTTTTTGTCTTCTGAATATGTCCTCAATTTTTTTTGGCCTCAGGCTGTCAAGCCAGATGAATCCATCGAGATGTCCGTTATTCTGAGGCATTGCCGAAGGAGGATCGATGACTCCCTCAGGCTGCTGGTATTCCATTATCTCCCTGATCTTTCCATCTTGGACAAAGATATCCATGCTTGCGCATTTTGCCTTATTGACGCCTGCAATGGCATCATTGTCAATAAGGTAATATATCGATTCCCCGTTACCTGAAATGTTTATCCTGTAGAGTTCATTATCCCTGAAATAGCCTGTCAGCGACCTTCCTTTGGTCTGGTTAAACCTCATGGTGTCTACCTGGCTCACAACAAAAGCCGCGTTATAGAGCTCCATCCTGTCGGCCTTCCTGTTTTTGGTAAAGACAGCCATTGAATCGGATGTTAGCTGATTTTCTTCCGACCATATTACAGGCTTCTTGTACAGCCTTATCACCGAGTCCTGGAAAGAGTAGGAGAGGGAATCGCACATGGCCTGCAGGTCCCTGCTGAATACCTTGCACCCGTAATAGGCGTTCATAAGCCTGTAACCGATACCTGAGGTGTCAGTGACGGTGATGGCCCTCAGCGTATCTGAATGAAGAAACAGCGAGTCGCCGTCGGATACCTGGATGAACATTGCACTGTCGGTGACCATGAATCTTTCAGGCTCTTTGAAATACCATGCATAATCCCCTTTTACAATGAGGTTATCAGTTGTGTCAGTGATGCTCAGGTTACCGTAACACTCGCCGAAGCCTGTGTCGTCTTCATAATAGAGCGAATCACCTTTTACAACCTGCTGCCTGTTGTCGATCAGGGCATTGCGCCAGATGCTTGTAATGTTCTTCTTCGTATCGTACCAGCCTCTTTCGCAGTAGAGGTATAGGCTGTCGCCCATGAGCTCGGACGGCCCCGTAAACAGAGCCGTTTCCGATTCGGTGTTATAATCCATTGTATCGGCTGTCATCACATAATCGGGATTGACGATCTTCACGCTGTCCTTGAAATGGAACAGGTCCCTTGCAACATAGTATACGCCGATGATACTGGTCAGAGTGTTGTCACCATTTATTATTCTACCCCGGTTGTTATAACGGGCGATGTCGATGACGAAGTCGTATGTGACAGCATCAGTAAAGAGGTGTGTCTCCTTATCAATAAGCTCAACACTTCTTTCGACAATAGCAAATTCACTCGTTCCGTCGTAGAAAAGATATTCACCGTACAGGTGGAGGGTGTCGCCCTGTTCAATATGTATATGGCCGAAAGCTTTTACCTGGTTTTTCTTCTGATAGTACCAGGCGCTGTCGCACGACATGAAAACATCGTTGTGCTTCAGCCTGACGGATCCTTCAAGCTGCTGGAGGTCCTTATCAATTTTTTCATCCACCTCCCACAGGTCGGCATGCAGTATCTCGATCTTCTTTGGTTTCTTTTTTTCAGCAGGCGCATCCTGCGATCTTGCAATAGGAGCAATGGCAAGAAAAATCAGAATAAGGAAGATATATCCGGGGATACTGTTAATGCAGAGGCACCAGGGATGTTTTATTTCAGCCATCCTTTTTTGAGAAACTCGCATGTTTTCAGTTCATCGCTAATTTTGATATAGGTATTCTCAATTTTCCTGTCGATCCATTCGCGGTAGGCTTTTGAACGTGCTTCCTGCAGAGCCGCTCCATAAAGGTTCTCGTAGTCATCCTTCAGGTTTGCCCTGTGTGCGGGTATCTCATCGTCGAGCCTGATGATCCTGAAGACCGTGTTCCCATCCTCATCGGTTGTGCGGAATGCTTCTGAGATCTCACCCTGCTTCATGTCCCTCACCTTCACATACATCTCCGGATTAAGCTCTTCAAGCATGAACCATGTTATCCGCTCCGACGGATTCGTGCTCACCAGTTTACCTCCGTTGATCCTGCTGTCACTATGTGTTGAATACATCCTTGCGGCTGTTTCAAAATCCAGGCTGTCCTTCCTGATAAGGTTTGCCAGGCTGTCCAGTGTGGAGATAGCTTTTGATGCCTGATCTGGCTTCACTTTCGGCTTTATAAGGATATGTCGTGTATTTATAAGGTCGCCGTTGCGGTCTATAAGCTGGATGATGTGAAAGCCGTACCTGGTCTCCACGATCCTTGATACCTGGTTCTTGGTCAGGCTTGAAGCAGCATCAGCATATTCCTTTTCCAGGGAACCTCTGACGGTATATCCCAGCTCGCCGCCATTCCTGGCTGTGCCTGGATCTTCAGAGTACATGACTGCCAGCACATTAAAGCTCTTGCCGGCAAGTATCTGGCTCCTTATGTCGAGCAGCTTTTGTCTGGCTTCAGCTTTGTTATCTTCATTTCCCGGGGGATCGAGCTGTATAATGCTCAGCTGGACCCTTGCAGGAACAACCGGCAGGCTGTCTTTCGGGATGCCTGCAAAAAATCTCTTTACCTGGTTCGGCGTGGCCGTAATATTTTCTGCGATACCTGATTGCACCTCCCGGATGATCTCCTGTTCGATGAGCGCCTTGCGAATGTCCCTGCGTATCTCCACCATGCTTTTGTCAAAGTATTCTTCAAGTACTTTTTCACTTCCTGCATCCTGGATGGCTTTGTTGATGTTCATCGTCACCTCGCCCTCGACAGCATCTTCAGTAACTTCTATACTGTCAATTTTCGCCTGGTCGAGAAAGAGCCTTGATATAAGCAGTTCATTAAGGACTGCGCATCTTTGCTCATCCAGCGGCAATCTGCTGCCGTTTCTTTTCATGTCTATTACCAGGTTCTCCACATCAGAGAGATATACCACCTCGTTTCCCACAATTGCTGCCACTGATTCAACCAGCACCTGCGCATTCAGAACAGATGAACCGCAAATCCACATGCCCGCCAGTGTCAAAAATATCTTCTTCACTTTTTCCATCAGATCTAATTATTAAAAATAGTAAAACCATTTTCCTTAAGCGCGTCATTGTATATGCTGTTCTCAAGGTTCTGAATGAACTCAAGCCTCCGGTTATTCCATATTATCCTTTTTATATCCTCCCTGACATATTCAAAGGGGGCAACGGTCGATCTCAGCCTGTAATCCCTTATGGTGATATAGTACATGTTGAGTGAGTCCGTTGCTTCATAGAAGGTTGTTCTTCTGAGAAAGCTTTCCTCGTTCCGGATCTCCAGTGGCAGTTCCACCCACACCCTGTCAAAAGGCACCCACTGCTCGTTGAAATCGTCGAACTTCTCTGCAAACTGATAACAGACCGATTCAAGCTCCTGAAGGTCGTTCTGTTCGCTGGAGCGTGCCAGCGACCGTATCCTGGCTAAATCCGGCGTTTCAACAGGAAGTTTAATGAATAATGCCTTTATTATATTCGAGCCCAGTACAAAGCTTGCCTGGTTTTCATTATAGTAACTTTCCATTTCGGACTCGGATATTACGGTATCCATCCTCTCAAGCATCATCTGTCTTTGGTACTGGTAAATTACCAGGCTTGACCTTGTCTCTTCAATCTGGGAATAAATTTCATTCATCAGTTCAGGTGAAAGGTTTTCTTCAGCTTTCCTGAAGATGAATTCCTTTTTTGCCCATCTGTTTATGTAATTATGGATCAGGGCAGTGCTGTCGGCCTGAGAGGTTCCCGGCTGGATCAGCTTCGGCAGTTCATCAAGATAAAGGAAGGCATCGCCGGCACGGGCAACAGCTATCCTCTTCGGGTCGCTTCTTGAGCTGCTGCAGCTGGCTGCAACAAGTGCAATTGCTATAATTACTGAGATCCTATTCATTGCCAAGGCTCCTTTTTACTTCTGCCAGTACCGATTCATCAACTTTAACGGTGTATTTGCTCTTTAATTGCCCGGTCCACTCATTCTCGAGGTAACTCTGGTAAAGCGTCATCATCTCTCCCTGGACCTCTTCAAAGGGAAGGGGCTCGGGCTCTATGACCCTGCTGATCACTATTATTGACGGGTATTTGCCCATCCACCTGTATTCCACTCCGCATTTCCAGTCAATTTTGTCAAGTTCCGGATCTTCGCCCGTGTACCACCTGCCTTCAGTTATGATAATGACTGAATCGTTCTTCCTGTTGAATTTCGATCTCATCAGATCATCAACATACGGTTTCTTCGAGTATTTTCTGTATGCTGAACTGAATGTTTTTTCTTTCTCCGGCGATCTTAGCGTATAAATTTTTGCTTCAATTCCCTTTCTGGTGAGGTATTCATTCCTGTGCTGATTGTAAAATTCCCTGAGTCCTGAACTGTCTTCACTGACCCTGTTCCAGACCTTCTTCCCGGATATCTCGAAAAGCAGGATCCCGTCATGAAACTCGTTCATCAGGTAACGGAAATCGGGATATTTTTTTTCGAGCATGGAGTCCTCGTACCTTATGATCTGATCCGACAGCCTGGTCTCGAGCGACTGGCTGACGAAATATGCGGGATCCTCAGTAGTGATCATGGAGCCCCGCCTCTCAAGGTATGAAGCAAATTCTTTTGTAGTAAGGTGCTGGTTTGCAAATGTATACAGGTTACCTGAGGGCATTGTCTCCCTGTTGTATTTAGCCACTCCCTGAATTACCAGCGTATCGGTGTTGCTGACAAACCAGTCATAGGCAGTCTGGTTGAGCCTGTATTTATAATCCGATTTCAGCCTGGTGACGAACGATCTTTTGCTGAATGTATTAAGGTATGACTGGTTGAGCCTGCTCTCAAGATATGACCTTGTTTCTTCAAATGATCCGTGAGGCCTCTCGTCAAGCAGTTTTATTATATGCCATGCATAGGGTGTACGGACAGGGGGGCTGAATTTGCCTGTATCAGGTATAGCGAATGCGGCCTCCGAGAATCCTGTGATGATCTCGCCTGTGCCGAACCAGTTTAGTTTTCCGCCATTTGCTGCGGATTCCTTGTGATCGGAATACATCTTTGCCAGTTCGCTGAATGAGGCGCCCGACTTCAGCTCCTGGTATATCCTGTTTATCTCCTCTTCAGCCTGTTTGCTCTCCTTTTCGCCTGCTCCGGGAGGCGATGCTTTCATAATGTGCGCAACAAGCACCTTTCCTTTTGCCGGCCTCTTGTCAGCTATCTTAATGATGTGGTATCCGTATGGTGTCCTGACAGGATCAGATACAGCCCCTTTTCTGAGATTATATGCTGCATCCTCGAACGGCATTATCATCTGGAAGACT